>JBEDEC010000044.1:0-8071 GCA_041175905.1 Bacteroidota bacterium
TGGGCACCCGCTTAATGGCTATGGTAAAAGCATTTGCCTACGGCAGCGGCGCTTCAGAAATCGCCCAAGTATTGCAATTTCAGGGAGTTGATTATTTTGGTGTCGCCTATGCAGATGAGGGTATTTCATTGCGTCAGGTTGGTATTACTAAGCCTATCATGGTGATGAATACAGAAGAGCCCGTCTTTGATGCTATTATTGAAAATCAACTGGAGCCCGTTTTATTTTGTTTCTCAATTCTCCAGGCGTTTGATTCTTATTTACAAAAACAGGGAATTCAATCCTACCCCGTTCATTTGGAAATTGAAACAGGAATGAATCGACTTGGTTTTTCAGAAAAAGAAATTCCCACATTGATTACTTATTTGAGTTCTACGTCTAGTTTTTCTATTCAATCCGTTTTTTCTCATTTAGCTGCCAGCGAAGATCCTACTTCTGATCCTTTTACATTTCAGCAATTTTCAATTTATCAATCTGTAACTAATAAATTGAGTCAACAACTCAATTGCTCCTTCTTAAAACATATTGCTAATTCTGCAGCCGCCCTTCGTCATCCTTCATTTTCTATGGATATGGTACGCGTTGGGATTGGTTTATATGGTGTAGAGAGCTCTACCATTCAATCGTTGCTGCCGGCAATAACACTTCGTTCCACCATAGCGCAAGTAAAAAAAGTTTCTGCGGGAAGCTCCATTAGTTATAACCGCAAAACAATACTAAATAGCGATGCTATCATTGCTACTGTACGTCTGGGTTATGCGGATGGTTACCCCCGTCAGCTAGGTAACGGGGTGGGGCAGGTGGTGGTAAGAGGTAAACGTGCCCCAATTGTGGGAACGATCTGTATGGATATGTTTATGATTGATGTAACCGCCATTGAGCATGTGCACGAAGGCGATGACGTAATTCTATTTGGAAAAGAGTTATCCGTGCAAGAAGTGGCTAAATGGGCGAGTACGATTCCCTATGAAATTCTAACAGGAATTTCTCAACGAGTCAAACGTGTCTATTTTCAAGAGTAATTAAAAAATCTGACTTTGATCCGACACATTGGTGTTGGTTGTGCCTGTAACAGGTGGAGTTGCTTCTTCTTTTTTCACTAGTTTTTGTTGAAAAAGAAATAACGTAATGACACCAACAGAAATAGATGCATCGGCAATATTGAAAATGGGACTGAAAAATTCAAAAGAGTCACCTCCAATAATAGGTAACCAGCTTGGAAAATTTCCTTGTACCATTGGGAAATAGAGCATATCTACCACGCTTCCATGTAAAAAGGCGCCATATCCTTTTTCCCCTAGTTGTGCCACACCTGTATAGCCAATATAGTCATGTAACACGGTGCTATAGTGAAGTCCTTTGTCAAAAATCATTCCGTAAAAAAGACTATCGATCAAATTACCTGCTGCACCTGCATAGATAAGTGCAGCACAAATCAAAAAGCCCATGGAGTATTTTTCCCGAATGAATTTTCCGATATACCAGGTTCCGATTAACACAGCACACAAACGAAAGAGGGTTAGAATGACCTTACCAATTTCATTTCCAAATTTCCAGCCCCACGCCATACCAGGGTTTTCGATAAAATGCAAACGAAACCAATTCCAACCTAATACACGTAGCACTTCTCCTGTAGGATAGTTTAGTTTAATCCAAAACTTCAATCCCTGATCGGCCAATAAAATCAGCAGGATGAGACCTATGACAGTTGTTTTTCTTGACATGATTATCCGAGCTTTCCAACCATTTTTTCAGGACGTACCCATTCGTCAAATTGTTCGGCAGTAACATATCCTAATTGTATGGCCATTTCTTTTAAAGTAGTTCCTTGTTTATGCGCTTTCTGGGCAATTTCTGCAGCTTTATAATAGCCAATTTTTGTATTAAGTGCAGTAACTAGCATGAGAGAATTATCTACATGCTTTTTGATATTCGCATGAATAGGTTCAATTCCTACGGCACATTTATCATTGAAAGAAACACAACCATCTCCAATTAATCGGGCACTATGTAAAAAGTTATAAATCATGACAGGCTTAAACACGTTGAGTTCAAAATGTCCAGAAGCGCCTCCAATATTGATGGCTACATCATTTCCTAAGACCTGCGCTGCAATCATGGTGAGCGCTTCGCACTGTGTGGGGTTTACCTTTCCTGGCATAATGGAAGAACCAGGTTCATTATCTGGAATAAATAACTCGCCAATACCACTGCGGGGACCCGAAGAGAGCATGCGAATATCATTGGCAATTTTCATTAGACTTACCGCAACTGTTTTTAATGCACCATGTGCTTCTACAATGGCATCATGTGCAGCTAATGCTTCAAATTTATTGGCAGCTGTTTTGAAAGGAAGACCTGTTAACTGTGCAATATGCTTGGCTACGTTTTTATCATAGTCTTTGGGTGTATTGATTCCTGTTCCAACTGCGGTACCTCCCAGTGCTAATTCACGTAAATGCTCGAGTGAGTTTTTGATGGCTTTTAGTCCATGATCTAGTTGCGATACATAACCACTGAACTCTTGTCCCACTGTCAAAGGTGTCGCATCCATAAAATGGGTACGTCCTATTTTGACAACCTTCATATACTGCTTACTTTTTTTAGCCAGTGTATCTCTGAGTTTTTTAATACCAGGGATTGTTGTCTCTACTAAAATGGTGTAAGCAGCAATATGCATTGCCGTAGGAAAAGTATCGTTAGAAGATTGTGATTTGTTTACATCGTCATTCGGATGTAAAAACTTTTCTTTGTCAGTTAGCTTTCCACCTTTGAGTACATGTCCTCGATAGGCAATCACTTCGTTGACATTCATATTACTCTGTGTTCCGCTACCTGTTTGCCAAACAACTAATGGAAAGTAGTCATCTAATTTGCCTTGCAAAATTTCATCACACACTTTGCCAATTAAACTAACTTTATTAGCGGGCAATACACCTGCTTCCTTATTTGTTAGGGCAGCAGCTTTTTTCAGGTGTGCAAAAGCCCGGATAATTTCTTTGGGCATCTTATTGATATCCTGTGCAATTCTGAAATTATCTATACTGCGTTGAGTCTGTGCACCATAATAAGCTTGCAGAGGGACTTTTACTTCCCCCATGGTGTCTTTTTCAATTCTGTATTCCATGCTGGTTGGATTATTTGCCCTGCAAAGTTAGTTGAACTTGGGCTTTCTTTTTTCCAGAAAAGCACTGACGCCTTCTTGCATTTCTGCTGATCCAAAACAATCGCCAAATAAGCGTACCTCTTCGGTATAACCATTTTTAGTCTTGTCAAAACAGGCATCAACCGCCTCTATGACTCGGGCAACTGCCTCAGGTCCTTTTGAAAGAATGGTTTGTAATAGTTTCTTGCTCTCTTCTATTAATTTTTCAGCAGGTACTACTTGATTAGCCAGTCCCCATTGGAGTGCACCTGTTGCATCCAACATATTTCCACTCATCATCAATTCAAGCGCTTTTCCTCTTCCAACCAACTGCGTCAACCGCTGTGTTCCGCCATAGCCGGGTATGAGTCCCAGATTAACTTCGGGCTGCCCAAATTTTGCCTGCTCGGTGGCAATTCGAATATGACAAGCCATGGCTAATTCACAGCCGCCTCCTAGTGCAAATCCATTTACTGCTGCAATCACAGGCTTGGTACTTTTTTCGATGTGCTCAAAGATTCGCTGTCCACGTGCGGCCATCTCCATTGCAATGGATTTATCGAGCCCTTTAAATTCACTAATGTCAGCGCCAGCTACAAATGCTTTTTCCCCGCTACCCGTAATGATGACACCTCTAACAGCTACATCTAATTTAAGTTGAGCAAAAGCGTGTTCCAGCTCTTCTAGCACCGTTTTGTTCAATGCATTCATTTTATCAGGCCGGTTGATGGTTACAATCAAAATACCTTCTTCCAGCTGTCCCACTAGTGTTTGATAGCTACCCCAGTTATTCATAGTTGTGCTTTTTAAGATCGGTGTGTTTGTGCCCACTCCCGTATGTAGGATGCAATTTCTTGTGTACCTGTTCCTGGGTGGAATAGTTTGCCTACTCCAAGTTGTTGTAGTGCTGTTGCGTCTTCCTCTGGAATAATACCACCCCCAGTGAGGAGTACGTCATTCAATCCTTTTTCTTTTAGCAGGGCAATGATTTTTGGAAACACAGTATTATGCGCACCTGATAAAATTGAAATACCAATCGCATCCACGTCTTCTTGGAGGGCTGTATTCACGACCATTTCAGGAGTTTGTCGTAGACCGGTATAAATTACTTCCATCCCCGCATCCCGTAATGCAGTCGCAATTACTTTCGCTCCACGGTCATGTCCGTCGAGACCCACTTTAGCTACTAATACTCGTACAGGTCTTTTCATCACTTAAATTCCTTTCAAAATTAACTGCTTTGCCTGAACTAGTCGTTGGAGGGTTTCTTGTTGACCTAGTAAGGCTGCAATATCAAAAACACCTGGACCAAATTTGCCACCTACTAGCATTATGCGAAGTGGTAGCATCAGTTCACCCACTTTTAATGATTGGCTCAAGGCCAAATCTTTCAAGATTTTCTCTAATTCCTGCGCTGTCCATTGATGCGTTTGTTCATAGTAATGGATCAGGCTTGAAAAAAAGGCTTCTTTTTCTGGTGACCATTTTGATAAAATAGAGGCTGTATCAATTTGGTCAGGTCTTTCAAAAAAGAAACGACTTTGTTCTACAAAATCTGAAAGTAATGTGCAACGCTCCTTTACCAAATCAATTACTTTTTCTAATCGATCCGTATCTGCAACAACAAGATTTGCCTTTTCAAATTGATTGCGAACCAAGGGAAGTAATCGACTAGCAGAACTTTTTTTGATCCATTCGTGATTGAACCATTTTGCTTTTTCAAAATCAAACTTTGCGCCACTACTATGCACGCGCTCCATAGAAAAAGCATTAATTAATTCATCTATCGAGTATATTTCTTTTTCTGTTCCTTCATTCCAACCTAGCAAGGCTAGTAAATTGACAAATGCTTCTGGCAAAAATCCTTTTTCTTTAAATCCCTCTGTTAGCTCTCCTGATTTTGGATCCTGCCAATTCATTGCAAATACCGGAAACCCATATTTTGCTCCATCTCTTTTGCTCAGTTTACCTGTGGGCCCAAGAATAAGAGGAAAGTGCGCCCACTGTGGCATATGTTCCCAGCCAAATAAATATTGCCACACTAATAAATGAACAGGAGCGGAGGGGAGCCATTCCTCACCTCGAAAAGCATGTGTAATTTTCATGAGATAATCGTCTACTACCACAGCTAAATGATAGGTGGGCATTCCGTCTGCCTTGAGCAAAACTTTGTCATCTACTGTTGAAGTGTCAAAGGAAACTTCTCCTCTAATCATGTCGGTAAAACTCAATGTCTTTCCCTCTGGCATTTTAATACGGATAACATGCGGGGTGTTTTGATCCAATAAGGTTTTTACCTCGGCTTCTGTGAGCGTAAGTGAGTTGCGCATTTTATTACGCAGATGCTGATCATATTGTGGCGATGGATTTTCGGTCGTTTTATTTTTTTCCCGCATTTGCTCCAACTCTACTGGCGTATCAAATGCATAATAAGCCTGTCCTTGGTCAACTAATTGTTGTGCATATTTTTTATACAGGGCCTTTCGTTCACTTTGTCTATAAGGCCCAACTAGTCCACCATGTTGTGCGCTTTCGTCAGGTTCTAGTCCACACCAACGCAGACAATCAAAAATATATTCCTCGGCACCGGGGACATATCGACTCTGATCGGTATCCTCGATACGGACGATAAAATCACCCCCGTGTTTTTTCGCAAAGAGATAATTGTATAACACGGTTCTAACTCCTCCTAAATGTAAGCCTCCCGTTGGGCTGGGTGCAAATCGAACACGGACCTTCTTACTCATTGTGCAAAGATAACCACTGCCACTATCTTTGTCGATGATGTATCATCCGTTCATTCAACCACCCTCCTTGGTTCGTAGCCTTTACCCCAAGCGTTTATGGCGAATGGATGCAAGAGAGCGTAGTCTTTATCTAACCTTTGATGATGGACCGCATCCAACTATTACCCCCTTTGTTTTATCCCAATTGGCCAATTTTAATGCAAAAGCTAGTTTTTTTTGTATCGGCAATAGAGTAGCTGAGTATCCATTTATCTATGAAAAAATTTTAGAGAGCGGGCATAGGGTGGGTAATCATACCTATCAACATTTGAATGCATGGAAAACTTCCCAGTCGAATTATCGGAACGACGTAAAGCATGCAGCTGCATTGATTAAGAGCAATCTTTTTCGTCCTCCCTATGGTCGCTTGCCTTGGTCCTATGCAAAGGCAATTTTTAAGGACATGCCCGCTGATGCGCAAATAGTAATGTGGGATGTTTTAAGTTGTGATTTTGATACGCAATTGGATGTAACTACTTGTTTTCGATTTTGTACACAAACTATTCGACCAGGATCAATTATTGTTTTACATGACAGTCAGAAAGCGTGGGATCGATTAGCTGGTTTATTACCGCTTTTGTTAGAGTTCGGAATAAAAAATGGGTATACATTTAAATCTTTACCATAAAAAAACCCGGATCTCTAATCCGGGTTTAAAATAGTTTTAACCTACAACTTACGGGAGTGTAATAGTGTAGGTCACTCCGTTAATAGTGACAGTTGCAGTGTTGTCACAAGTTCCAGTTCCATAATCGATCAATCCAGCATAGCGTGTACCCGTATTGGTATTTTCTCGTACGGTTCTTACGGAACCTTTTACGATCCACCGGCAGTTATTACGACGTAGTAGGGGCTCAACAATAGTTGCATTCCATCCTACCAACGTTGTGTCTCTTTTCACTTGTCCGCGTGCTCCTCCTGTGATTTTAAAAGCGTCATCAATCGGTAAAGGGGTTAGAACTCCTTCAATCTGTGTTCGTACCTTTTCACTATTCCAAGAAATAAAATTCCCGTTTGGTCTAGTAAGTTTTCCGTTGTTGACATTGATTTGAAAGCGAGGTCCAGTGGTCATTTCCGTAGTATTTTTTATACGCATGGTACCTTCCACTTTGGTGCTATCAAAATAAAAGTTTTCAAACGCAGTTTCAGCAACCGCATTTGGAATAATTAATCTGTTCGTATAAACATGAATAATTTTCCCTTTACGGTAATGTCCATCTCTGGCAACGCATCCTGTACCAAAATCTAGTACAATTCTAACCGGAAAAGGTGCAGGGGCATTAGGTCTGGTAACAATTACGGTGGGGCATGCATTCAGTCTTCCAAAAATTCCCATTCCCCCCATTCCCACTTCATCATTGACGCCCATTGCATCGTCAAAAATGCCATCATAGATTATTTCAGCTTCAGTGTCTGACTCGCTTGAAAGTTTTGAGACACTCATCTCATACTGCTCAACAGGGTCTTGCGTGTTACTTTTTTCTTTTTGACAGGCAACGATACTTATTGCCAACGTTGAAACCAGCAATAGCGCTTTCGATAGGCTAGTCTTTTTCATACTTGATCATTTGAGAGTTAAAGGTAGACTTTTTGGATTGCGGAAATTCTTTTTAGTTTAATGCGTCATTTTTTTCTGAGTTTTGCAGCATATGTATCCACTAATCGACACCCATGCTCATTTATATTTAGCTGAGTTTGAATTGGATAGGAGTATGATGCTCGACAGAGCAAAACAAGCGGGTATTGAAAAGATTTTTCTTCCGGCAATCGATTCGTCTACTCATACTTCTCTATTACAGATGGAAACGGATTTTCCGTGGTGTAAAGCAATGATGGGTGTTCACCCTTGTTCAATTAAAGAAAATTATCAAGAGGAGCTTGCCATTGCACAACAATATTGGGACAAAAGAAATTTTGTAGCCGTTGGAGAAATTGGGTTGGATTTTTATTGGGATCGTACTTTTGAAAAGGAGCAGTACGAGGCTTTTCGAATTCAAATTGAATGGGCCTTAGAAAAAAATGTTCCAATTGTCATTCATTCTCGTCAGTCGACCCTAGACTGCGTGCGGGTGTTGAAAGAATATAAAAACAGTGCGCTAAGAGGCGTTTTTCATTGTTTCAGTGGGAGTTTGGAGGAGGC
>JBEDEC010000045.1:0-7775 GCA_041175905.1 Bacteroidota bacterium
TGTTGAGGGAATGCTCCTTGGAGAATCTCCCAAAAGCTACCAATGTTGCCATAAAAAAATGGCATATTAAAGTTTTCAGTTACATGTGGATGAATTGTTCCAATAATTAGTCGCTTATCCAATTTTCTGGGACTATACACGTCAATGTATTGGTGAACTGTTCTTACTGGCATGATTAAATGATGTTTAAAAATTGATTACACAATTTAAGGTCATTTTTTGGTGCAAATTTTGGTGCAAATAAAAAAGCAGCTACGAGCCAAAACTCATAACTGCTTGATTTTCAGCTCCCCCTGCTGGACTTGAACCAGCGACCCTCTGATTAACAGTCAGATGCTCTAACCAACTGAGCTAAGGAGGAGTGTCTGTTCGACATTTCGCTTTTGGGCTAAGCCACAAAAGCGGGGAGCAAAAATAAGGATTTTCGGGAAGTTGATAGCACAAATTGCCTCATTTTGGTCCCTCTTTTCGAATCCCTAAAAAAAGCCCTTCGGGCCTGACTTCTAAAGGGTATATCCGCATGTCATAGCCTTGGCCGGTACAGTTTCGGCCAGTGGACAAGCAAAACTTATAATGATGAAGAGGGCAAACAACATTCCCCTTACTATCTATATATCCTTCTTTCAGGGGGGCGCCGGCATGAGGACAAAGGGCTTGGAATGCCATCCATTTCTCTTGCCACTTTGTAATACATATTTTTTTGTCAGCTACGTTGACTTCCACAATCTCGGTCCCGTTTTGTAAAAGGGATTCGGGATCGGCGCTAATCAAGTGCCATTCAAATTCCCTCGGTATAGGACTCATAAGAATGGTAGCCGGTTTTGTAGGGGTAGCGTTTAATGTATAATGCGCGAACTTGTTGAAGTAAATTGGATCGCAGTCCGTCAATTTCTCTTTTTCGAGTAGCAGACACAAACACGCAGGTTGCACCTGTTTCGTTTTCCCATCTCTTTTTCAGATCTTTTAAAATGGTTTGTTTGACGTCTTCTTCCAGCCACTGATCAAACGTGCGTTCTTCATACAAATCCATTTTATTGAAAACAGTAATGATCGGTTTTTCTGCGCAGCCTAACTCAGCAAGGGTAGTGTTGACCACTTTCATTTGGTCTTCATAATTAGGATGTGAGATATCAACAACATGTAAAAGAATATCACTTTCTTTTACCTCATCTAGTGTACTCTTAAAGCTCTCTACCAGGTGATGGGGGAGTTTACGAATGAATCCAACCGTATCGCTCAATAAAAAAGGAGTGTTCTCAAATACTACTTTACTGGTTGTTGTATCGAGTGTAGCGAATAATTTATTTTCTGCAAATACATCACGTTTGCTGAGAATATTCATGATAGTGGACTTACCCACATTCGTATAACCTACCAATGCTACACGAATAAATTCTCCTCTTTCTTTTCGCTGTGTATAAGCTTGTTTATCTATTTCTGCCAAACGTTTGCGCAGTAAAGAAATCTTATCACGAACAATTCGTCGGTCTGTTTCAATCTCTGTTTCACCGGGGCCACGTGTACCGATACCACCTCCTAATCGCTCAAGGTGTTTCCACATACCTCGCAAGCGGGGTAATATATATTGGTATTGCGCCAGTTCTACCTGTGCTTTGGCTTGTGCAGTTTTAGCGCGTCTTGCGAAAATGTCTAAAATCAAATCACTTCGGTCAATCGTTTTTACATTGATAACCTTTTCAATATTGTTGATTTGTGCGCCACTTAGTTCATCGTCAAAAATGACAACGCGAATATTTTTTCCAGCTACAAATTGGGCAATCTCTTCGAGCTTTCCTTTCCCGACAAATGTTTTACTGTCGGGATGTTGTAATTTCTGTGTAAATGTTTTGACGGTAACCGCGCCCGCCGTGCTTGCTAAAAATGCAAGTTCATCCAAGTATTCATTCACTTGTGTTTCAGTCTGATCTTTTTGAATAACTCCGACTAAAACGGCTCTCTCTTCTTGTTCAATCTTATTCCGCTTATCGATCATACCCGCAACATCAAAGTCCGCTCAACATCAGACCTACTGTAAATGGTCTGGCGGTTGGACCTGTTCCATCTTTCAATGTAGGATTGAGCTGATAGCTAGAGAAAAGGGAGAATCGACCATAGCCCACTCTGAATGTACCTACAAAGCGTGTTTTATTAATAAATTTTGTACTGGTCTCTTTCATTGTGTAATCATTAATTAGATTACCATTTCTGTTTTGAAGCGTAACGTTTCTGGTATGTGCATTAATTAAAGCACCAACGCGAACTCCAAGTCCAAACTTTAAACCCTTGCCATTCTCTGGATTGGCTGTGTAGCGTAATTCAAGTGGCAACTCTGCGTAGCTGGTAGCAAGTTTTGTCTTTTTAAAATGATTGGTATCACGCACGTTAGTGAATGGCATAACTGACCCCAGTTCTTTAATACCCACATTAACTTTTGAAAACTGAAGATGATCCGTGCCTACACCAACACCTACTCCGATACTCATGTTTGGACTGCCTTTAAAAGGGTAGTCAAACATGAAATAGACGTTGAAACTTTTTGAAAACTTACCCTTCGCAATCGTATCTGGAACTCCAGTCCAGTTGGTATATCCTAATTGTATAACTAAATGATCGCTGGGACGGTTAGAAAGGTCTACTTTCTTTTTTGTAGCTGTTTTTTCTTGCGCCTGAATTCCAAATTGAAAGGAAAGAATGGTAAGAGCGAGAAGATAGAAATGCCTCATTAAAATTAATTATTTGATAATCAATATTTTATATAAAAGTGGACCCTGTTGGGATCGAACCAACGACCCTCTGATTATGAGTCAGATGCTCTAACCGTCTGAGCTAAGGGTCCGAAGGAGCAAAAGTAATTAAAAGATGACACAACTGGGTCTGTAAAACTAGGTTGTGGGCTTAATTTAGAGGATGCTTTTTAACAAATTAACGTTCTATTCTATTCTGCCGCTGCTCTTAAGTATGGTTGTTTTCAGCGGATGCCAACAAAAAAACCAAGTGCCACTTACCACGATTGCCTTTGGTTCGTGTGCCAATCAAGATATTCCTCAGCCAATACTGGGGATAGCGGCTTCCTATAAGCCAGACCTCTTTATTTTTTTAGGTGACAATATTTATGGCGATACAGATAATATGGATACGCTCAAAGCAAAGTATGCACGGTGGGCTGCCCAACCTTATTTTCAAAAACTAAAACAGTCTACTCGTTTTTTGGCGACTTGGGATGATCATGATTTTGGAAGAAATGATGCGGGCCGTCATTATCCATTCAAGAAAGAGTCGAAAGAAATTTTCTTAGACTTTTTTGAGGAGCCTGTAACCAGTGAGCGTAGAAAGCATGAGGGTATTTATCATGATGAATATATTCAAGTAAATGGGAGAGTAGTCCAACTAATATTATTAGATAATCGAACTTTTCGAGATGACTTACGATTGTATGACAGTACAGCAGCAACTCCCAGATCCCGCTATTTTTATACGCTAGATTACAGCATACATGAAACGCCTGATAGTACCCTACTCGGCGCAGCACAATGGAGATGGCTGGAGTCTGCCTTAAAAAAGCCCGCTGACATTCGGTTGATTTGTAGTGGTTCACAATTCAGTATTGAATACAACGGGTATGAGGCATGGGTAAATTTTCCTTATGAACAGCAGCGCATGATTTCGTTGATTCAAAAAACAAAAGCGAATGGAGTTGTTTTTTTGACAGGGGATGTTCATTATGGAGAAATTTCTCGATTGAGTGTACCTGCTGGTTACCCGATTTATGATATTACGTCAAGTGGAATTACTTCGACCTGGAGTTTTGCAACTCCCAATGTAAATCGTATTGAAGGACCTATCATGGATAATAATATTGGTTTGCTTACGATTCGTTGGGAAAAAGATCCAGTGTTAGATATGCAGCTGATCGATGCTGCTAGTAATAGCAGAGTTCAATATTCCGTTCGATTAAGTGAAATTTCATTTAAATGAAGCAATCAATACTTATACAACTAATTGGTGTAGCGCTTTGTGTTTTAGTACTGAGCGCCTGCTCGGTTACAAAAAAATCCGCCATGTCTTTTTCTCCTAATTCAGTTATTGCACACCGGGGTGCTTTTAAGAAAAATAATTTTCCTGAAAACTCTATTGCTTCTTTGCGAGAGGCCATTCGATTAGGATGTACAGGATCTGAGTTTGATGTGCGTATGACGGCGGATTCTGTTTTAGTGATTTGCCACGATCCAGTTCACGGTGAGTTAGCTATTGAAACCAGCACGTATCAGGACTTAAAAAAAATACCATTAAAAAACGGAGAAGAATTGCCAACGCTAAAGCAGTATTTGTTAGCAGGTAAAAAGAATAACGCTGCAACTCGATTGGTGCTTGAAATAAAACCTTCACCCGCAGGTAAAGAGCGAGGGCAGTTGATTGCTGAAAGAGTAGTGGAGATGGTTCGCCAGTGTGGAGTGGAGAAAATTACAGAATACATCAGTTTCGACTTTGCAATACTGAAACGAGTTCAGTCTTTACAGCCTTCAGCATTCACCCATTATTTGAATGGAGAAAAAGCACCCGATGAAATAAAAAAAGAAGGAATCAGCGGGATCGATTATAATATTTCTGTATTCCGAAAAAATCCTGAATGGATTAAGCAAGCAAAAGCGCTTGGGCTTATTTTAAATGTATGGACGGTTAACGATCCCGATCAACTAGAGTGGTGTATCAATCAGTCTTTTGATTTTATCACTACAAATGAGCCAGAATACTTGCTGGAGCGACTAAAGAAGTAAGAAAACTTAAGCGCTAACACTATTTCCGTCTATGGTCATTAGATGATCAAATAGATTCACCTCAGAGGGGATTCCAATTTTTTTACGTAATCGATATCTGCTTATTTCTACGCCTCTCACGGAGATATTCATTAATTGTGCAATCTCTTTGCTACTCAAGTTCATTCGTAAGTAAATACAAAGTTTAACTTCATTTGCAGTGAGGGTAGCGTATTTTTTCTTTAGTGATACCACAAAGTCGCTGTGTACTTTATCAAAGTGTTTTGCAAAAGCATCCCATTCTTGATCCACTTTATCGTCGTCGGAAACTGACTTTATCACCTTTTTTATTTCCTGGACAGCAACTTTGTTGTCAATATTTTTTAAGGCATGAGACAACTCGTCTTTAATTTTTGAAAGTAATTCCCCCTTCTTCACCAGATGCATAGTGGAGGATGCCAATTCCGAATTTTTAAAATTGATCTCTGCTTCTAATTTTTCATTTTGTAAAGAAACAATTTCATTCTGCGCCTTATTTCTTTCTAATTCGTGAATATAAAGTAGTCGCTTTTTTTCTTCTTCAATTCTTTCTTTTTGTTTTGAAAACTTTCTTTTCTGGATTTGATACATCAGAACAAATAAACCTGCTACTAGTATTATATACAACGCATAGGCCCAGCTGGTACGATACCAAGGGGGTAGTACTGTGAAGGAGTAGGAGGTGATTGATGATTCATTACCTAAGTTATTTCTTGCTTTTACTTCAAATACATATTTACCTTCAGGCAGGTTTGTATACTCTTTTTCTGTTTTGTCTGACCAAGGCGACCAACCATTTTCAAAACCTTTAAGACGATAGGAGTATTCTAATCGTGATTGTTGTCCAAAAAGAATTGAGGAATAATTAAATCGAATTGTTTTCCAAATACTTTCAAAGGAGGGTTTATACGAAAATGAGCCAGGGATTCCAATTTCTCCAAACCCTCCATAGATTAAACTATCATTTTTGTTAGTGACTGTCAAACTTCTGATCTCTACTTTTAGAGGCCTGATATTTTCTTTGTACTTCAAGTAGTTAACATGGAAAATTCCCTTTTCTCCACTAATAAAAATATTTTGCTCATCAAGTGGTAAAATTGATTCAAACCCGCTTAGAATTTTATTTGCTAATTCTGGTAAGTAGGTAATTGTATTATCGGATGCGTTTATTACACCGACTGTTTTATCTTGAACAAACCAATAGTTCCCATTCTTGTCTTGATTTATATAGCGTGTTCCTTTCTTGCCAATTGTTTTTTCAAATTGGGGGTGTGGGGTAAACTTGTCTTTGGTTGGTAAGTATCTATAGATTCCCTTTTCCGTTGCTAAAATTATTTCTTGATTTAAGAGGTATACCTGGTTGTTTAGCGGAGCAGGTACACCATGTTCAGCGGCATATCTTTTGATATTGTAAACGCTGTCTGTAAATGAAATTTGAAAAACGCCATGATAGGGGTGAGAGACCCATAGATTGCCAAATAAGTCAGCTACCAAATAGCGTGAAGATTCGTCGAATGAAGGAACAGTTGTAAAAGGAATTAGTTGTGTGGACGTTTTTTCAAAAATGGATATGCCTTGATAATTACCAATGGCTACTAGTTGCTTATTTGTTCGATTAGTAATGGGCACGAAATTCCAGTTGCCTGGTTTTTTATTGAACGGCACTGCACTAATGTCTTTCAATACAAATCCTCCTTCGTGATGCCCAATTAATAATTTATTATCTAAAACAGAGAGATTCCATACCTGGCCATCAGTATTTGCAATTTTTTTGAAGTTTCCTAAAGAATAACTTTTGTCAGTTATATTTTGCAATGAACTAGTATAAAGACCACTGGATGTGCCTATATAGAGTTGATCATTCAAGATGGCGATACCATATCCCGCTGCATCTTCTTGGCTGGGAGAGATTTGTTTGATTGCACTATTGAACGCGATAAAATCTATTCCATTATCGAGACCAAGCCAAAGATTTTGATCGTTGTCGCAAAATATACTCAGCACATTATTGTTCTGAAGCCCTTCTTTTTTTGAGAAACGTTGAATGATATTCCCTGACTTATCGATTACATAAATCCCATTGTTATTCGTGGCTAATGCTATTCTGTCATTTGTGATACGGGTGGCTGCGTAAATTCTGTCGGCTATAAATGTGTTTTGATTTTTGTTTCGAAGTGGAACTATTTCTTCGCCATTTACTTGATATAAGCCATTTTTTAAGCTAGTTAAAATAGCGCTGTCTTTCCCAGTTTCAATTACTGCTGTGATGGGATCATTTTTAGTGAGAATGGCCGATGGAGGTATCTGAATCCATTTGCTCTGTTGAAATATCCAAAGTCCTGCTTCATAGTCCTGTGCATAAATTTTTCCATTGGCAACTCCCATAAATGCCCATTCACTCCGGGGATCAAAACTTTGGATTTCTTCATCCTTTAATTGAAAAATGCTGTTGCTACAACGAAAGAAAACGCTTTTGCCTAATGCTATTATATCCCATACATCGCTAAAGCCCCTTTTATTGTTTGGAATTTTGGGTAAAAGGGAGCTGTACTTGAGTTTTCCAGACCTGTCAGCTTTGAAATAACCAAGCTCACCCTGGCCTCCGGCATATATTATACTATCGCCAACTACCTCTAAGGACCTCACAATTGTTTTGTTGGGAAGAGGGTGTAATTGCCAGGTGTTTCCATCAAAACTTAGCACCCCTTCGTTATTTGCTACATATATAATCCCCTTTTTGTCCTGTTTGAAGTCCCAGTTTTGAAGACCAGCCTTATAGTTTACTTTCTTAAAATTTATAATATCTGGAAGGCCAATTGTGTTTTGGGCAACCAGCGTGTAACTAAAAAGTGTAATTAGTAGGGCAAAATAGTATCTCATACTTAAACAAGGCAGTTCAATTTAAAACATTTATATGATGTAGTGTTGAGAAATTTTAAGATAATTGAAAATCAATGTTTTATAAATAATGATGTAGTAATG
>JBEDEC010000046.1:0-15728 GCA_041175905.1 Bacteroidota bacterium
TCCTGGACTTCGCACTGCTATTAATGCAACAGTTACTCCAACAGGAAGCTACCTCTACACCTGGTTATTGAATGGATCCATCTTAACTGGAGAAAATAGCAATAACATTGACTCAATAGGACTGAAACATCCTACTGGATCATATACCTTGCGTGTACAGAATACACCGCCAAAACTTCCATGCGCAAGCACTAGTGATGCATTAATTATAGGCGATTCAGCAACTACAAGACTGTTTGTATTCCCGAGTCCAACAACGGGTCGTTTTAATGTTTCCTATTATAGTGCGACTACTGATCGATTCACTTTATCAATTTATGATAGTAAAGGAGCCACTGTATATCGAAAATCATATACGATTGCAAGCAGATATCAGAATCTTGAGGTAGACCTACGTAATGCAGCTAATGGAATCTATCAGATTAGACTCACGGATGCAGCAGACCGAACCCGAGCAACGGGACGAGTGCTAGTTGCACATTAAAAATTAAGAGGGGGACAGTTTTTAAGCTGCCCCCCTCTTTTAAAATAAGTATACCATTTAAAATGTATACCGAACTGTCAATTGACCTCTCCAGCGAGTAGAAAGATAATTACTTCCTCTAAGATCAAGTATATCACCAGCGGTACGATTCGATAAATTACGATACGTAAAGCGTGGAGTCAAAGTTCCTCCCGTTACTCGGTAACCCTCCATACTGATCAGTGAATAAGAATCAAATCCAGGAGTCACATATACCTTACCCCAATTTCGACTAAGGAAATTTGTGAAGTTAAACATATCAAATTGGACAGAAATCTTGTGGGATTGCTTGCCAGTACCAAGCACTAAATCTTGCTGTATTTTTAAATCTAGCAAATGGCTCCATGGAAGTACCGCACCATTTCGGTCAGCAAACTGCCCACGCTTTTGGCTGAGGTGCTTATCATTAGAAATATATTGATCTAATGCTGCCCATTGTTGAGCTACAGTATATGTTACACCGTTTGAGACATACGACTCAGCAAAACGCGACCAATCTGTTAAGTCCTTTGGGACATAAATTAAATCTGTTGTTTCACCGTTAGCTCCATTTTGATCATAGATCATACTACGACTAAACACGTATGAGTAGGGCGAACCTGATTGGCCATTATAAAACAATGTAAGAGTTGTAGCCAATCTATCTTTAGCATAGGATATGCGCTTAGAAACAAAAGAGCTCAAACGATGAAGTTGTGCAAAGTCAGATCTGCTTAAGCTGATATTATTACGCCCATTTTTAGTTTCAACATATCGCCACTGGGAGTTATTTTGTGAACTTGTTCCGTCAAATAATGTGTAGGAGTCCCCATACCCATAGTTAAGATTAAAAGACCACCCCTTCTTAAATGATTTATCAATAGCCGTAGTAAGGTTATAAGAGTAACCCTTTTGACCTTTACCGTTGGCAATTACAAAAATTCCTGTTGAATAAGGATTCTGTATTCCTGCAGTAACGGGATCAAAGTCTATTCGGTTATAAACCGTACTTGTGCCACTAATATTCAAGTAAGTATCTTGGCTAAGAGCATTTTTTGCTCCCGGCATACCAAAAATATTATAATATACAATTTCATTAATATTCCATTGATACAAGATATCAGAAGTCCATTTCCAACCATTGCCTAGTACTTTATCAAAACCAATAGATGCTTTTAAAACCTTTGGCAGCTTGAAATTTTTTGCAATCAAATCAATTTGTCCTGAGGGCGAAGCAACAGTCGCACCCAACTCACTAGGTTTATATTGATTGAACGCATCAGGACGGAATGTTATAGCAGGATTATTTTGAAATAGGCCGCCGATGTTAACGCCTGTATTATTGTAAACTCCGCCAGGCCATACAAGAGGAACACGACCCGTAAAGGCACCGATTCCTCCTCTAATTTTTAAGCCCTTGCCAGCGTCCCATCCAAATCCTAATCGGGGAGAAAGGCTTAATTGTGGTTGTGGACGTTGACCAGAGCGAGCATCCTGTATGTCCCACATTGTATAGGGAGCCCAGGCTGTACGAAGTAAACTGGTAATTACTGGAAGTGCAATGTTGTTAAAAAAGGTATCCACATTAGGAGTAGTCAAAAACTCAAAATTGTCAGCACGCACACCTAAGTTCATTGTAAACTTATCATTTACTCTCCACTCGTCACCAAAAAAGAAACCAGCTCGTAACGTATTAAATTCTGTACCAGCCGCACTTCCATCACCAGTTACATTGTCACGCAACGAAAATGAACGACTATATTGCGCTGGTCTTCTATCCAAAAGAAAATCATTGACCCAGTTGTACGTATAGGTCCCATAATTATCCCGTACAAAAAGATTATAAGAATTACTAAACTCTACATCAATACCGGCTTTAAACTGATGATTCCCTGTTAAAAATCTAAATTCATCATATACCGCTGTGTTATTTTGCTTAAGCTGATTTCCAGTAGAAAAATTTTCAGTGCCAAACACATAACTTGTAGAATTTACCGAATTCAATGTCACCCTTGGAAAATCTTTTCCAAGTGGATCCCGATCATCTAAGACATTAGTGAAAGTAAGTAACAATTTATTTGAAAGCTTATTAGAAAAACGGCTATTTAGCTCCATTGAACCAGAATGGGTTTTACTCGGAAATAAGTAACCCCCGTTAAAGAAATTGATGCGAGTTGAAGTGCTAGGGCTTGTCAATGAACGCTCAGAATTTGTGTAGCGATACGATAAATTCAATCGGTGCTTAGGGCTTAGATTCCATGTAAGCTTAGCAGCAACTTTATTACTTTCTAGAAGATCTGGAATATCAAGGTAATCTCCTGGGTCATATCCATATCCGGCCAACTTTTGTATAATCAGATTAACTGAGTCACGAAATGCGGCACCGGGCGGAGTACGGAATGTATTGGGATCAAATGGTTGAGGACGTTCATCGCGCTGCAATTCGGCACTAATAAAGTAAAATAACTTATTTTTTCTGAGCGCACCACCAAGCGTTATGCCAAAAGTGTTAGCTTGAAAATCTGGCAATTTAGTTGCATCAAAAATTGCTCCAGTGGGTCTTTTACCAGCAAAGTTTTCATTTCTTGTAATCCAATAAGCAGAACCTTTAGTAGTATTTGTTCCACTTTTTGTAATTGCATTAATGGAACCCCCGGTAAAATTTCCAAGTGAAACATCATACGGAGAAACGCCCACTTGAAAAGACTCAATAGCATCAATACTGATTGGAGAGGAGCCTGTTTGACCCCCATTTGTACCTGACTCTGATAAGCCAAAAACATCATTATTCACAGCCCCATCAAACATGATTTGGTTATAACGATTATTTTGCCCGGCAATAGCAATCCCCCCACCAAATGTAGTTTTAGCCTGGGGTGTTAACCTTACAAAATCCGTCAAATTTCGGCCTACTGTAGGAAGATTTTCAAATCGCTCCGCTGCAATTGCCGTACCTACTCCACCAACTGTAAAGGAACTACCCCTTTTTGTGGAAACAACCACCTCCCGTAATTCCTGAGCGGCATTAAATAGTGCAAAATCTGCCTTAAAATTTTCACCAAGATCAATAAAAATATTATTTCGAGTTTGCACACTATAGCCAACAAAGGATGCTTCAATACTATAAGGGCCTCCAGGCTGAAGATTTACAACAAAAAAGCGACCAGTATTTGATGTTAGTGCGGTTACAACTGTACCTGTAGGCTGATGCGTAATTTTTATGCTTGCTCCAGCAAGTACCTCACCGGTTGAGGAACGTACAACACCCTCTATCGCACTGGTGGTCACCTGTGCCTGCAAGGAGGAGTAAAAAAAAGTTAAAACAGTAAGAAAACATAATAGCTTATTAATCTTCATAAGGTGAATTTGGGTGCAAAATTCCTTTTCAGATCTGACTAAAGGATATCTGCATTATTAAATAATTATTAATTCAGAATATTATTTTTATTGTAAATCAACAGTTATCTTGATTTAAGCTGTTGATTACTCTGGCTTACAAAATCAATCCATCGATAAAAATGAAAAGTACGGTCAGCACTCATTGCTACAAACATCCCTTTTTCAAAACCAGGAAGGGAAAAGGATGTACAATCTGAGCCGTCAGACTCAAGAGTGGAAACTGGTATTGTTGTGATTAGCTTATGTGTGTTTATTCCACCGACCCCTGTATCGAGGTTATAAATTTGAAATTGATTTGCACCTTGATCAGAAACAAGTATGTAGCCTGTAGAGTCAGATAAATGATAAAAAGATATCCCCTCGTTATCTTCTTTAAAATCAGATTTACCAAATACAGCTAATTCTTCGTCTCCTTTTAATGGATCCGCAAAATATTTTCGTATTCCATTTTGCTCGTCAGAATAATATATGTGTTCAAACAAAGTGTCGACCGCAATAGATTCAATTTCTTTGAAGCCAGAGAACTTACCAAATTTCCGTGATACCACTGCTTCAATTTGACCTTTTTTACCTTGCTTTAGTCGGTATTGCCAGAGGTAAGTTCCAGTGGGTCCATTTTTTCTAGACACAATAACAAATAACGCGTTATCAGTTCGTCGTTTATAAAACGCAACACCCATTGGCGATCTTTCTTTTTCGCCAATGAACACTGGTATGCCTCCCCCATCTAATGGACGCATGGATGGTAACTCAAAAATTCGCAGTTGATTTTCTCCTCGTTCAGTAACTACGACCAAGTCGATTAAAGAATCTGACCATGCTACGCGTTGAATGATATCAACATTATTTACACGCTTCATTCCAGTGCGCGTTAAGTTTGAATCAATTTCACCTGTTAAATTAAAAACGTAAATACCACCATTATGATCATTTTTATCTGTCCCTAAAATCAAACTCTTCCTAGGATCATTGTAATTAATCCAGATAGCGGGATCATCGCTATCGCCAAAAACTTTTTGTGTAACTATGGCCGGTATTACCCTTTGATTATTTGTCTTAAACGTAATAAATCCGGTGAGAAAAAATAAAGGGAGCAACCCAAAGAATAGAGTTGTCCCTTTTCTATACATTAGAATTTCTTTCATTTGCTTATTTCAGCAACCTATTTATTTAAATCTAGTTTTAATCCCGTATTAAAACGAGGACCATAAAACTCGATTTGTGCTGTCCTTTCTTTTACACCTTGATAATAACGAAGAGGTTGATTTGTTAAGTTATTGGCCTCAGCAAAAAAACGTAATTTTTTTGTTATTGTATAGGAGGCGTTAAAATCCAAAAAGAACTGTTTATCGTAATAGCGATCAAAAAATGAATCTTCGTTATAACCGCCATCATCGCTATCATCAACATATGCCCCTGTAAAATTAGCAGAAAGCCTTGCCACAACTTTTTTACTTTCATATGAGAGTGAGAAATTAAACATGTGAGGAGCTGTACCAGGTAAAGCAACATTTTCACGAATCAGCTTTCCGGACAAATCATAAATACCTTCTGACTTAGAATTTGTAAATGTGTAATTAGCATATATTCCCACGCCCTTCCAAAAACCACTCAAAAAATCTAATTGCCGTTGAAACGCTAGTTCTAATCCCTGCACGTTTACTGGGCTGCCATTTCTGCGTTGCAAATACTGCCAGTTCTCCCCCGCTGCGATTGGATTAGTCACCCCAGGGAATTCTGAAGCAAATTTTGCCTGGGTATATGATTCATCGCGATAGGTATAAAAGAAATTGCTTAAACGCTTGTAGAAGAAGCCGCCAGAAATCAAACCAACATTTTTAAAATAGCGCTCGGCCATTAAATCAATGTTATTGGAGCGAATTGGATTCAATTTTGGATTACCACTGCTAAGTTCAAAGTCTGATCGAACTACATTAAAAAAAGGAACCAAATCATAGTACTTTGGTCGTGCTAACGCAGTAGTATATGCCAAACGCAAAATGAGGTTTTTCTCAGTCTGATATCTAAAATTGATACTTGGTAGAAAATCTAAATAGTTATTTTTAAAGTTTGCCAACCCCTTTAAGATATTTTCATTTTCAACAATATTACCGGTATAATCCAAATTTGTATTTTCTAATCGTGCACCTGCTACCATTGATAATTTATCGCTCCATTGTTGATTAAACTGAACATATCCAGCTGTAATAATTTCATTTGCCTTATAGTTACCAGATAAAAACTCAGCACCAACCACTGAACGAGTAAACAATGCATCATTATTTAAATTCAAACCACCCAAATAATCAGCTGATGCAAACTGACCTATAAAAAATTGTGACCCAGGATAAAAGTTAGCAACTGATTGGTTAGAAAGCCCAGGTATTGCACCTAAACTAGAGATTGTAGTACGTGGCTTATAAGAATAAAAAATATTATCTCTTTCTTTAACTTTAGCCCTGATTCTTGCACCAAATCGTAGCGAACCTTTTTGTTCTTTGATGAAAGTAAATGGAAGTTGAAAATTCAACTTACCATTGAAGTCTTCTTCATATTGAACCTGAAACTCTTCAGAAAGATCATTGAAGCGGGTATAATCAGTCAATATTCTTGTAGCCGTCAGCAACGGAAGATTTGGATCAGAGATATCCTGAGTGACAGTAATAGAGCGCCGTCCCATGGATATATACCGTTCATTAGGACGCATTTCTGACGCACGAGCATATTGTGCACTCCAGTCAATTTTTGTTTTTCCAGCTACATGCTCCCCACGTAGTGCAAGTGTCCTAACACGCTGATCTTCTAAACGCGTTCCCTCACTTCTGTCATTATTAATACCGCCCTTAGTTTGTTTTAATACTTCCCCATTTCGATACCCTATAATATTTCCTGCTGCATCGTAATTGAGGTCAGTTAGTCCGCCGCGCAGCCGATGTCTGAAACGATATCTGTTTTCTAAATCATCTCTCCAATTATAAGTAGTAGTCAAAAAAATAGTGTTTTTAGGATTTATTTTATAATCCAAAGTAGCTGAAGCAGAACGGCGGACCCTTTTTACATCATACTTACGAATATCATGATCAGCAATGAATAACTTTCCGTTTGCATCTTTTTGCCAAACTGCTTCAACATTATCAGATCCATATTTGTTGGAATTGAAAGACCCACTTAACACAAAACCCAATTTATTTTTTGCAACTCTGTTTCCGACAATAAACCCAGCTGTGCCAATGAATCCCTCACGAATAACATTATAACCACCAGCTAAAGTAGTGGAGATTCTTAAACCATTAGATGGAGCCCTGCTTACAAGATTAACCGAGCCCCCTATCGCATCCGCATCCATTTCTGGAGTTAATGTCTTATTAACTTCGACAGTTTGAACCATGTCTGATGGAATCAAATCCATTTGCACGCGACGGTTGTCACCTTCGGCTGACGGAATACGTTCCCCATTTAAACTCACTGAGTTTAACTCAGGACCCATTCCCCGAATAATGATATTTCTAGCTTCCCCCTGATCATTTTGCATTGCAATACCAGGGACTCGCTTTATAGCATCACCAATATTTGCATCTGGAAATCGACCAATCTGATCAGCTGAAATAATATTACTTACATTAAGATTATTTCGTTGCTGGTTCAGTGCACGAGACTGACCTTTTAATCTGTCTCCTAAAATGATAACTTCTTTTTCCGTACGAATTCCTGACTGCAGGGTAATTGCTAACTCCGTAACTCCTTGTTTGATATCAACATTACCAGAGAATGTAGTATACCCTATGTATGAAACGGTCAAAGTATATTGCCCTGGCTTCAAATCGACAATAGTAATTTCGCCTAATTGGCTTACAACTCCGGAAATCTTACCTGGCATGATCATTACAGATGCTCCAGGAAGATTCAAATTATCTTCGTCTTTTACTTTCAATTTAAATAACTGATTACTGGGTTGTGCCATTGCAAAATGTAATCCAAGTAAAAAAAGTACAGCAGAAAATACAAGTCTCATGCGGTTTAGTTTCCGCAAAAGTAAACTCACTATGTTATGGTAATGTTAACAAATTTTGAGTATTATAGCATCATTCTCCAAAAAATAAAAAGGGCTTTATAGCTTGATCTTTATACCTCCATTGATTACAAACCCATCAACAGGTGCATAAATTTCTTTGAATAAGGGATTACTAGTAGAACCAGTAAAAATTGGCCCAAACTTAGTCTGCCTTGTATCTGAAAAATTTTCAAAATTGATAAAGAGCGAGAACTTTTCCCATAATTTCTCGGCCATCAATCCTGTAATCCAATAGGACCGTCCATCACTTCCATCACTTAATCGCTGCTTACTAAAATAATAAGCCTCCACTCCTACTTTTAGCTTATCCTCAATCTCATACATTAGTACATTGTTGAGACGATGTTTTGCCGTTAATGGCAGTGGAGACTTCATCCCATTAAAGTAAGTAGTGGCGTCAGTAAAAGTATAGCCGATAAATAACTTAAAATCATCAATGACAAAGCGAATATTTGTTTCCATACCCTTTGTATTCAAATAGCCATCTCCATTTACAAAAGAATAAGTATTCCCCGAACTACTATTTAAAACTAGAGGGCGATTTAAACGAGTAAAGTAAAATAATTGGTTAATTGAGAAATTAACTCCACCTACCATGGTGCTGTAATTGATGTCCCAATTAAATCCAAGTGATCGCTCATTCTTAGAATTAAGCAGATTTATGGGGAGTATATTCTGAAATTGCCTTCTTTCCGCTTCTTCTGTAAATAGCGATGGGGGCTTATATCCAAATCCTCCACCTATACGAGTAGACAATTTAGCCGAAGGGCGAATTAATAATGACAAACGAGGAAGAAGCTCAAAACCAAACTGGTTAATATAGTCCCCCCTTAATCCACTTTCTAATGTGACTTTATCATGTACGTCCCAGAGATGCTGTACAAATAAACCAATAGTTCGATAATAAAAATCTCTTACGGGGAATGTCAGCTGTCGCTGTTCTGTAAAGTTTTCTGTTACTAAACTTGAGCCAAAAACAAATTGTGATTTTTCCCTAGTGTGATTAACTGTTAATTCAGAAAAGGTAGAAAGCTGGGTTGCATCAAAAGAATAAAATGGGATAGCAAGTAATCTTTCAAATCGACTTACACTATTTTTAAAAGTAAGCTTGGTAGCAGCATTAAAGGTATGAGTAAGCCCGAATTGTGTAGTAATCCTATTAGATCGGTTAGACTCAAAAAATCCATTTCCACCATTTTTTATGTACTGAATACTTCCTCCTAATCGTTTTTCACCGATAAATGAAACACCAAAGTCAGCAATAGTTTTGGCATGATAAAAGAACAAGCGGGGATTAATCGTGTATCTATCAAACTTTGGAATAGCCGTAAAACCAATAGCTGCTGGATCAAATGGAGCATTACTATTTCTAGAGCCAAAAACAGTTAATCCTACCCTACCATATTTTTCACCATAAAAACCACTTATATCTAAACCGCTTGCAGAAGTAAAATTGGAAAGAAATTTATATTCGGGTTCATTGCCTGGTGTTTTTGAAACAAGATTAACAATACCTGCAATAGCGCCTCCTCCATATAAAGTAGAGGCAGCCCCCTTTATTACCTCAACCTGTTTTAAGTCAAGTGGCGCAATTTGTAAAAGCGAAAGACCTCCTGCAAAACCAGCGTATAAAGGATAACCATCGCGCAATAGTTGTGTATATCTCCCTTCTAAACCTTGAATTCGTATTCCGGCATTATAAGAAGTGGCAGATGTTTGTTGTGTTTGAATTCCTGTACTCTCATTTAAAATCATTCGTATATCACCAGGTTTCATATTTCCCTTTTCCGTCAACTCCTCCCCAGAAATAACTTCTATTCGCGTTGAGGTATTATTTATAGACCTGCTTAACCGCGTTGCGCTAATTATTACGGTATCCTCCTCTACTTCAGTAGTATCAGCAATAGCAACAGGTTGGGAACTCTTTTTTAATGAAGTACGGATTGTATCTTGAGCATGCACAACGGTGGCACCTATTGCCCCGATAAAAAGAGTTAACAAGTATTTCATATTATAATTTACTGCCCCTGCCCTACTGAGAAGCGAGGAACACCATCAAACTCATATAGGTTTTCAGTTTTAATCGTATCTATACTCGCTCCTATTGCGTTTGTAAGTAATGATACAATTGTCTCTTTAGTTATCTCTTCATTGGCACTCGCCTTGAATCGACAGCGCCAATGATCAGTACAAAATGTTTCTCTAAATCCATCTGGCCAAACTTTTATACCTCTGTTAGTTATCATTGCAAGACTGGCTTCTTTTGGTTCAATATTCTTAATCACTTTTGCTAATTCATTCGGATCTGAGCCTGCCCAGTGAATAAATAAATCGACACCTGCCAATTTTTTAACCGCTGGCTTTTTGCGTTTGTAAGATGGAATTTGTAAAGCGCCTGCACCTGCATAGGATACAGCCTGCAATAATTTTGGCGTCTTACCTAAATTAGCAATAACAGCATCAGCAAACTCCTTTGTTCCAACTTGTTGTCTGCTAAAACCTTCTTTGTAAATATCAGCAGTATGAATTCCTTCTTCTAACGTTGTTAACCAAGCATTTTGAATTTTTTGCGCAACATCTGTTTGACCAATATGATTCAACATCATAATAGCACCTTGTAAGAGTCCTGATGGATTTGCAATATTTTTTCCGGCAAGTGGTGGCGCAGAACCATGAATCGCTTCAAACATAGCACATTCCTCTCCAATATTTGACGATCCACCCAGCCCTACAGAACCTGTAATCTGCGCAGCAACATCACTCAAAATATCTCCATATAAATTAGGCATCACGATAACATCAAATACTTCTGGTGTATCAGCCAATTTAGCAGCTCCAATATCTACAATCCAGTGCTCATTTTCAATTTCAGGATATTCTTTTGCTACTTCATCAAAAACCTGATGGAATAATCCATCTGTTTGTTTCATAATATTATCCTTACTAAAGCAAGTAACTTTTTTGCGTTTTTGCTGACGCGCATATTCGAATGCATAGCGAATAATCTTTTCACAACCGGGGCGACTAATCAATTTCAAACACTGTACTACTTCATCAGTTTGTTGGTGTTCAATCCCAGCATATAAATCTTCTTCATTTTCTCGAATAATCATAATATCCATTACTGGATGTTTTGTGCTAACGTAAGGATGAAGACTTCGGCAAGGACGAACATTTGCATAAAGACCTAAAAACTTGCGAGTGGAAACATTTAAGCTTTTATAGCCACCTCCTTGAGGAGTAGTTATGGGAGCTTTTAGAAAAATTTTATTTCGACGGATTGTATCCCAAGCTTCAGTAGAAATCCCGGATGTATTGCCTGACAAGTATACCTTTTCTCCCACTTCTATTTCTTCGGTCTCCAACTCAGCGCCTGCCGCAAAAAGAATACGTAGAGTTGCGTCCATTATTTCCGGACCAATTCCATCTCCTTTAGCGACTGTGATTATGGCTTTTTTCATATTATGTGCATTTGTCGCCGCAAATTTCAGGAATTTTTTTTAAACTCGAGCTGTTGTTCAAGATTTAAAAAGATCAGTTTGATTTATCTTTAGTAGCATGCCAAAAACAAGAATCTACCCGATAGTAAATATTCTAATTTTTCTGCTCTGCCTTTTTATAAATTTCAAATCGGCCACGGGAGAACTCGGTGGAAAATCAATCAGGGAACTCTCAGATAAATACAGCAATTTTTTTACCCCATCTAATCAAACCTTTGCTATTTGGAGCTTAATTTATCTATTATTGACGGCTGTTTTGATTTCTCAATTCACCAAGAAATTTAATCACCCCATTTTAAATACTCCACTTTTTCTGTTTTCATGCATACTTAATTTTAGCTGGATTCTTTTTTGGCAATCTGAGTTAATTGGCATTTCACTACTAGTAATGATTGGTCTACTAAGTTGTCTAGGCGTAATCAATTATAAATTGCAAGATCAAAAACAATGGTTACTCAACGTTTCTTTCGGAATATACTTAGGATGGATCTGCATAGCAACGATTGCAAATGTGACAACATTTTTGCAATCAATAGAAATGAATCTCAACATCGAAATTCAAAAAATTGTTTCAATCATTATAATTGCAACAGGAACAGTAATTATTACTTGGGTAATGAAGAAAACCAAGAATCCATTTTTATCCATCGCAGCAGCCTGGGCTTTTTATGGAATTTATTCAAAGCAAATTGAAAATTACCCATCTATCGCATACATGGCCCTATTATGCCAGGCCTTTATTATTGTAGCAGGTGCTCAACTCATCTATTCAATTTTCAAAAATCAATAAGTCAATGGAAGTTCATCACCCACATCACCCAACTCATAAAAAGAAACTGAAAGAATACTTGATAGAATTCCTTATGCTATTCACCGCGGTGACATTAGGCTTTTTTGCCGAGAATGTTCGGGAAATCTATGTAGAAAAAGAAAGGGCACATGAGTTCATTGAGCAATTTAAAAATGATGTAAAAACAAATATTGCATTCATTGACTCATTGACCATACTGCACAATAAAACAGAATATGCAATGGGTAAAACGATGATTGCACTTACGAATGCATCCTCATCGTTTGATCTATCCTTTTTTCATACAAACGTCTTTTCTAGTTACCCTAGATTCTTAAGCAAGAATGATACATATGAACAAATGAAAAGTTCTGGCTCCTTACGCTATATAAAAGACAAACGATTATTAGAGCTAATGATTGATTACTCAAATGAAACAGAAGCTGCAGAATACAGGAGTAAGGAACAAGAAGCTAGTTACGCATTTGGAACCTATGCCGATCTTCTAACTGACTGGACAACCCCCGCTATAGCAATTAAACGATACCTAATCAGTGTAGACAACCTTAAAAGCAGAGTGAATACACCCGATAGTATTATACAACAATTAAAACAACTAGATCAATATAGGTCAGACACTTTAGTTCTAATCAAAGGGAAAGAGTTGGAGGAATTTAAAAAAATAATGACCCCAGCAATAACACGACGATTAGGTCTCATGAAAACCACCATGAACTTTCTGACAAGAGCCAGAAATAAAGGCGAAAACCTGGTAAAATACCTGGAAGAGAGTCACTAAACTGCTCTTAATTGCCGTTTATCTAATTTATTTTGCCTTTATTTACAATTAGGTGAATTTTGCGACCACATGCGAATCGCCCTCCTTTTATTGGTTTTCCCGCTATTGCTACCTTCAATAGGTACCACACAAACTCCCCTGATAATAAAAAAAATGCAAACGGTACGTACTGCCGTTGTGCCAAAAATAGATGGAAAAATTACTGATAGCGCGTGGAAACAAGTTGAGCCCGTAAGCGATTTTATAATCAACTCTCCGGACTTTGGAAAACCTTCCAAATTAAAAACAGAAGTATGGATACTTTATGATGATGTGGCCATTTATGTTGCAGCAAAATTGACGGATAATCCAAAAACTGTACGCAAACAGTTAACCGCAAGGGATGGGGAACAGCGGCAAGACGTAGATTACTTTTCAGTATTCTTGGATACCTATAATGATAATCAAAACGGATTTCAGTTTGTAGTAACTAGCCGTAATGTACAGTCTGATGGACGAATTTCTCCAAACGTACAAAGTCAATTCGGACCACCCAGTGATTATAGTTGGGATGCCGTTTGGGAAAGTAATGTGCAATTTGTGGAAGATGGCTGGACAGTAGAAATGAGAATCCCCTATATCTCAATTCGATTTTCAAAAGCAGCCCAACAATTATGGGGTGTAAATTTTCAACGATTTAGTAGAAGAATAAACGAGAGCAGCTACTGGAATTCGATTGACCCCAACGAAGCTGGATTCGTAAACCAATTTGGTGATTTAGAGGGAATTGCTGGAATAGAACCGCCTTTGCGTCTTTCTTTTTTACCCTATATAACTACTGGAGTTAGAACAACGCCAACGCTCAAAGGAAATGTAAGTGAAACACTTCGCAATGGCGGCATGGATTTGAAATGGGGTATCAACGAAAGTTTTACATTGGATGCAACACTCGTTCCAGATTTTGGGCAAGTGATATCGGACAATGTCATTTTGAATCTATCGCCATTTGAAGTTAGATTTCAAGAAAACAGGCCCTTCTTTACAGAAGGAACTGAGCTATTTAACAAAGCAGGATTATTTTACAGCCGAAGAATTGGCCTTACGCCTCGTGGTTATTGGTCTATTAAAGATAGAGTAGCTAATGACCCCAATTTACGCATTATTAATAACCCCGGCCTTACACAGCTTATTAACGCATCCAAGTTTTCTGGTAGAAATAAAAATAATTTAGGTATAGGTGTTTTCAACGCAATCAGTGCGCCTATGAATGCGACAATAGAAAACATTCAGACAGATAAAAAAGAAACGATTGAAACGGAACCCCTAACAAATTATAATTTGTTTGTTCTGGATCAAGCACTCAAAGGTCGTTCCTCTATCACTTTTACAAATACAAATGTGATTAGAAGCGGAAATGCACGTGATGCAAATGTATCCGCATTAGATTTTGCTTTATTTGATAAAAATAATCGCTACTCTCTTGCTGGAACAGCTAGATACAGTGCTATACAAAGTCAAAATCCATACAACGGCTTCACAACAAGACTTAGTTTTAGAAAGGTAAGCGGGAAAATTCAATACGGAATAACGCAAAGTGTTGAATCGGATCGGTATGACCCCAATGATCTTGGATTTCTACAAGCACCAAATGAAGTAAATACAATCATTAATGCGAGTTATAATCAATTTACACCCACTAAAAACTTTTTGAGTTATCGATATACGATTCGAGCAACTAATTCAAATTTATATAAACCTTTTGCTTGGCGTGAGCTTGAGGTTGCAGCATCAGCATTCTACTTTTTAAGAAACTTCTGGGATATCAATATTCAATATTTGGCAAAACCAATTTGGCAAAATGATTTTTTTGAGTTGAGAACACCAGGAAGAGTTGTAAAAACAATGCCATGGCATTATATAGGATTCAATGGTAGTTCAGATAGCAGAAAAAGATTCTATGTAGGAATTGAGGGAGGTTATGCCTCAACGCCAGCATTTAAAAATGCGGCATTCCTGCGCTATGAATTTACGTTTCGGTTCCGCTTTACCGACTGGCTGAGTCTTACCTTAAATAGTGAAAGCAAAAAAGATCAAGGAAATGTTGGATACGCATTTAGAAGAGAAGCCAATGGTGAGCCTATTATTGGATGGAGAGATGTTTTGGAACAAACCACTATTCTAACCGGCTTACTAAATTTTACTCCACGTATGTTTTTAACACTACGCGCTAGACATTATTGGAGTAATGTTACGTATGAAAAGTTTTTTAATGTAGATACAAAAGGTAATTGGATCAATAGAGCATTTATTCCAGGAGTGGACAACAACTATAATGCTTACAATCTCGATATTTTTTACACCTGGGATTTCAAATATGGCAGTCGTCTAATAATCGGATGGAAAAATTGGATGCCCCTCGATTTTTCAATTGATGGTAGCGCTAATAATAACTATAGTAAAAATCTTCGACAGGTTTTTCAAATTCCACAAGGAAAAGAATTAACCGCTCGTCTTATCTACTTTTTAGATTACCAAAAACTAAAAAGAAAAAGCCAATAATCAGATTGAACACTAAAAGGCTCTATACTCCCCTGTCAAATAAACGTTTGCTTCCGACTCCTTAAATAGAGATCTCTCTTTATCATAATGAAGTGTCTGACCTGCAAATCGTCCAGCAATTACCCCCA
>JBEDEC010000047.1:0-9412 GCA_041175905.1 Bacteroidota bacterium
GAATTAATCTTTTTTGCTTTCTCTAACTTGCTTCCGGCTTCTTCACCGGCTACGAGATAATTTAGTTTTGCACTTACGCCAGATAAGATCTGTCCACCTTGCGCTCTAACTAATTCTTCTGCTTCACTTCTTTTAAGTGCGGTCAATGTACCGGTGAACAAAAAAGTTGTGCCTGATAGATTACCGTCTGTAACAATTTCTTTTTTTGTATTAAGCAAAGTAAGGCCTGCCTTTTCCAGTTGTTGGATCAGCGTAATGTTGGCTTCATTTTGAAAAAAACTGTAAATACTTTCTGCAACTTTTGTTCCCACATCTTCTAGTTCTTGTAATTGATCTAGCGAAAGTGTGCGGAAGTCAATTAAATGATGAACAGCTTGTGCAAGCGTTCTTGCTGTAGTTTCTCCAACATATCGGATACCCAGTGCATAGATTAAACGATGCAGCGGTTGTTGCTTTGAGCCCTCAATTGCGGCTTTTAAATTATCTACAGACTTTTTGCCAAAGCCCTCTAGCTGACTGATCTTTTCAAAATCCAAAGAGTAAATACCCGGGATATCTTTTAATAGGCTTAACTCAATAAATTTTCGCACGTTCGCCTCTCCAAGTCCACGAATATCCATCGCATCTTTACTCACGAAATGAATAATTCGTTCTGCAACCTGTGCGGGGCATTCCAAATTGATACAACGCCAAACCGCTTCCTCTTCTTCTTTATGTAACGTACTGGAACAAACGGGGCATTGGGTAGGAAAAGTAATTTTCTTTTCATTTCCTATACGAACATCCGCCAGTGATTTTACAATCTGCGGTATAACATCACCTGCTCGTTCAATTAATACCTGGTCTCCAATGCGTAAATCTTTTTCCCGGATATAATCTTGGTTGTGCACAGAGATGCTGGATACTACTACTCCACCTACTGCAACGGGTTCCAGTTTTGCAACGGGTGTTATTGCTCCAGTTCTTCCAACTTGAAATTCAATACCTGTTAAACGAGTAGTTGCTTGTCTTGCTTTGAATTTAAATGCAACGGCCCACCGAGGATGGTGTGAAGTCATTCCTAATTTTTCTTGTAGTGGAATAGAATTCACTTTAATCACCATGCCATCAATTTCATAGGGGAGATTGTCTCTTTTTTCTTCAAACTCTTTACAGTAATCAATAACAGCTGCAATTCCTTTAAATACTTTTTTTTCTTTTTCAGGGCTTCTAAAACCCAGGTCCCATAGTAATTGCAACGTGTTAGCGTGTGTGAGTAACGCCGAAGGGGTAGCCCCTTCTTCTTTTAATGTAAAAAAGCTGAGATGATATACAAATACTTCCAGATTTCTTTTCGCTACTTCTTTTGGATCTTTCAATCGTAAAGTTCCACTCGCTGCATTTCTCGGATTGGCCAGTGGTGGAATTCCTTCTTCAATCAGACTCTCATTGTAGCGACGAAAGTTGTCTTTATTAATTAGTACTTCGCCTCTGATTTCTGCTTGTTCAATTCCTATCGATGAAAAGGCAGCTGAAAGAGGAACTGATCGGATCTGCCGAATATTAGTGGTGACCTCATCACCCGCTACACCATCACCACGGGTAGCTGCACGCACTAACCTATCATTTTCATAAATCAGTGAGATACTTCCTCCATCAAATTTGGGTTCTACACAATATTCGATTTCATCTAGTTGGGCGCCTTCTTTTACTTTTCGGTCAAAATCCAACAAATCTTCGGCATTGTATGAGTTATCCAACGATAGCATGGGTACTAAATGCTGAACAGTTGGAAAGTCTTTTGTTAAACCAAGCGCCACTCGTTGGGTTGGAGAATCCGGGGAAATTAATTCAGGATTTTGCTGTTCAATTTTTTCAAGTGCCTTGTATAGCTGATCATACTCAACATCGGCAATAAGCGGATCATTCAACACATAATAACGGTATTCATGAAAACGCAATACACCTCGCAATTTGTTGATTGATTGGTTGTCAATTCCTTTGGAGAGAAGTTCCCTTAATTCACGGGTGGTTTCTTGCCACGCTGCAGTTTGCTCCTTGGTGTACATATTTGGCGCTAAGCTATCCTAAAATTACAAATGCTTAATGTGTTTTAAATACATATTAGTATATTCGAACCCGCCGAAATTGCTTTCATATGAAAAGGAGCCTCCTGCTTTTGCTACTGACCCTTGGGTCTATGCTTTCTTCGTATTCTCAATTACTAACCTGGACCCCCTCTTTTGCCAAAGAGGCAGATAATATCTCCATTGTGGTTGATGCCACCAAAGGAAATAGGGGTTTGAACAACTACTCCACTACCAGTGACGTGTATGTTCATACTGGTGTAATTACTAATCTGAGCACTTCTGCAAGTGATTGGAAATACGTAAAGTTTGGATCTCAAAATCCATGGGGACAGCTCATCGCTGGATTGCAGGCTACTTCGCTGGGTAATAATAAATGGCGTTATGATATCTCGAATATCCGTGCTTTTTATGGCGTTCCTGCCAATGAAACTATTTTAAAGATTGCTATTCTTTTTAGAAATGGGAATGGCTCGCTCAAGCAAACAAATACGGACGGATCTGATATGTATATCCCTGTTTATTCATCGGAGTTACAGGTTCGTTTTTCAGATCCACCTTATCAGCCCACTTCTGTTTTAAGCCCTGAGCCTATCAATTTACAAATTGGACAATCGCTACCTCTTACTGCCATTACCAGTACAACGGCTACCTCATTGAAGCTTTTTTATAATGGGACGCAACTTCAGTCGGGTAATAATGTATCTACATTATCAGCCAATGCCGTCATTAACGCAGCAGGAGATCAGGTTATGGTTGCCGAAGCGATTGCTGGTTCGGTTACTAAGCGTGACTCACTACGCTTTTTTGTGAGCGGAGGAGTTACCACAGCACCGCTTCCTGCCGGTGTTCGGGATGGAGTTAACTATGAGGCGGGTAATACTAGTATAGTTTTAGTGCTACATGCTCCTGGAAAATCAAGAGTTTCTGTGATTGGCGATTTTCCCAATAGTAATTGGCAAGAGCAATCTGCCTATGCCATGAATAAAACACCGGATGGAAATTATTGGTGGTTACGAATCACTGGTCTTACGCCCGGAACAGAATACGCTTTTCAGTATTTGGTAGATGGTACATTGAAAGTGGGGGATCCTTATGCAGAAAAAGTATTGGACCCCTGGAATGATCAATATATCACCAGTAGCACATTTCCTGGTTTGAAACCTTATCCTACAGGAAGAACAACGGGTATTGTAAGTGTGGTGCAAACTAATGAGCCTACGTATAGTTGGAGTGTACCTACGTTTACTCGCCCCGATAAAAGAGGCTTGATTATTTATGAGTTGTTATTGCGTGATTTTATAGCTAATCACGATTGGAAAACATTACGCGATACGCTTTCATATTTGCAACGTCTTGGTGTGAATGCCATTCAGTTGATGCCTGTCAAAGAGTTTGATGGCAATGAAAGTTGGGGGTATAATCCTGCCTATTTTTTAGCGCCCGATAAATATTATGGGCCAAAGAATACGTTAAAAGCTTTTATCGACAGTTGTCATCGACGCGGAATTGCTGTGATTTTGGACATGGTATTGAATCATACTACGGGTAGCAATCCGTTGGCCGCTCTTTATTGGAACAGTTCCAGTAATCAACCTGCAGCCAATAATCCTTGGTTAAACGAAACGGCTCGCCATCCCTTTAATGTGTTCAATGACTTTAATCATGAAAGTTTAGCGACCCGTTATTTCAGCAGCCGCGTAATGGAACATTGGTTGAAGGAATACAAAGTGGATGGCTATCGCTTTGATCTTTCTAAAGGGTTTACCCAGGTAAATACTGGTTCCGATGTAGCGGCATGGGGACGATACGATGCAAGTCGTGTTGCGATCTGGAAGCGCTATTATGATACTATGCAATTGAAATCACCAGGTAGTTATGTAATACTTGAACACTTTGCAGATAATAGCGAGGAGATTGAACTCTCCAATTACGGCATGTTGTTATGGGCAAATAATACCTACAATTTTCAGGAAGCTGCAATGGGATTTCTACCTAATTCAAATTTCAGTGGGAACATTTTCACCGCACGTGGATGGACAAAGCCACATTTGATTGGTTATATGGAAAGTCATGATGAAGAGCGCTTGATGTATAAAGCCTTGCAATTTGGAAATTCATTGGGTAGTTATAACATTCGTAACCTCTCTACCGCATTAAAGAGAATGGAATTAACGGCAGCATTTGGCATGATGATTCCGGGTCCGCGGATGATTTGGCAATTTGGAGAATTAGGGTATGACTACTCTATCAATCATTGCCCAGATGGAACCGTTAATAACAACTGTCGTACTTCTAATAAACCTATAAGGTGGGATTATCAACAGGTTTCAGATCGTGCCGCTTTATACACCGTGTATAGTAAGCTGAATCAATTACGTCAGCACCCTCTATACAAAAACAATTTTTATTCTGATAGAGTTGTTCATTCTTTCAATGGACCCTTTAAGTGGTTGCAACTCACTACGGATACTTCCAATATAATGGTATTAGGAAATTTTGATGTAGCTGCTTCACAAGCTTCTATTACATTTCCTAATGCCGGAACCTGGTATGATTATTTCACCGGCAGCACTTTTACTGCTACAGGAAGTGGACAGTCTATCTTACTACAACCAGGAGAATACAAAGTGTATGTCAACCGAAATATCACAAATAGTGGCGGAGGAAGTGGTGGAGGAAGTGGCGGGGGTGGAAATCCTGTTTCAAGTTTGGTGGTAAAACTATTACCTAACTTGGTTAATCGTACTACTACTGGAACGGCGGCAATGGATTTATATATTGAAATGCCAACTGCCGGGTTGGTGCAAGCCACATTATACAATGTTGCGGGACAAAATCTTGGCCTTCTTTACAGTGGTCAATTAAATAGTGGTGTTCAACGAATCGCACTGCAACAAAAATTGCAAAGCCTTTCTGCCGGTAACTATTTCATTCGTTGTGTAGTGGCGGGAAGTACAAAGACGCTTCGTTTTGTTATTCATTAACTGATTGATATGCCGGAGAGAATTATTACTCGGTTAAAAAATGCCGAAACAGAAAAAATAAGTCACCAGGAATATTTCAATATTGCTGTATCGGTTGACTGCGTGATTCTTGGTTATGAGAATCGAGAGTTGAAAGTGTTACTTATAAAATCCGACTTAGAAGAATTCAAAGGCTTGCATTCATTATTGGGAGATTTGGTACGTCCCGATGAAGACTTAGATACAGCCTCCTACAGAGTACTTTCAGAACGAACAGGTTTAGATGATGTTTACCTGGAGCAGGTGCAAACGTTTGGCAAAATCAATCGTCACCCTTCTGGCAGAGTAGTAACAACCGCCTATTACTCGCTAATTGATATTCGCAATCATCGACTGCAGCTTAGCCACAATGAACTTTCCTGGCATCCGGTCCAATCCATTAAAAAATTGGCCTTTGACCACCATATTATTTTGCAGTCTTGCCTAAGCCGACTTCGAGACCAGGTTATGGAGAAACCAGTGATTTTCAACCTTTTATCTCCAAAATTCTCGTTGCGGGAGCTCCAGGAGGTTTATGAAGCTATCCTCGGGTTAGGATTGGATCGCCGAAATTTTCGCAAAAAAATCATGCTAAAAGATTGGTTAACAGACCTTAAGGAGATAGAGACCAATGTTCCGCATAGACCTGGCCGTCTTTATAAATTAAATAGGGAGCGAAGGGTTTAACAAAAGATTTTTTTGATTTATAAATTTCATAATATTGTGTAAGAGATACACATTCAGTGTAACCAAACTAGATTGCTAAACCAATAATGATTGCTTATGTCATTACCTAACGTCTCGAAGGCAATTGGCCTATTCGTGCTAGCCTTCGTTGTACAATTCTCCTTTGCACAGGATCGAGTGATTTCAGGAAAAGTTGTTGATGCTGCTGGTGCTCCACTTTCTGGTGTGAGCATTGTAGCAAAGGGCAGTTCTTCTGGAACACAAACCAATGCAACAGGTCAATTTCAACTTACCGTTTCATCAACTGTTAACACACTTGTATTATCCTCTGTAGGATTTACAACACAGGAAGTTTCCGTTCAGGGAGTCAATACTGTGAGTGTAGTGCTTGCTAGTGCTAGTACTACAATGGGTGATGTTGTTGTTGTAGCCTATGGAACGCGTCGTAAAACAGACTTGACTGGATCTGTCACTGCTGTAACAGCAAAAGATTTTCAAAAAGGAAATATCAACTCTGCGGAGCAATTACTCGTTGGTAAAGTAGCTGGTCTATCCATCACAACAGGTGGTGGAGCTGCAGGAGGTGGAAGCCGCATCCGTATTCGTGGTGGTGCTTCTTTGAATGCAAGCAATGATCCATTACTGGTTATCGATGGAGTACCTGTAGACGGAAATGGTGTATCTGGCTCTGCAAACTTGCTTAACACGATCAACCCTAATGATATTGAGTCAATGACCATCCTTAAGGATGCCTCTGCCACTGCACTTTACGGTTCACGTGCCTCTAATGGTGTGATCATTGTAACTACTAAAAGAGGTTCTAAAGGTGCCATGCGTTATAACTTCTCTAATACTACTTCTGTAGGAATGATCACTGATTATGTAGATGTTCTTACTGCAGATGAGATCAGAGATATTGTTACAAAAGACGCAGTAGCAACGGGAAGCAACATGTATAAAAACATGTTGGGTACCGCTACTACAGATTGGCAAAAAGAAATTTACCAGGCTGCTATTGGTGTTGATAATACGATCAGCGCAACTGGAAGTTTGGGTAACATTCCTTTCCGTGCATCGTTGGGTTACTTGAATCAGAATGGTATTTTAAAGACGAACAACTTTAGTCGTATTTCAACTGCAATTAATCTTTCTCCAAAACTGTTGAATGATAACCTTTCATTGAATGTGAATGTGAAGGCTTCTCAAACGCGTAATCGTTTTGCGAATGAAGGAGCAATTGGAAATGCAGTAAGTTTTGATCCAACAAAACCTGTATTAAGCGGTAACAATAATTGGGGTGGATATTATGAGTGGTTAAATGGAGCTGTTCCTAATGACTTATCTAACCGTAACCCAGTAGCGTTGTTGATGTTACGTGACAATCGCTCAACGGTAAATCGTGTCATTGGAAACGTTCAGGCTGAATATAAACTTCCTTTCTTCCCTGATTTGAAGATTCAAGCGAATGTGGGTATGGATTTTGCAGATGGAAGCGGTAATGATAATACGGATTCAGCTTCTGCAACTAACTACAGAAGTGGCGGACGTCGTCAATACTATGAGCAACAAAAAGTAAATCAGTTAGCTGATATCGGATTGTTTTATGCGAAAGAAATCAAAAGCATAAAAAGTAAGATTGACGTATTAGTTACGCATGGTTACCAAAGCTTCTTGACAAAGGTTTCTAATTTCCCTGCGTTGAGCTATCGTGCAGTATTTGATCGCGCCAATCCTGCAAAAAAAGATACAATCATTGGATCTGAGCCAGTATTTCTTACTGATCGCCCTGAATACAGATTGGAATCTTATATCGGACGCCTCAACTATTCGTTGATGGATAAATATTTATTAACCGCAACTATCAGAAGTGATGCAAGTTCTAAACTTAATCCTGATGATCGTATCGGTTACTTTCCTTCATTGGCATTTGCTTGGAAGGCTCGTGAAGATTTCTTCAAAAACTCAACAAAGGTTACTGACTTCAAACTTCGTTTTGGTTGGGGTGTGACAGGACAACAAGATGGTATCAGTTACTATTCTTATTTGCCTCGCTACACAGTTAGTAGCAATACTGCTATGCAACAGTTTGGCAATAGCTGGGTCAACTACTTACGTCCTGCAGGATACGATCCTTCTATTCGTTGGGAGACTACAACTACTACAAACTTTGGTGTTGATTATGGTTTCTTCAATAATCGTATCAGCGGTTCGGTTGATTACTATAAGCGTCAAACAAAAGATCTTTTAGCAAATGTGGCTGTTGCTTCCGGGGCAAACTTTGTGAATGAGATTGTTACAAACGTAGGTAACATTAATAGTGAAGGGGTGGAGGTAACGTTAAATCTAGCTCCAATTCGTAACGATAATGTGAGCTGGGATATCAATTTGAACTACACTTACAACAAGGCAACAATCACAAACCTACTTCGCAACCCTGATCCTAAGTTCAAAGGACAAGAAGTAACAGGTATTGGTGGTGGTACCGGTAATACAATCGGTATTCATGCTGTAGGGTATGCACCAAATAGCTTCTATATGCTGAAGCAGATTTATGATCAAAATGGAAAACCAATTGAAGGTTTGTTTGAAGACACAAATCGTGACGGTCTAATCAATAACGACGATCGTCAGATTAGTCAAAAGCCAGCTGCTGATGTATTACTTGGTTTTGCCACTTCATTAAGCATTAAGAATTTTTCTTTTGGAATTGCTGGTCACGGTATGTTGGGTAACTATCTCTATAATAACGTTAACTCCAACAACGCAGTAATGCGCGCCATTAAAAATCCTGTACAATTCATTGGAAATGCTACACGTGATTTGTTGACAACTAATTTCAATAACAACTGGTACTTATCAGATTACTATCTGGATAACGCTTCCTTCTTCCGTATTGATAATATCAATTTGGGATATAACGCAGGTCGCGTATTCAATGATAAGGCAGCACTTCGTATCAACGCTAGTGTACAGAATGTTTTCGTGATCACTAAATACAATGGGTTGGATCCTGAAAATGCCGGAGATGGTGGGGTGGATGGAAATCTCTATCCAAGACCTCGCGTGTATTCACTTGGATTCAATCTTGATTTCTAAATTTTAAATTCAACGTATCATGAAAAATATTTCAATCAAAAATTTACTGCTGCTGGGGTTGGTTGTAATTGTCAGCTCCTGCTCCAAGAAGCTGGATCTGTTTCCGCAAAACGATCTAACTTCTGCGGATGTGTATTCAACTGCTGCTGGCTATCGCCAAGTGTTAGCTAAAATTTATGGTGGTTTAGCTACTACCGGAAACGTAGGTCCTGCAGGTGCATCTGATATTCAGGGTCTCGACGAGGGGTCACAATCTCCTTTCTTGCGTGGATTCTTTAACTGTCAGGAATTACCTACAGATGAAGCAGTGGTTTCTTGGAATGACCAAACCATCAAGGACTTTCATAATCTCAGTTATTCAAGTGCAGACCCATTCCTAAAAGGAATGTATGCCCGCCCCATTTATAATATCATGGTTGCAAATGAATATCTCCGTGAGTCTACTGACGAGAAATTAGCAGCCAGAAAATTAAGTGCTGATGATGTGAATGCAATTAAGGCTACACGTCCTGAAGCTCGTTTCTTACGCGCATTTAATTATTGGGTAATGATGGACCT
>JBEDEC010000048.1:0-3395 GCA_041175905.1 Bacteroidota bacterium
CAAATGTACTATAATTTATATTATATTTTTAATAATCGGAATTATGTTACTGATTATGTAAAAATAATGTCAAATGCCGTTTATCAATTATTTAACCTATCCCCAAAACTTTTCGCGTATCTTTGGGTTTTAATCAAGATGCGCTACCTACTACTAGTCTTATTTCTGACCTTTTCTAGCCTTTCTTGGGCACAAAAATCCACTTTAAGTGGTTACATGAAAGATGCCACCAGTGGAGAGGGCTTGATCGGGGCCTCAGTCTATGTAAAGGAATTAAAAACCGGAAATGTTACGAATACCTACGGTTTTTATAGTTTAACCTTGCCTCTTGGTCAATATACTTTGGTGTTTTCTTCCTCGGGATACAAAAAAATAGAACGTTCGATTCAAATTTCGGCCACTGCTCAAACCTTGAATTTAGAATTATCGCCCGCTTCACAGGAATTAGCAGAAGTCATAGTAAAGGCACGCGCGAATGACGAAAATGTGAAGGGGATTGAGATGTCTGTTAATAAGGTAGATATAAAGACGATTCGTAAGATTCCTGCACTTTTAGGTGAGGTTGATTTAGTGAGAGCCATTCAATTATTGCCTGGTGTTTCTACGGTGGGTGAGGGTGCTTCTGGATTTAATGTGCGTGGGGGCGGTGTGGATCAGAACTTAGTCCTATTGGATGATGCGCCGGTCTACAATTCTTCTCACTTGTTTGGCTTTTTCTCGGTTTTCAATCCAGATGCGGTGAAGGACGTGAAATTGTTCAAAGGCGGTATTCCATCGATGTATGGTGGGCGCGCCTCGTCTATTTTAGATGTGAAGATGAAGGAGGGAAACGCAAAGAAATTAGAAGTGAATGGAGGTATTGGGGTGATTTTCTCTCGTTTGTCCATCGAAGCTCCGATTGTGAAGGATAAGGCTTCGTTCATTGTGGCGGCGCGGCGTTCGTATATTGATATTCTGGCGAAGCCTTTTTTAACCGGTAATAATGCGAATGCCTCTTTTAATTTTTATGATTTGACGGCCAAAGTCAACTATACCATTAACTCGAAAAATACCGTCTTCATGTCGGGCTATTTTGGTCGGGATGTCTTCGGAACGGGATTTGGCTTTGATTGGGGAAATACGACGCTGACTACGCGTTGGAACCACGTTTTTTCAAATAAATTATTCTTGAATGTGACCGCTTTCTACAGTAACTACGATTATATGCTGGATTCGGATATTGAAAATAAGCGACCAAATGATGCCTTTAAATGGACTTCCAATATCGTTAATTTAAGTATCAAGCCTGATTTTACCTATTATGTAAGACCTGACAATACGATCACTTTTGGAGGCCAATTGTTGACTTATGATTTTACGCCAGGAAAAGCGAATGCGACCTCTAATGGGGAGAAGCGTGAATTTGGGCAAGCTGATAAAAAAGGTTTGGAAGCCTCTGCTTATGTGGGCCATGATTGGAAATTGAGTAATCGAGTGGCCATTCAATACGGCGTTCGTTATTCAAATTATAATTATAAGAGTGCGAATGGGGAGTATTATGACCGAATTCCCGTGGCGCTTAGTACAGAAAATCCCTCGGGCTTTGCGTTAAAGATTAATCAAATTGATCCAGAGGCTACTGTAGCTACCTACGGAAACTGGGAGCCTCGTTTTGCCATGAACATAACGGCAAATGAATCTACCTCACTGAAATGGAGTTATAATCGCTTGGTTCAATACATTCACTTAATGTCGAATACGGCGGCTTCCACTCCTTTGGATGTCTGGACGTCTTCTACGAATAATATCAAGCCACAAATTGTGGACCAGGTGGCGATGGGGGTGTTTAAGAATTTTGGCCCAGATGGGAATAATTATGAATCGTCCATCGAGGTCTATTACAAGGATATGCAGAATCAAATTGATTATGCGGATCGGGCGAACTTATTTTTAAACCCTTATTTTGAGAAAGACTTATTGTTCGGGAAGGGTAGAGCGTATGGTATCGAATTCTATTTAAAGAAGAACGTGGGTAAATTAACAGGTTGGGCCAGCTATACCTTAGCTAGGACTGAACGTAAAATTGAGGGCTTAGCGAATAATGAATGGTATGCTAATCGCTACGATCGTACCCATACCCTAAATCTAGTGGGCCAATACGCGTTGTCAGATAAATGGTCATTTGGAGCCAATTTTGCCTATATAAGCGGTGTTCCTTACACGATTCCTGTTCAAAAATATGTGTATGATGGGATTGCCTATCCGCAAACGAATCCAGGAACACGTGGAAATGTGCGGGTGCCTGATTACCATCGTTTAGATATTTCCGCCACGAAGAAGAATAAAAAAGCGCTTTTCGGTAAGGGAAGCTCAGAATGGGTGTTCTCGGTGTACAATGCCTACAACCGCAAGAATCCATTCTCTATTTATACGCGTCCGAATGAAGATAATGCCGTCCAAACTGAGGCCGTTCAATTATCCATCATCGGGTCTTTTGTTCCAGCAGTTACCTATAATTTCTCCTTTTAAGATGAAGCAAATCCTAGCCCTTTTAGTATTGGTGTTTTTGAGTTCATGCGAGGAAGTGGTGAACTTACCTAGTCCTGCTTCGGATCATTTCTTTGTAGTGGAAGCCCAGCTGACGAATCAGAAAACTGCCCAAAAAATAATTCTCTCACAATCGCAAGACTACTTCGATCAAACGAGCGCACCTAAAATTACGGGTGCACAAGTAGTCGTTTCAGACACCTTAGGCAATCGTTTTACCTTTACAGAGAAAGTCGCTCAAAGCGGTATGTATGTGTGGGAACCGAGTGCCACTCAGCCTAGCATCGGAAATGTGGGTACGACTTTCACCTTAAACGTAAAATGGCAGAATGAACAAATCACGGCAAAGGCGAAGATGAACCGGGTACCTGCCATTGATTCTCTTTTATACCAATACGACGAAGCCTCTGGCCGTCAATCAGCATCAGATGGTCCTAAGAATGGTTATGATGCACAATTTTACGCGCGAGATTTGCGTGGTGCAGGCGATTGTTACCGCGTGAAGACCTATAAAAATGGGCAATTATTAAATGATCCTGCTAATTTAACCTTAGTCTATGATGCAGGCTTTCAAAAAGGAGCGATGACGGATGGGCTATTATTTATTCTTCCGATCCGCCGGTCAATCTCCCCACAATTATATTTGGAGAATGATAAGATACGTGTAGAGGTTTGGTCTATTTCAGAAGATGAGTTTAACTTCTACTCACAGGCTCGATTGGAATTAAATAATGCGGGATTATTCTCTAGACCTGCAGCTAATATTCCAACCAACATCAAGAACCTAAATGCAACCTCGAAGTGGCAAGGAACAGGATGGTTTGGGGTTTCAGCCGTGAGTTCGTTCGAAACGGTAGTAGATCCTAAAA
>JBEDEC010000049.1:0-2790 GCA_041175905.1 Bacteroidota bacterium
GTTTTGTCTTTGTCAATTTGCGTCATGGCATCATTGATAAAGTCAAGTGGAGTATTTTCTACGTCTACAATGTGTTCACTCAAGTATTCACTCTTTTTTCTGACATCCAAAATATGAACGGGTTGCTTTTCTATAATTGCTGCAAGTAAATCGGCATCAACAGACTGAATTTGATCAATTTCTTTGCCAGCTTGTTTCCAGGCAGCAAAGCCTCCTTTTAAATAACCTATTGTAAAATCATATCCCACGCGTGCTAATCGAGTAACTACTTCTTCCTCTCTTCCTTCGTCACAGACTAACAAGATTTCTTGTTTGATGTCAGGAATCATAGCGCCAACCCAAGGAGCAAACTGTCCATCTATTCCAATATTAATTGAGTTTGGTATAAATCCCGCAGCAAATGTTTGGGGTGCTCTCGTATCCAAAATCAATGCTCCGGTTTCATTGGCGGCTGCTTCAAATGCATCGGGACTTAAAGCGTGTTGCCCTCTCTCCAATACTTTATCAATACTGTCGTAACCTTGAATATTCATCATCACATTCAGAGGGAAATAAGCTGGAGGAGCAGTCAGTCCATTTGTTACTTCTTTGATAAATTCTTCTTTGGTCATATCCGCTCTCAAGGCGTAATTATTTTTCTTTTGATTTCCCAATGTATCGGTGGTTTCCTTACTCATGTTTTTGCCACAGGCACTACCTGCTCCGTGTGCAGGATATACGGTGACTGAATCTGGTAAAGGCATAATTTTATTTCTGAGAGAGTCAAATAAGTAACCTGCTAATTTTTCTTGCGTTAGATCGCTAGCAACTTTTTGTGCCAAATCTGGACGGCCTACATCACCAATAAACAAAGTGTCTCCGGAAAATAGTGAGGTGGGAGTTCCGTTTTGATCGAGTAACAAATAGCAGGTGCTTTCCATGGTATGCCCTGGGGTGTGTAGCACTCTTAATGTGATGTCTCCAATTTTAAATTCTTGGCCATCAGTCGCAATAATAGTTTCAAATGCTGGGTTAGCGTTTGGTCCATATACAATTGGAGCTCCAGTTTTTTTACTTAAATCTAAGTGCCCTGAAACAAAATCTGCGTGAAAGTGGGTTTCAAAAACATATTTAATGGTGGCGCCATTTCTTGTGGCCTTTTGAATATAAGGGGCTACTTCACGAAGCGGATCTATTACTGCGGCTTCCCCATTACTTTCAATATAATAAGCACCTTGTGCAAGGCATCCAGTATAAATCTGTTCAACTTTCATAAAATTTTTTTTTGTCTTCTTTAGTCGCAAATTTCGTTATTTATAATAATTCTAACGTGATTCAAGTCACACACTAATGAGCTCCTCCAGTACTTTCTTTTACTAGAATATATACTCCCATAATTAATACGAACCAGCCAAATCCCTTTTTTAGCTTTTGGCCGTCAATTTTTTTACTCCAGTTATTGCCAATAAATATTCCTATCACAGCCATACTTGATACCATAGTTAACAAGGTCCAATCCATCTTTTGCTGCGCGAGGTCACCTAAAAAACCTATCAAGGATTTGGCTGCAATAATCAAAAGGGAGGTGCCAACTGCTTCCTTCATAGGAAGTTTTGTAAGCAAAACAAGTGCAGGAATAATTAAAAACCCACCGCCAGCTCCCACAAGGCCTGTTAAAAGGCCTACTATAGTTCCCTCCACCATGATCAATGGATAGTTGAAGGAAATAGTATTATCTGCAACAGTAGAATTGGAAGATTTTTTATCACGAATCATTGAAAAGGAAGCAGCAATCATTAACAATGCAAATAGTAACATGAGTAGCATGCTCTTTGTAAGAGTAAACGATGCTGTAGTGAACAGTTCAACTGGAATAGCAGGAACTATATATTTTCTCGTCAAAAAAACCATTACGATAGAAGGGGCGCCAAAAATTAGTGCAGTTTTTACATTGACAAGTCCTTCTTTATATTTCGGGTATGTTCCAATTAAACTTGTTGTTCCTACAATAAAAAGTGAGTAGGCGGTAGCAAGAACCGGATCTACTCCAAAAAGGTAGACAAGTACTGGTACAGTGAGAATAGACCCTCCGCCTCCAATCAAACCCAATGAAAGTCCAATTAATAGTGATGCAAATAAGCCCAAGAGAGTAAGAACGTCAAAAGTAATTGCAGTCATTGCCGGCATAGTTTAATTTTCGCGAATCTAAATTTCTCTCTCATGATGATGCGTGACCTTTGTCACTTAGTTAACTCAATCATATTTCGATTAAGTTTAACGAGTCCGCGCTGTTCCATTTTTTTTAGTAATCTTGAAATGACTTCGCGTGAACTATTTAAGTCTTCTGCAATTTGCTGGTGGGAGAGTTCGATTTTTTGTTTACCTGTTTTTTCTTGATACCGCTTTAAATAAAATTCTAGTCGCTCATCCATATTGCGAAAAGCGATATCATCAACAACAGCTAGTAATTCATCAAACCGGCTTCTATACGTTTGAATTACAAATTGATACCAAGACTTATGTTCTTTCATAAGTTGGTCCATCAATTGAATTGGCAACAGTAAAATTTCCGTTTCTTCCTCTGCTACGGCTGTAATTTCGCTGGACCTTGCTTGTAGCGCACAGATCATAGAGACTGCGCAGGCTTGACCTGGACCTATATAATACATTAAGAATTCACCACCATCAGGCCCTTCACGATAAATTTTAACTCTTCCATTAACGATCAAAGCGGTGGATTTGATGAATTGGCCCGTACGCATGATAATCTCGCCGGGTTGAAACGTTTTAAGAGTTGCTTCTTTTTCAATC
>JBEDEC010000050.1:0-13909 GCA_041175905.1 Bacteroidota bacterium
GAGAGTTGTGGTAGTATTAAACCAGGAAAATTTGCTAATTTCTTTATTACCAAACCTATTCCTTCTGTTGATTTTTTGCCCTATGCTTTTGGTTCATTATTGATAGACAAAGTTGTAATGAAAGGAAAATTGATTGAACAAAACTCTTTTTAAGCTATGAAAAAAGTTGCGCCACTTATTGAATGTGTACCCAATTTTAGTGAAGGGAATGATAAGTCTGTAATCAAACAAATTACAGATGCAATTGAAGCAGTAGAAGGAGTACGCCTCTTAAATGTTGACCCAGGTAAAGCAACCAATAGAACCGTGGTGACCTTTGTAGGGCATCCAGATGCGGTTATTGAAGCGGCCTTTAGAGCTATTGAAAAAGCGGGTGAGTTAATTGACATGCAACAGCACAAAGGAGCCCATCCTCGGATGGGAGCAACAGATGTCTGCCCCCTTATTCCAATAGCTGGTATTACTTTGGAAGAGACAGCAGTCTATGCTAGAAAATTAGCAAAAAGAGTAGGTGAGCAATTAAACTTACCGGTCTTTTGTTATGAAGCAGCTCAGCCAGATAAAAACAGAAGTAATCTCTCTATAATTAGAGCGGGTGAATATGAGGGATTTTTTAAAAAAATACAGTTGCCCGAATGGAAGCCAGATTTTGGCCCTGCAGTTTTTGACGCAAAAAGGGGAGCTACGGTCATCGGTGCAAGAGATTTCCTTATCGCCTACAATGTCAACTTAAATACAACATCTACTAGGAGAGCCAATGCAGTTGCTTTTGATATTAGAGAAGCCGGACGAACAAAAATTGAAAATGGACAATCTATAAATGTACCAGGAACTTTAAAATCAGTAAAAGCTATTGGTTGGTATATTGAAGAGTATAGCATTGCACAGATATCAATGAATCTGACTGATATCAATACGACTCCCATTCACATAGCGTTTGATGAAGCTTGTAAAAAAGCTTCAGAACGGGGACTTCGCGTTACCGGAAGTGAGTTGGTTGGGTTAGTCCCCCTTCAATCCATGCTAGATGCCGGTAAATATTTTCTTTTAAAACAAGAACGATCAACCGGCGTGTCCGAGAAGGAATTAATTAACATTGCAGTGAAATCGCTTGGTTTAAATGAGCTTAGTCCTTTTAATCCGAATGAACGAATTATTGAATATTTATTAGAAGTGAAAGATACTAAAAACCTGATTGACAAATCTTTGTCAGAATTTGCCGATGTTACTGCAAGCGAATCACCTGCTCCAGGGGGCGGGTCAGTTTCTGCTTATTTAGGAGCTTTGGGTGTTTCGTTGGCTACAATGGTTGCAAACCTGTCTTCTCATAAAAAGGGATGGGATGATAGGTGGAGAGAATTTGGAGATCAAGCTGAGCGAGGACAATTTTTAAAAGCAGAACTTATACGCCTTGTAGATGCAGACACCGACTCTTTTAACGCTATTATGGACGCATTTGCATTACCCAAGAAAACGGAGGAGGAGAAGAAAAAAAGAAGTGATGCTATTCAGCAAGCAACTAAAATTGCTATTGAAGTTCCTCTACGAGTGATGGAAGTTTCATTCGAAAGTTTGGAACTAATAAAAAATATGGCCATGACAGGCAATCCTAACTCCATTACTGATGCAGGAGTGGGGGCTTTATGTGCTAGGAGTGCCGTGCTGGGTGCGCATTTGAATGTTAAGGTGAATTGTTTGAGTTACGAGGACAAAAGTTATGTACAAAAGATACTGGCACAAGCGGCAGCTCTCGAAGTGTCTGCTTTAAAGGAAGAAGAATTGATACTTCAATATGTAAATAACCAATTGAAGCAGAATTAATTTTCCAATTTCATCATTTCCTCAAATGCTTTTTCATAATCAGCAGTAAGTTCTGCGGCAAGCTTAGTTATTTGCTGGTAAGCTGATTCTGTGGCAACAAAAGTTTCTTTATTTGCATATAAACTGGGATCGGCTAATTTTAATTCTAGTTCTTTTTGCTTTGACTGTGTAGCGGCTAATTTGCTCTCTAATTCTTGGAATTTTTTTTGTGCTTTCTGATATTCTTTCTTTTTTTCTTTTGAAATAGGTGTGTTTGTTTCCTGTTTCGGGGTCGGTTCTACTACTATATTCGTTCTTGGCTTATTTGATACTTCGTCAGACTTAATATCTTTATTCTTTTCCATTCTTTCTTTCCAACTCACCCATTCATCATAGCCGCCTTTGAACTCTTTTATCTCTCCATTGTCTATTTCCCAAATTACTGTTGCAGTTTTTGAGATAAAATAACGATCATGGCTAACCAAAAGAAGGGTGCCTTGGTAACGATTAAGCGCTTCAATTAAAAGCTCACAGCTATGTAAGTCAAGATGGTTTGTCGGCTCGTCGAGTAATAGAAAGTTTGCCTTACTGACAATCACTTTTGCTAATGCTACTCTTGCTTTTTCGCCTCCACTCAGTACCTTGATTTTTTTATCAATATCATCTCCGCTAAATAAAAAGCAGCCCAATAGAGAACGCAATTCCAATTCTGTAAGTTGACTACCACTATTCAACATCTCCTCAAGAATGGTATGTTGCAAGTGAAGCGCTTCTAATTGATGCTGTGCATAAAAACTTTGCTCCACATTATGTCCATCTATTCGTTCCCCTTCCTGAATTGTTTCAGTTCCGGCTAGAATACGTAAAAGAGTCGACTTCCCTTTTCCATTAGCTCCAATCAGCGCTATTTTATCACCTCTATTTATTTCAGCATTTCCATTAGTAAGGATGATGTTTTCTCCAAATGATTTACGAATATTCTTTATCGTTGCGATAATCTTTCCTGGTATTTTGTCAACACTAAAATTAATCCGAAGGTCAGGACGAACTAACTGAGCAGCATCGACGCGTTCGAGCTTATCTAATTTTTTGATAATACTTTGCGCCATGGCCGCTTTACTGGCTTTTGCCCTAAACCGCTCAACTAATCTTTCTTGTTGTCTGATATAGTCTTGCTGATTTTCGAATGCTTTTTGTTGTAATTCCATTCGCAAAACCTTCTCCTTTTCATAAAAAGCATAATTACCGGAGTAAAACTGTAACTCTTCTTGGTATAACTCTACCACTTTGGTGACCATGCGATTTAAGAAATATTTATCATGGCTAACAATCACTACCGCACCTCTATAATGTAAAAGATATTTTTCTAACCATTCAATAGAAGGAAGGTCAAGGTGGTTAGTAGGCTCATCAAGTAGTAGAAGATCGGGTTGTTCTAAGATCATTTTTGCTAGTAAAACACGCATTCGCCAACCTCCACTGAATTCACGATAGGGGCGCTCTAAATCTTGATTTGTAAATCCTAAGCCCTGTAATACCTCTGCTGTTCTATTGTGTATGGTGTAGCCGTCAGCAGTTTCAAGCTGGTGAAGTTTTTCAGAATATTCCAGTAATACCTTTTCGTCTCCCGTTTTTTCTAATTCTTGTCCCAACTCCTCTATCTCTTTTTCAAGTTTTAGAATGGGAGCAAAAGCTTTTAAAGCAACCTGATGTATGGAGTCACTTGTGTCAAAACTTAATAAATCCTGATGAAGGTATCCAATGGTAGTTTCTCTACTACGTTCAATAGAACCAAGAGTGGGTTGATAATCTCCCACCAGTAATTTTAATAAAGTTGATTTGCCAGTACCATTATAACCAATCAGACCAATCCTTTCGCCGGGTTGTATATGCCAAGTAGCTTCTTGAACAATACATCTTGCCCCAAATTCAAACGTTACATTCTGAAAACCTGCTAACATAGTGCGCCGCGAAATTAAGTCTGATTAGTGCCTCTGCAATCTTTTTTCACAAAATTATTGCTTACCTTTTTCATAAATGAAACGTACTAAGGCATTGCTTTTTTCGTCAGCAGTAAGATATAGTTGGAAACGCTCTTTACCAGCAGTAACAATCATTAAAGCAGTGTTGGGGGGAATGGTTCCAAGATTTTCACCTACCATTACAACTTCTTGTACCTTTCTTTTTTGATCAACAGGGACAGAAAATGTTATTGCTTGGGAGCGTAGCAGCTGTTTATAGATAACTGAACGATTATTTACATAAACTGACACAGTATCGCCATCAATCTGCCCATTGTCAAAAAGTTCAATTTGTGCTAAGCTACTATCTAACCGAATTTCACGTACAAGAATATTTTTTTTGTCTCTCAAATTGTCCAATTTAGTGTTGGGTAATGTTACTGATTTTGTTTGTCGGTTGAGAACTATCGTTCCAGGGTCGCAGCTGGCTTTGCCATCCGTTGCTTTGCTAGCAGGGGAGGACCAAGATCCTCTTATTTGTTCATCTGTAATTGTTGACCCGGAACCTTTATGATATGTTAACCTATAAAACTTTGTACAAGGCACGCAATCCTCTCGAATTTTAAAGTCAACTATCTCTTTCTCTTCAATTATGATTACATTACTGTCTTTGGAATAAGTGCCAATAATATTTTTTCTTACGTAATTGAAAGAGTCTGAAAAATGGTGTGCCGTGCCTGTTATCTTACCATCTTTTTCTTGAATTGAAAACTCAATATTGTATACTGCAAAACATCCACTGGGAGCCATTACTAAGCGACCTGACCAGCGACCATCAAGATTCTGTGCAATTATAATATGAGTGGAAAATAATAAAAAAATCGATGCAAGTAGAGGTCGCATGAAACTAAGATAGCATAAAAATTATCAGTAGTTATTTTTCGTATCGAAATCTGACCACTGCATTTTTTTGCTCGGTGGAGGTAAGCTGAACTCTGAATCGTTGAATCCCTGCTTCTACAATCATGAGTGCAGTATTGGGGGGAATTCTCCCAAGATTTTCAGCAACCATAGTTAGCTCCTGTGTGGTGTTATCTTCATCGAGGAGAAGGTTAAGTGATAAAGGAGTTGTGGACAGCCTCTTATTTGATAGAACCATTTTATTATTGAGATATACAGTTATTGTGTCGCCGTCAATTTCTCCATTGTCATATAGGTATATTTGCACTTGAGGTACTTTAACAGTAATAACTTGAATGAGATCATTAAATCGATTATTATTTACAGAGGGAATGACTAGTTCCTTTTGAGTGGGTGCGTTAGCCTTACTGTTTGCCATAGACTGAGGACCTTCAGTTCTTGACTCAACTATTTTTTGTGGTTCATTATTTTTGGCGGCTATTTCAGGATTAGATTTCTTGGTTGGAGGAGCTTCATTGATGATCACTTTTTTTGCAGTGGCTTTTTGCAGAAAAGGTTCTGGATAAAAATCTGAGGTGTTAACTCTGCGGAGGTATACTCTTCCCCCACCACAGTCATCTCCCTTTTTCACACCATCAGAATTTTCTTCGTATTTACTAGTAAATGTTCCTTCCAAATATTCTTCTCTACCTGACTTAGAATACCCTAATTTGTAATTCATCAGGCAGTTAACGGATCCTTCCGAAGCTTTTACTTCTACCGTTTTATTCTCTTGAATCAATAATTGTTGTGCGTTCTCATCCCAGCGGCCTGTCATAGTTGCTTTGCCGTAATAAACTGTTGTTAGGTAAGAATAGGAGACTCCAATAGATTGGCTACCGGTTTGTTTTAACTGGAACTCTACTTTGTATTGACTATAGTCTTTAGTTACAAAGTAGCCCTTCCATATACCGCTTAAGTCTTGACCAACTAATTGTATCGATAGAAGGGTAGTTAAAATCAAACTACCTGCATGTGACATCCTTTTTCCATTCATAGTTCAGGGCAAAGATACTTTTTGCAGGTGTTATGAAGATTCTCATTGTCATAAGTGTTGAATTTTAACATCCCCTTTAACCTGAGGGTGTTTTGGTCGCAAATTGCTAAATTTGCCTTCTTTATCTGTTTAAACTCAAATGATTAAAATAACTTTTCCAGACGGTGCTGTTCGCTCCTTTAATAAGGGTGTAACTTCTTTAGATATTGCAAAGAGTATTTCTGAAGGTTTGGCAAAAAAAGTATTAGCAGCCTCCATTAATGGAGAAGTGGTAGATGCGGTCAGACCAATAAATCAAGATGCAACACTTCAATTATTGACATGGGTTGATGCAGATGGTAAAAGTACTTTCTGGCACTCCTCCGCGCATTTGATGGCCGAAGCGGTTGAATCTGTTTTCCCTGGCGTAAAATTCTGGGTTGGACCCGCTGTCGAAAATGGGTTTTATTATGATATGGACTTGGGTGACCGTAAAATGAATGAAGAGGATCTTCTTGTTTTGGAAAAGAAAATGAATGAACTGGCAAAGAAAAACAGTTCATTCACTCGAAAGGAGATTAGTAAAAATCAAGCAATTGAATATTTTACGCAAAAAGGAGATGAGTACAAACTTGATTTGCTACAAGGTTTGCAAGATGGCCAGATTACTTTTTATACGCAAGGTGATTTTACTGATTTATGTAGAGGGCCTCATATCCCTACTACTTCTTTTATAAAAGCGATTAAGCTGACGAGCATTGCTGGAGCCTACTGGAAAGGCAATGAAAAAAACAAAATGCTTACTCGCGTTTACGGAATCACATTCCCTTCCCAAAAAGAGCTAGATGAATATTTGGCCATGTTAGATGAGGCTAAAAAAAGGGATCACCGAAAATTAGGAAAAGAGTTAGGCATCTATACCATGGACGATGATGTGGGGCCAGGTCTTCCACTTTGGATGCCAAATGGTACAATCATTATCGAAGAATTAGAAAAGCTAGCTAAAGAAACTGAAACAGCTGCGGGTTATAAGCGTGTTGTTACTCCGCATATTGCCAAAGAGAGCATGTACCTAACCAGCGGCCACCTTCCTTACTATGCTGATAGTATGTTCCCTCCAATGGAAATGGATGGTGAAAAGTATTATTTAAAGGCAATGAACTGCCCGCATCACCATAAGATTTTTGATGCAGAGCCTAAAAGTTACAAAGACTTACCGTACCGAATCGCCGAATATGGAACCTGTTACCGATATGAACAAAGTGGCGAACTATTTGGGCTAATGCGCGTGAGATGTTTACACATGAATGATGCGCACATTTATTGCAGTCGTGAGCAATTTTTTGATGAGTTCCGAGCAGTGAATGAAATGTATCTTAAGTATTTTAAGATTTTCGGAATTGAAAAATATGTCATGCGACTAAGTTTGCATGATCCATCTAAGCTTGGTCAGAAGTATGTCAATGAACCTACGCTTTGGAAAGAAACCGAATCTATGGTACGAAAAGTGCTGATTGAAACAGGCACGCCCTTTGTTGAAGTGCAGGATGAAGCAGCGTTTTACGGACCCAAAATTGACGTACAGATCTGGAGTGCGATTGGCAGGGAGTTTACGTTAGCTACTAATCAGGTAGATTTTAACTCTGGAATTAAGTTCAAACTTTCCTATACCAATAGTAGTAACGAAGCGGAAGTTCCATTGATCATACACCGCGCTCCCTTAGGAACTCATGAACGATTCATCGGTTTTTTGCTTGAGCATTATGCGGGTCGCTTTCCACTTTGGATTACTCCTTTACAAGTAAAAGTGTTGCCAATCAGTGATAAGTTTTCAGCCTATGCCCATGAAGTTACCCAAGCTCTGACAAAGGTGGGAATACGTGCATCCATCGATGAAAGAAATGAGAAGATTGGTAAAAAGATACGTGATACAGAGCTTGCTAAAATTCCTTTTATGCTGGTAGTAGGTGAGAAGGAAATGCTTGAAACCCAAGTATCCGTTCGTCGTCAAGGCCATGGAGATCTTGGCGCAAAATCCCTCGAAGATTTTACCCAGGAAGTACTTTCTGAAATTCAACAACGTAAAAGCTAAAATCTCTAATTTAGTCACCTAAATTGCATCAATGACAGCACCACAAAATCCCGGAGGAGGGTTTTCCCGTCCACCCGGAAACAATCCCAGGCCTCCTTTTTCAGGTCCACGCCGGGATGGATTCAGAGGTAAACTACCTCCTCGTAAAGAACCTGAACACCGTATTAATAATTTGATTCGATCACCCCAAGTACGATTAGTAGGGGATAATGTAGAAGTAGGAATCTATTCAATCCAAGATGCTATTCGTTTATCTCAGGAACAAGGTTTAGATCTTGTTGAGATATCTCCCAATGTGGATCCTCCCGTTTGTAAAATCATTGACTATAATAAGTTTCTCTACGATAAGAAAAAGAAAGAGAAAGAGATGAAGGCCAAGAGTAAGGCCTCAGAGGTTAAGGAGATACGATTTACTCCAAATACAGATGATCACGATTTTGATTTTAAAGCGAAACATGCTATTGAATTTTTAAAGGAAGGAAATAAAGTCAAAGCATACGTTCAATTTAAAGGTCGTTCCATCCAATTTCAGGATCGCGGCCAGTTATTACTTTTAAAATTTGCAGAACGCCTTGCAGAGGCGGGCATCTTAGAGAATATGCCTAAAATGGAAGGTCGAAGAATGCATGCAATGTTTGCACCGAAAGGAAAGAAAAAATAAAAAAACCCCATGTTTAAAAAACTTAACCCGCTTGTATTAGCTGTTTGTCTGTTATTTCATCAACTGGCTTTTGCGCAACAACCTGCTCCAAACCCGGCTCAAAACAACCAGGCTCGTCCTGACACCAGCAGGCGTGCACCCGGTTTTCCACCTGCGGCCTCGACTGCCCCTAAGCCTTACAAAGAAGTAATTACTGCAAAAGCTGAATCTAGTAAAGGTCTTTTTTGGGTACACAAAGTGGAAGATCGATTTTTCTTTGAAATACCAGATTCTCTTTTTCTAAGAGATATATTGGTTGTGAACAGAATTTCACAAGCACCAGCAGGATTAAGAGCTGGCGGTAGCTTTTTTGGATATGCAGGAGATCAAATTGGTCAAAACGTTGTTCGCTTTGAAAAAGGGCCTAAGAATAAAATTTTCTTACGTACTATTTCCTATGGTGAATATGCAAAGGATTCAACTTCTCCTATGTTCACTACAGTTTCCAAATCTAATGTTCAGCCTATTGTACAGTCTTTTGATGTAAAAGCATTTGGCAAGGATTCTACAACTTCTGTAATTGATATTACCGATTTCATTAGTGGAGATAACGATGTATTACATTTTAGTTCTTCAATGAAATCTTCTTTGCGTCTTGCAGCAATTCAAGCTGATAAGTCTTATGTGGTTTCAGTGAAATCATACCCAATTAACATCGAAATCAAAGCTATTAAAACCTATGGAAGAGGTCCTGCTATGCCAACGCCTGGTGGCGGAGGCATGATGGGAGGCGGTGGTGCTTCTGGTGGAAATATGACTATGGAACTGAACAGTTCTATGGTCATTTTACCTAAGAATCCAATGCAGGCTCGTTACTTTGATCCTCGTGTTGGCTTTTTTGCTGTTGGGTATACTGATTTTGATGCAAACCCACAGGGTGTAAAAAACATCACAATGGTTAAAAGATGGAGACTCGAGCCCAAACCAGAAGATGTAGAAAAATATAAAAAAGGAGAACTAGTTGAACCTGTGAAGCCAATTGTATTTTACATTGATCCTTCAACACCAGAAAAATGGATTCCTTACTTAATTCAGGGAGTAAATGACTGGCAGATTGCTTTTGAAAAAGCTGGTTTCAAAAATGCAATCGTAGCGAAGAGAGCGCCAAGTAAACAAGAAGACAGCACCTGGAGTTTGGATGATGCTAGAAATTCTGCAATTGTATACAAGCCCTCTGATATACCTAACGCGAGTGGTCCAAGCATCTCTGATCCACGCAGTGGTGAGATCATGGAAAGCCATATCAACTGGTATCACAATGTAATGCAGTTGTTACGCAACTGGTACATGATTCAATGTGCGCCAAATGATCCAAGAGCGCGTCAAATGCAATTCCCAGATTCTTTGATGGGAGAATTAATTCGATTTGTCTCCTCACACGAAGTGGGTCATACATTAGGTCTACGTCATAATTATGGATCAAGTTCATCCGTGCCTGTAGAAAATCTTCGTAATAAAGCATGGGTGGAGGCTAATGGGCATACTCCATCCATTATGGACTATGCACGTTTTAATTACGTTGCACAGCCAGAGGATAAAATCAATACAAGTGGATTATTCCCTCGAATAGGCGATTATGATAAATGGGCAATTGAGTGGGGGTATAGACTTTTCCCTGAGTACAACAGTCCAGATGCTGAGCAAAGCAAGCTAAACAGCTGGGTTATTGAGAAGCTAAAGAACAACCGCTTATGGTTTGGAACCGAGACAAACCCTGATGATCCTCGTTCGCAGAGTGAGCAGGTTGGTGATGACGCTATGAAGGGAAGTTATTATGGAATTCTCAATCTCAAGAGAATTGTTCCTAATCTTCATCAGTGGACACGTGAATCTAATGAGGATTTTGAAGGATTACGTACTATCTATCAGGAAGTGGTCTCACAGTTTTCTCGCTACAATGGACATGTTGCAAAATACGTAGCAGGAATCATGGAAACCCCAAAAACACAGGAGCAGTCAGGACCCGTTTACGAACTAGTTAGCAAGGCGAAACAAAAAGAGGCCTTAGATTTTTTACAAAAGCAATTATTTAGTACGCCAACCTGGCTGATTGATCAAAGCATTTTTGAAAAAACTGGCCAGAGTCCTTTAACTATAATTGGTTCTGTACAGGATAATATCCTAGGTAGAATAATGAGCAACCGTACGTTAACAAAATTGGTAGATGCAGAAGCTTCTGCAGGTTCCAAAGCCTATGGTGTTTTAGAATACATGAATGATTTAAAAGCGGGTGTATGGTCAGAACTAAACACCAAAAAGCCAATTGATGTTTATCGCCGCAATCTTCAAAAAACATATGTCAACAATTTGATTTCGGTATTAAATCCTGCACCTGCAAACCCTGCTGGAGGATTTGGCGGGTTCGGTGGCTCTTCTCAACCACAAATCAGCGCTGAAAAGTCAGACGTCAGAACTGTTGTACGCGCGCATTTGCAAAGAATTCGTACAGAAGCAACAGCCTCAGCTAGCGTTTATACTGATACAATGTCTAAGATTCACTTACAAGATATTGCAGACAGAATTAATAAAGCATTGGATCCCAAATAAATAGGGTGTTCAATTACAGCTTTTTTTTAAATGGCTCTTGGGTACTCCAGGAGCCATTTTTTTATTGAAAATCAAGGAATATAGTGTAGCTTTGCGGCCTTATTGCCTGAAGAGGTTCGAAAAAGGTCCCCCAGTGGGGAATGCCTCAAGGGTTAAAAATTAAATATTGGTACAATGCCAAAGGTGAAAACTAATTCCAGTGCCAAAAAGCGCTTCAAAGTGACTGGTACAGGTAAGATCATGCATCAGAAAAGTTTCAAACGTCACATTCTTACAAAAAAGTCAAAAAAACGCAAGCGTAATATGCGCTTAGACGGTACAGTTGCAAAATCTCATGTTGATTTTGTTAAACGTTTACTTCGTTTAAAGTAAGCTGATTTTATCTTAACTAATTTAATTTAAGTACTATGCCACGTTCAAAAAATGCCGTTGCGTCAAAAGCAAGACGTAAAAAGATATTAAAACAAGCCAAAGGTTTTTATGGAAAACGTAAAAACGTCCTTACTGTAGCTAAGAATGTTGTTGAAAAAGGTATGACCTACATGTTCGTGGGTCGTAAGCTGAAAAAAAGAGAATATCGTTCACTATGGATCGCACGTATCAATGCTGATGTCCGTGAAGAGGGGATGACTTACTCTGTTTTTATCAAAAAATTACAGGATAAAGGAATCGAGCTGGATCGTAAAGTTCTTGCTGATTTAGCTATGAATAATCCAGAAACATTTAAAAGCTTAATTCAGTCTGTTAAATAATCAGTACAGTTCTGAAAGCGAAATAAAAAAGCCTCCACTAAGGAGGCTTTTTTATTATCTAATTGACGGTGTCCTTAATCTTTATTAAGTACTACGAGCAATGAGTAGATAACGCCGGGTAACCAAAACAACGCCGTAAGTAGTAAGCTTATCCAAAAACGGGAATTGACTTTTCCCTCTTTGAGATAAACTGCAAGAAAAGGAAGAATCACGGCAAGAATGATTAAAAAAGCCAAATCGTTATCGACATCCTGAGCCTTGCGCCAAAATTTTCGAAGGAGGCTCTTTGCTTTGTACGATTGTTTGACCGCCTCACTTTCAGCTATTATTTGCCCCGTTGAACTATTCAATGAAAGAGAGGGGGAGTAAGATGCCTTTAGCGAAGAGGATATAATTAGAAAAAATAAAAAAAGAGCAAAACGCATAAAACCTGACCAATTACATGATGTCCATCGCCTTTACAAAAGCAGTAGTTTGAAAGGGTAGAATTAAGGTCAGCCATTCCCAATGTGAGAAAATAGCCCATCCCAATGCTGCAGTTGAAGCAAAGAATACAAGCCACCAGATGCCCTTTTGCTTATTTGTATTTTCCATAATTTTTTTTGCAAAACTACGCTCCAAAAGGCAATTTGTGAAATTGTTATGCCCTGTTTTTGTCACTCCGAATAACTGATTTTCACTATTTTTGATAATGTGTTTCGTACACACAATAGCCTGATTGCTTATACCCTGTGCCACGCATCCAATTCAATATAAAATTCAAGACTGCGTACGGTCAACGGCTACTTGTTGTTGGGAACTTACCTGTGCTTGGAAGCGGGGTTCAGCATAATGCCTGTTTAATGTCTTACCACGATACAGAAACGTGGCAGTTAAGTATTGATGCCCCCATAGCGGGCCAAAAAAGTATTTTAAAGTACAAGTACTTATTGCAAAACCAGGATGGTTCAATTATTGCGGAGTGGGGTGATGACAGAGTTTTCACCCTAGTTCATTCAACCTCAGTATTATTTTATGACACTTGGAATCATGCCGGAGATTACGAAAATGCTTTTTTTACTACCCCTTTCCAAGAAGTTCTATTGCCAAAGGCAAAAAAGATCTCAAGAAAAACGAAAAGTGAGGGTTCTTGTTTATTTAAAGTGAAGGCCCCTTTACTTTCTGATACACACCAAGTTTGTATAGTAGGTTCGAGTGCTCAGTTGGGATGTTGGGACACAAAACAGCCTAGTCTACTTACAAAGAGAGATAACTGGTGGGAAATTTTACTTGATGTTTCTGATCGTTCTAATTCTATCGAATACAAGTATGGTATTTGGGATATTGTAAATAAAAGTTTTATTGCATTTGAGCAGGGTCAAAATAGATTTCTGCCAAATTGGATTGATCACACGTTTGATCAAATCGTAATTCATGATGGGTTTATTCATAAAAAGGATGAAAAGTGGCGCGGTGCAGGTGTTTCGATTCCAGTTTTTAGTTTACGCACACAAAACAGTTTTGGAATTGGAGAGTTCTCTGATATTAAATTGTTAGTGGATTGGGCGCAGGCTGTTGGAATAAAACTAATCCAATTACTTCCCATTAACGATACCATCGCTACTAATACATGGCTTGATTCTTATCCCTATGCAGCCATCTCTGCATTTGCATTACATCCTGTCTATATAAATCTTGCTGAAATTGCCGGAACAAAACAGGCTAAAAAATTAAGACAGTTACGTAAAGTTCAAGATCAATTAAATCAACTAGAAAAAGTTGATTACGAAGCGGTTTTACGTATTAAATGGGATTTTCTTTGGGAGCTTTATCAGGAGCAAGCAGATAGTTATTTTGAAACAGAAAATTACAAGAGTTTCTTCCAGCAAAATAAAAATTGGTTAAAGTCCTATGCGGCCTTCTGCTATTTTAGGGACGAGTTTGGAACTACGAAATTTGAGAAGTGGCCAAAAGCCAATCACTATTCTGAGGAGTTGGTAGATGAACTTTTTAAAAGCGGCAAGTCAAGGCGAAAAATAAATTTCTACTGCTTTGTTCAATTTCATCTTCATCAGCAGCTTATTGCTGCAGTTACTTATGCCCACCAAAAAGGGCTGGTCTTGAAAGGGGACATTCCAATTG
>JBEDEC010000051.1:0-6006 GCA_041175905.1 Bacteroidota bacterium
ATCTAACTCACTGGGCTTTTTCCCTTCTATACCAACATTTCCGATGGCGCATCCCCATTTATAATTTAGAGATGTATTTAGGATAACTCCAGGAATAGTTTTTACTCTCTCCATCCAATAATTTTTGAGATAGTGCAATCGTTTTTGCTTTCTTTCTATTCCAATCATATGGTGAAAGTCAATCGCTTTACCGATTGCCTGTTCTATGAAGAATGGCCTGGTTCCTAGTGCTTCAAATTTTCTAATATTATCATCCTGCGCATTTGGAGCTGCGAACAGAGGATATAAGTTTTTTATTCTGTTTTGTTTTACATACAGTAGACCAGAGCCGATTGGTGCATAAAGCCATTTGTGTAAACTGGCTGCAAAGTAATCTGCTCCAAGGTCTGGAATTTTAAAATCAAAATGAGCGAAGCTGTGAGCACCATCTACAATCACTTGTATGCCTCTTTTGTGTGCCTCGTCAGCAATTTTTCGTACGGGAATGATCTGTCCGTTCCAGTTAATTATATGAGTGATATGTACTACTTTGGTTTTCGAAGTGAATGCATTTACATATTGTTGAACTAAATAATCTTCATCTTCGCTAGGAAGTTCGAGATTGATCCATACCATTTTAATCCCATCTCTTAATTCTCTTTGTTTATATGCGTTGACCATATTCGGATAATCTTGTTTTGCCGCTACAATTTCATCCCCTTTTTCCAAGTTCAAACCAAAAATGACTGTTTCTAGTCCTTCTGAAGAATTTCGGTTAATAGCAATTTCTTCTTTACTACAGCCTGCTATTTCTGCCAATCTTGCTCTTAGTGGCTCACGACCTTGATCCAGAATGCGCCACATATAGTATGAAGGCGCTTCATTAGAATAATCATAGTATCGTTTCATTGCTTCCTGAACTGAACGAGGTGCAGGACTTACTCCGCCATTATTAAGGTTGATTATTCCTGATGAAACAGTGAAAGACTGTTGGATATAGTACCAAAAATCTTCCTCTGTTGCTAATTGTTCTGCTGATAAGTGTTCAACACGAGTAAACGCGCTTTCTAAATTATTTGCCCAAGATTTAGCAGCAAAAAGACCAAATAGATTAGTTGCTGAAAGTATACCTGCCTTTCGTAAAAATTCACCACGGGAATTTCTTTTCATTCTAATTATTTTGACGCCTGATAAATTTCATCAATCAGCGAAGCCAACTTTTTATCTTTCTCAGTTATGATATTTCCTGCATCATGCGTGCTTAACCAAATTTCAACCACATTCCAAACATTTGTCCATTTAGGATGGTGATCATTTTTTTCAGCGGCAAGTGCAACACGGCTCATAAAACCAAAGGCGCTGTTAAAGTCCTTGAATTCAAACTTATGATATAACTGGTTATTGATTTCTTTCCACATATAATTAATAGTAATAACCAAAAATGATATTCATTTCGTCTTGACTGGTTAAGCCAAATGCTACTGCAACTGAGCTTGGATTGTAATAAGTCACCTCAGATGTTAGTCCCTCACCGGGTTGTAATACAATGGGGGTAGTAAATGATTTGACTAATGGATGCTCCCAGTCCGTATTGGTATAGATTATTTCACCATTGCGAGCCCCTCCGTAAATTTTAATAACAAATTTTTCTCCGAGTTTATGAAAGTGTGAGGTAAGCATTACTACACGAGTAGTACTTGGGAATGTAAAATTTTTACTGAAGGTGCGACGAGTAAACGGAGGTATGTAAATATCAAAGTTGTTTAGATCTAACATTTTTACTTCGTTCTGAACTGAGGCGCGCGGTACTGTATAGAAGTTAACATAGTTCCTGCCCTGTAAAGTCAGGTTTGTCAGATTAAAGTAATGGGCATTTAAGTCAATAGGCATATTAGGTTTAACACGGATGGCAGTTCCGGCTGGTAATGTGACATCTGTATTAACATCTGTCCCTCCTCCTAAAAAAATATGATTTTGCATTTCAAGCAAAGTACTCTGATTGAGTACACCTGTTGAGGGGTCTCTTAAATCTCTAAGCAAATTTTGTGTAGGAAGAATATTCTCATTACGGAATGAGTAGGCTACAAAATGATGACTATTAGCAGCCCCTCTTAATTGAATTCTGTTTACGAAAATAGTATCGCTATTAGGCGTATTTTTTCTAACAAAAACTTCGCGTTCAAAATTTTTAGGAATTTCAAAAGGATCAATTGTCAGCTGAAATCCAGCACCTGCAGCTGGAGGAGCCAGCGGTTCGATACTAACTTGACAGGCTGAACTGTCTTTTAAAATAGCATCATCAACACTACTGCTTGTTTTACTGGCACCGGCAATGATCCAACGCTTTATAAATTCAACCTGCCCTCTGCTTAATACTTTTCCCCCCATTGGCATAGTTGCCCCTATATTTCCGCTGTGATGACCTGTTTCACAAGTGATTTTGTGATATAGGAAACTCTTGTCTACCTCTCCTGGTTTTACCAGCATCCAGCCATTGGCAATCGCACTTGTATTTTGTGGGGCTTTATTGATTAATGCATCATAGCTATTGCTAATAGATAGTAATAGTTTATGTTGTGCGTACGTGGCATCGCCTGTAGAGGAGTGACAACCTGAATTCGCGCAGTTAGGAGATAAAATCTCATCCTGGATAATTTCAAAATCAGGTCTTCCCGACTCTTTTTTGCAACTAAGTAATGTCAAGCTAAAAAATAGGGAAATCGAGAGCGTATGGATTATTTTGTACTTACTTATCATATCAACTGTCTTTAAAAGGTTCGATTGATAAGGTAAGTTACTTCAATTTTTCATTTATTTTAATCAATCCGAGGTCGAATGGGAATATAAATGTCCTCCTCGCTATCTGTACTTCCTTTTTTATACTTTTCGCCTAATATTTCAAAATGCGGTCGATTATCTAGTTGATAGGGTGATTGGGGAATCCACTCCCCATAGATTCTTTGAAAAATACTTGTGTCCATTCCTTTATGATGGAATACAGCGTAAAGCCCCCCTTCTAAAATAAATGATTTACAGGGTTCTATATTACTCTCAGTTTCTGTTACGGGTACCAACGCCCACTTTTCAAATTCAAGTGCTGGGTTAAATGCTTTAAAAAAATTATCTGGGAAGATTTGCAATGAGTAAAAATGATTACTCAGTTTATGATTTATTTTTTTGCTTAAGGGAATAAATGTTTCCCAAAGCTTTTGTGTTTGATTGTCTATGTAAGACATTTGAGCCGCTATTCCAACAAGCAGTATTTGTTCAACATTTTTTACTGTTGGTGCTAACATGACAGTTAATATTTTACTTTTTCTTTTACAATCTCAAAGTAGGTTACTTTAAATTTATCTCCCTCAACTGTCCCTTGAACTTTTGCTTTTTTTATCGCGTTACAAAATCCGTCATCAGCATGTGCATCTCCATGATCATCGATTTTGGTTCCCTCTACTAAGTAAAATTTGTCATCCATTTTAATGGCGAGAGGACATCCTGGCGCTTTCATTTTAAAGTTACAGGTACCACAACTAGCTAAGACATCAAAAGTTTTTTTATTTGGGTCTAGCTTTAGTGTTTTTGGGCTTTCTTGCGCGTTGAGCGAAAAGCAAGCAACGCTGAGAAGTATGAGTAATAATTGTTTCATATAGGGCTTAATTTACTTTTCAAGTAGCGATTCATTTATTGAAAATACTTTTATTTCACTGATTTTAGTTGATTTCTTTTGCTCTAAAATTCGAAGAATTATCTTCTTCACAGGTAACGCAGGAAATGTGATAATTCTTTTATTGCCAATAGTGGTACCTGTGATTGTTTTTAGTAACACGTTTCTTTCATCATATAGTGAAAGGTCAAATTGACTACAAGATTGTCCATTACTGATCTCTTCTTGAATAAGGATGCAATTAGCCGATCTATTCTTTTTTAGAGTAATATGAATATGATCGCATCCACTGTTAACAATAGAGCCGCTTGCTGATTTGTTATCTGTAAGCGTGTGGATAGTTTTGAGTTTTTGAGTTAGGGTATTTTGAATGCTTACTTTAGTTGCTAAATTATTTTTGAAATTTTCTTTTAGTAAGTTGTTGAATCCGGTAAGTGAGACGGAGTCATATGGACTAATTACTCCTTTATCATTTGGAGGAACATTGAGTAGCAGATTGGCTCCACGACCAACGCTCTTAAGATATAACTGAAATAACTCCTCTGCCGTTTTCACTTTATTATTTTCACTTGCACGCCAAAACCAACCTGGTCGAATACTAACATCACACTCTGCGGGGATCCAGTATTTGCCAAATTTATTTCCCGTTTGTAGGGTATCTGTTGACGGGGCTTTTTCGCCGGGTTCAAACCCATCGGTGTTTAGTAGATTCCAGTTCGTTATTCCTGCAAAGCCTTTTTCATTTCCTACCCACCTTATGTCGGGTCCTACATCGCTGAAAATGACTGTTTGGGGCGATAGCTTTTTGACTGTATTTCGGAAAAGCTCCCAATCATATACTTGTCTTTTCCCATTAGGACCTTCGCCATTTGCGCCGTCCCACCATAATTCCCAAATGGGTCCATATTGCTGAAATATTTCAGTCAACATATTTACAAAAACCTGGTTATAAGAAGCTGTTCCATAGGCTGGGTGATTTCTATCCCAAGGAGATAGGTAAACGCCAAATAGAAGTCCTAATTCTTTACAGGCTATTGAGAGTTCTTTTAAAATATCCCCTTGCCCATTTTTCCAAGGACTTTCGCGTATGGTATGTGTAGAGTATTGGCTGGGCCATAAACAGAATCCATCGTGGTGCTTGGCAGTGATGATAATCCCTTTAGCACCTGCTTTTTTTGCTAATTGACACCATTGGCGTGCATTAAAGTTGATAGGATTGAATAAGCTTGTAGGCTCTTTTCCTGATCCCCATTCTTCTCCCGTAAAAGTATTAGGTCCAAAATGGGCGAACCAGTAGTATTCTAATTGATGCCATTGTAATTGAGATTTAGAAGGAATTGGCTCATTGCCTAAAACTGTACTTAACTGGCTATTTGACTTTTTGAAAAATAAAACGAGGAGTACGCACAGGGCTAGATAATTGCGCATACCTCAAATGTAAGGAATCGCTAAACTCTTTTAAAACCACAAAAGGTAAAGTTCTGCACACTACCAGAAGGGGTGATGTGGTCTTCATATTTACAAGTGGTATTTTTAAAATTATTATTCTCAAATCGCGCTTTCATAGCTGATGAATCATATTGTTTGATGTTGATCCCACTACATTTTGTTGGTCCATTTGTAGAGAATGTTCCTACAATAACATATTTAGCTACTGCCTTATTGATAAGGTCTATATAATTGTTTATTGCAGTTTCTTCTGTTTGAAAGTGAAATGCGGCTCTGTCATGCCATATATCATACGACTGATCGGGTTTAAATTCAAGCACATCGCTAACAATCCATGTGACTAATTTCTTTTTTTCACCAAGCCGGTTTTGTGCTCTTTTGATTGCCTCTTCAGATATATCTAGCACAGTCACATTAGTAAATCCCTCGTCTAATAAGTGATCAACTAACCGACTGTCGCCTCCTCCCACATCAATGATAGAAGAATTTTTTGCAGGATGAAAATTATGAATAAATTCTAGGGAAGTAGTTGGTACAGACTGTGTCCAACTTACTTCATGTGGTTGTTTCGTTTTATAAATATTTTCCCAGTGTTGCTGCATGTCCAAAATTTTTATAAATTTCGAACATCCTAGAGACGATACAAGTGACTTAAGTCACTTTAAGGTTTGCAAACGATTAGTGCTCGTTTTCAAAATAAGTAGTAGAAAATGCTGAGCAGTAAGCTTTTATTAATTCTCTAACTCTTGCAAATTCACTTTTAATTTCTTCCTGTGTTCCAGTGGCTTTTGCGGGGTCAGGAAAGTTGTGGTGTAATTTGATAGCTGATGTAGGAAATACAGGACATCTCTCGTTTGCGTTATCACATACCGTAATTACATAATCAAATTGAATTCCAGTATGCTCACTAATGT
>JBEDEC010000052.1:0-4904 GCA_041175905.1 Bacteroidota bacterium
ATTGTAATTACACACGGAACAGATACGATGGCACAAACCGCTGCTCTATTAGCTGAAAAAGTAAAAGGGAAAACCATTGTACTCACAGGAGCTATGATTCCTATCAAATTTGGTAGCTCAGATGGTTTATTCAACCTAGGAAGTGCATTAGCTTTTGCACAAACCTTACCGCATGGCACTTATGTTGCCATGAATGGAAGATGGTTTCATGCTACCAACGTGCGTAAGAATAAACAAACAGGTCAGTTTGAAGAACTGAGTTAAGTCTTACTGATAAATTTTTGACTTGAGCACATTGCGTTCTGCTTCCGCAATGTTACTGAACAGTGATAATGGCGCACCATTTGCATTGGATTCGATTTCCAACGTACTCACAGAGATCAAGTAATTTCTCCACGCAGTTTTATTAGATACTGTGTAAAGTCCATTATCATTTGGCATACTAACGCAAAGCACAGTTGCATTACGATCTAATCGGCTGATATCATTATTCCCTTTAGGAATAAGCACCACCACTTTCCAAACCTTACTAGGCACGCGTACATTTCCATTATTAATAACGGTATATGCGCCATTACTACCCACGCCACCGGAATTACCATAATTGCCCATATAAATCCAAGCTTCATTAGTGGTTCCTACCAAACTAGCTCGAATAAAATCTTCTAATCCCGCCCAAGGACCCTGATTTAATGTAGGCGCCTGCGGAATCATATTGGTCATATAAAATGTAGACGAGTTAGCTGCAATAGTCGAAGTACGATCTGCCGAAGGACAATTATGTCCTCTATCAAATCCAGATCCAGAATAACTAGTACTCCCCACGCGATACCAAGCAGTTGGCAACGTGTTATCCGAACGAAAATCATCCTGACGCGGCGCAGAACCTAAGTCTTCACTTTGTAAATGCCAAGCAACCCAGTTAGGTGTACCCATTGCACTATTGTAACTGATTTTATAATAACCGTAATCTTTCAGATAATTGGTAGTATAAGTTGCACTCGTTTGCGCATTAGTTGGATTACCCGGAAGAATATGATCATTATCGGTGAGTGTGGGAATCGGCGGATTAGTGTTACTATTATCTGGTACATCTTTTTTACATGACACCAGAATTACAAGAGAAAAAAACAAGGAAACGAAAAGACTTTTCCGCATTTTGAGGGGGTTGGGGACTCAAAAGTACGGGAAAAGAACATTAAGCTTTTCGAGGTGATTTTTTTGGTTTTTCAGATCCCTTTTGAGTAGTGGATTGCTTTAAATACTCTTCATCCATTTCCCCTACAAGCGTTACCTCTCGTTCAATTGCCTCTTGCACTAATTGATTTAATGAAATATTTTTCTTTAGTGCAACAATTGCAGCTTTTTGATGCAAGTCTGGTTTAATTCGGATATTAAAGGACCCCATCAAACTTTTCAAAATTGGATTTCCATTCTTTTTACATAATAAAATATAGTCGTCCACCGCTTTTTGAAATTCATGTTTCAACCCTTTAACTGTTTCACCCTCAAAGGACACTAAATCATGAATGCCTTCTATTTTCCCAAAAAAAACTTCATCTGCGGCACTGAAGTTTACAGAGCCATAATATCCTTTGTATGAAAGAAGGTTGTTGTTCATATCAATTTTTGAATGGTTAGTGTTTCAATTACTTGTTTGATCTGATACTGTTTAAGAACATTTTGAGGATGTGGCTTATGCAACTTAATTACATGATTCAATTTTCTATTGTAGAAAGCAACGCGTGACCCACTACTATGACCACCTGGTTCTTCAGAATATCCAAGACCAACTAATAGGGTTTTGAGTTCCCGGAACGTAAAATCTGTTGGCCTTCTTCGTAATCTAGCCTTGAGCTTTTCATGAATAGACATTTTGCAACTGCAATTTAGTTGCAATATAATTGCTGACAAATTTTAGTTCAATAGAAAAAGACGCTGAGACTTTGGGTTTTTATCGGCAAACACAGAGGTTTAGAACTTGCCCAGTTGATTTTTGAGGCCTATATTTGCAATCCGCTTGAAAAAGAGCAAGAATGGTGCGGTAGCTCAGTCGGTAGAGCAAAGGACTGAAAATCCTTGTGTCGGCGGTTCGATCCCGCCCCACACCACTTAAAAGCCTGAATATCAATGAATTACGTTGATTTTCAGGCTTTTTTATTTGCAGCACAAAGCAAATAAAAGCAGAAAAGTGCAGCCAATCTGAGTACTTTCGGAGCACTTTGGGGGTGCAATCCCAGGCTAATCTATTAAGACCTAGCAAAGACAAGTAAGTAACTATAATCTCCAGTGTCTGCAGATTTTAAAGCTCGCAAGTAATTCACTCGAGTATCAGTTTTGCTATTTTCATTTTTAGTGATAGCTCCCCAACTGAATACCGCACTTTTAAAAATTTTTTCTATTACTAGATCAGCCATCAAGCGACTATGCCTCCCATTTCCGTTGGGAAAGCAATGAATACTCACTAAACGATGCTTAAATCGAAGGGCAATTTCATCTGGTGAGTAAGTATTGTTCTGACACCAAAATTTTACATCACCTAATAAACTTCTTAACTCAGCAGATATTTGCCATTTGTCTGATCCAATGTTTTTATTTGTTTTACGAAACTCTCCTGCCCATTTCCACACATTTCCATACATGCGTTTATGAACCATACGAATAAAATCATCTGTGAAAATGGTATCTATGCTAAAAGATTTTCCTAACGTCCATTGTATTGCCTCTTCAATATTTTGCTGTTCAAACTCATCTAGTTCAGCACGAGTTGCAATTGTATCAATTAGCAAGTCATCTTTTTCATCTTCATCTAACGGAGTTTGTCCGTCAATGTATTCGATTTCTAGTCCCATAAAATTTTTGGCATTTCATTTTGAATCGTAGCTGCTCTTTCTCTTATCGCGTTTTCAATTCGCTCTTTTGAGTTCGCCTGGTTCTCTAATTCCATTGTAGTGGCTGTGCGTTTAACGATTTGTGTCGCCAACTCCATCGCGCGTCTTTCAATGAGTGCATCCAACGATCCATCGATAGGCACAAAACCATAGACTAATTCCAAATCCATTACCTGTGCGATTTCCCGAAGCGAGTTTATCGTAATTGATCCCTCTTTTTCTCGCTTTTCCATATTCATGACTCCTTGCCTTGAAATATTCAGCTTTGTTCCAAGTTGCTGCATGGACATGCCAATGGCAGAACGAATCGCTCTAATCCATCCGGTGGGTGGCAAGGCTACCTTACTAAGCGTTGCTAAAGCCAGCATTTTATTATTAAGCTGCTGGAATTGTAGTGACCTTTTATACATAAAGTAAATTTATATGTTTACTATTCTCGGCAAATATAAACTTATTTGTTGACATAATTGATATAAATGTAAACCTTTAGATTTACCAAAATATGAGAGTGAAGTCCTAGGCTCTTGCTTACAATGGAAAATATTTAACAGCTCAGATGTAGAGACACCCTATACTGGAAGATAATCATAGCTACACAATAGGTATCAATTTGCTTATGCTCTCAATCAAATAAAGAAAGCTCGAGAAAGAAGGATTAAAAAAACCAAAAATGTCTTCTACTTCTTCCCCTCCATTTTGTTGACATAGTCAATTGACCCTAATCTAAACTTAAGAGGTAGCTTGGTCTTCTTTTCGAACTTCCATTCTTGCTTGCAGATAAATCCTTGCTTGGAGCTTACGAAATCCGGCTTTATAGAAACAATTGGCTTTTTTGGCGGAACGGTATTATGAGGTGATGGGATCGAAAAAGGTTTGGATGTTGGATATTTTTGTTGTCCAATACAGTAATTGGAAGTAATTAAAAATATGATTAGCAATAAACGCATTGATAGCTCAAGTTAAGATTTTAAGATTAAGACAGCCGCTGTAGAGATGTAAGCCTATGAGAGCGACATTTTTTACCAGTTAACCGCGTTACGATTGCGTATCAGTGAATTATAGCGCAAGGTTCAATCCGCACATCCACCACTTAAAAGCATTATTTCAAGGTAAAAGGCATTTCAAGTTTAATCTTTTCCCATGCCACAGAAATTTTTCCAGAGGAGTTGCTCTCCATCTCAATAAAATACTGCAGCCGCTCTGTGTGATTTACTTTTTTAGGTTTAACCTTAATTCTGACGATATCCTCTTTTTCGTCATATTCAGAGGCTAAATGTTGACTCCAGTTCTTATTGATAATCAATGTCCATTCTTTTTGTCCAGGAATAGTAAAAAAAGCATATTTGCCTGCAGGAATAGTATTGCCAGCAACAATAAAATCATTAGGCATTACTAAATATGTGGCATCATGAGCACCTGTTACCCAAACTTCACCAAAAGGAACTAAACCTCCCCAGATGATCCTGTTTCTAACACCAGGAGAGTGATAGCTAATTATGATACTGTCATTTTCGACAACATAGACCGCCAAAGCATTTAAACTTTTTTTACTGGTATCTTTTACCAAATTTGGGTTATAGCAGACCTCCAAATTATTCTGGGCATTTGCATTAAATGATGATAGTAACGGAATTATAAACGCAAATACGATTATCAATTTTTTAAACATGTTATTAAATTATCCTTGGTAAGTTGTTCTCGTTTGTTGCTTACATATTGTAAGAAACAGGCCAAATTTATAATTTATTTTACCATCATAACAAGTTTAATTGATACTACCACCCAACGTATTTGGCGGTTCAATATTATTTAATCTGAGATAAACTATTTACCCCCATTTGGCAATTCCTTAATTTCAATGATGGGACTAATTCCTCTTTCATAGAATTTAAAATATCAAAGTCACATGATTTTACGGTACTTAGTTTTTGGATATGGCTAATGAGTATCATTTGATTATTTTGGATATTAATTTTTTTTGACAGAAGAAAAGTAATAACCAAAATCGCTTTT
>JBEDEC010000053.1:0-9176 GCA_041175905.1 Bacteroidota bacterium
GAACAACATGGACCTATGCATGGAATGTACCAGCAGGGAGTGATGGTACAGCAACAGTAACAGTTGCTGGAAGTGATTTAGCGGGCAATGCGTATGCGGGAACAACGAACTTAGTATTTACAATAGATAATAGTACACCCCCAACACCAGTAGTAAATAATAAAATAACGAATGATACAACACCAACCATTACGGGAACTGCGGAAGCAAATACAACAGTTACTGTAACAATAAATAATGCAACCTATACCACTACAGCCAACTCAAGTGGCAATTGGAGTGTAACCACTACAACATTAACACCAGGTACATATAGTGTAACGGCAACAGCTATGGACGCTGCGGGTAATACATCATCAGCAGGTACTGGTAGTCAAACAGTGGATACAACTGCACCATCAGCTCCAACGGTCATTAGCATTAGTATAACTAATAATCCAACTCCTACATTTACTGGTACATCAGAACCGAATGCAACAGTAACGGTGAGTGTGAATGGATCAACCTATACTACCACAGCAAATGGATCAGGTAACTGGAGTATTACAACAACTACACTACCGTCAGGTACTTACAGTGTCACAGCAACAGCTACGGATGCTGCGGGTAATATATCCCCAGCTGGTACAGGTACTGTGACGGTAGATACAATTCCACCGGTAGTGTATGAAACAGGTACAACTACTGCAATTATTTCGTCCCCTTATAGTGTTACTGCTGCAGAGAATCAAATATCAGTTTATGATTTTGATGTAAATGAAACTGTGATCTGGAGTCTCTCTGGAACGAATGCAAGTTTGTTTAATATCAATCTGAATGATGGTAGATTAACTTTTAAGACTGCTCCTAATTTTGAAACAAATCCTGGACCATTTAGTGTAAATATAATTGCTACAGATGCTGCAGGAAATGCAACAATAAAAAATATAAGTGTAACAGTTGGTAATGTCATAGAAGCCGGGGTTTCAATTACAGTAGTAGATGCAGAATTATTAGAAAACGCCACACAGGGTAGTCAATATGATGGTAGTTTTGATATTGTATTAACGCATCAACCTACTGCAGATGTAACAATTCCTCTGTCTAGTAGCGATATTACAGAAGGAACAGTACAGCCTTCAGTAACATTTACACCTTTAAATTGGAATGTTCCACAAAGAATTGTGGTGAACATGGTGGATGATTTAATTGGGGATGGTGCGGTAGCATTTACAATCATAACGGGAACAATATCAACAACAGCTATAGACTATGCAACCATACAAGGAAGTGCTATTGCGGATGTTACTATGACAACACAAAACAATGACCCTCCAGGTATTGTAGCTGAGATTGTGGGAGCTAGTAATGCGACTACCGAGGCTGGTGGCGCTGTACAAATTAGATTTAAATTATTATCACAGCCATTAAATGGAGCATCGGTTACAATACCATTAAGTTTATCAAATTTGAATGAGGGTACATTATCTGCAAATTCAATCACAATTGAAAATGCAAACTGGAGTGGCACATCCAATATGATTACAGTAACTGGTAAAGACGATGCTATATTAGATGGCAACATATTATATCAATTAGTTACTGGAAATCCAACTTCAACTTTGGATCCAGCATATGATGCTTTGGGAGCAAATGATGTTGCCGATATTTCTTTGGTGAACACGGATAATGAAGTGCCAGATACTACACCGCCAACAGTTGTTTTAACACATTCTGGGCCAGATTTAAATGTTAGGAATATAGAAACAGAGACAATCATTGCGACTTTTAGCGAGTCAATGACTGCGACACCAACTATTACTATTACCTATAGTAATGGAACAACCTTAAGTGCGGTGGCAATGAGTGGAAGTGGAACAGCTACTTGGACCTTTGTGTGGGATGTTCCATCTGGGAACGATGGTACTGCTATTGTAACAGTTGCTGGCTCAGATTTATCTGGTAATGCTTATGTTGGAAATGATAATTTAGTTTTCATAATAGATAACACAGCACCATCAGCTCCTGTTGTGAATAATCAGACGACGAATGATACAACACCAACTATAACGGGAACAGCTGAAGCAAATACAACTGTGACAGTCACTGTAAATGGTACAACCTATACGACCACAGCGAACTCAAGTGGTAACTGGAGTATTACAACTACAACTTTACCATCAGGTACTTACAGTGTCACAGCAACAGCTACGGATGCAGTGGGTAATGTATCGCCAGTTGGGACTGGAACATTGGTAATAGATAATATTGCAGACTCTGATGGTGATGGAATTCTAGATTTGATCGAGTCTTCGATGGATACTGATAAAGATGGTATTCCAGATTTCAGAGATTTAGACTCCGATAACGATGGTTATTTAGACAGCTACGAGAAGAATATCGATACCGATAAAGATGGCATTCCAGATTTCCAAGACACGGATTCAGATGGTGATGGTATTTTAGATTTGCTGGAAGATGATTTGGATTTTGGTAATCTGAAAGACTGTGATCATGATGGCATCGAGAACCGAATTGATCCTGATGTGTGTGATTTAATCTTGCCGCAAATCATCACGCCTAATGGCGATGGCCTGAATGATGTGCTGAAAATCCCTGGAATTCTAAGGTTACAACCAAACCATTTGACGATTCTTAATCGCTGGGGTAACGTGGTGTTTGAACAAGAGAATTACCAAAATACCTGGGGCGGAAATGGCGTCTCTGGAGAATTGCCGGATGGCACGTATTACTATGTGGTGGATTTTATGGGTCAGAAACCAGCCATAAGTAATTATGTTTATTTAGATCGCACAGGAAAATGAGAAAGATAATTGTAGCCATTATACTCGTGATTAGCTTTTGTGCGTCAGCCCAGGTGGAGGTGATGTATTCGATGTATCCTGTAAATGCGTTGATTAGTTCACCAGCTTATGCAGGAGTTATTTCCCGCGAAGCTAAAGGAGAATTTGTGGCGATTAATCGCCAACAATGGATTGGAGTACAAGGATCACCACGCACCTCTATACTAACCGGAAACTACCAATTGAAACCCAAAATAGGTATTGCCGGATTGTTAGCTTCAGATCAGGCCGGTCCACTTAGGATGACTAATGTATCATTAGACGGTTCATATGTGGTTAAATTAAATGAGGATTGGAACATGAATGGGGGTTTGCGTTTATCCGTTTCATCCTTGTATATTGATTATGCTGGACTAACAGCAATAGATGTAAATGATCCTGTTATACAGGTAAATAAGTCAACGGGACTAAAACCAAATACGGGCTGGGGGATACATTTCTATCATCGGGATGGGAGTTTTATCTCTTTGTCACAACCTCGGGTGTTAACCTATGATTTTGGTGGATTATCAGGGGCCTTTAAGGATGTGGCCTACTATTACCTACAAGTTGGTACAAAGTATCGAGTATCAGATGGAATTCAGCTTAGTCCATCGGGTATGCTGCGACTGGCATCATCTGTTCCTTTGAGCTGGGATGTGAATCTACTCGCTAGCCTGCAGCAGAAATTAGATATAGGCGTTATTTATCGCTCTAAGAGTAGTTATGGGGCAAGACTTGGAGTGCCACTATCTAAGAAAGTATATATAGCTTATAATACTGAATTTCCTATCGATATATTGAATTCAATAGGAGTTCAAACCCACGAGCTAGCCCTTAAAATTTCCTTATTTGAGAAGCAAAAATGAGATCTTATATCACTTTAATATTTCTATTAATAAGCAGTAGTCTTGCAGCACAATCCTCTATATCTATTCAGGTAGGGGGGAGCGATCGCACATTACAACAAGCTGCTTCTCGCCGAGATGTGCTGCTTCATTATAGTTCAGTCGGATTTCAATACGCTCGAATGATTAACACTTCATCAGAAGTATTTGGAGGGCTTAATTTTGGATTTCAAATGGGTTCTACAGCCCGTTATGCAAGTGCGGTTGCGGGGATGCGGTATTATTTAAAGCCGCTTTCCAAACGTTTGATTCCTTTCGGTCAATTCGCTGGAGAATTGCTTTTCGATAATTCGTATGCACTTACGAATCGTGATGCTGATTATATGGGATCAGCCGCATTAGGAATTGATTTTAAGACATCCTCGTCTATATATCTTCGAGGTATGGTAGGAATAGGATTGCCGTTTTATTCAACAGGAACGCTGAGTCCACAAACCAATAGTGGTTCTTCAGTTACTGCAGGCATAGGACTTGTCTTTAAACTGCCTACTAAGACAAAAGTAACAACAGAGGAGGTTCTTGTTCAACAAACCTATGTGCCCATCATAGCTAAAGTCGAAGCACCTATCATAGCTATTGAACAAAATCAGGCAACAGGAAGTCTAGTAATAAAGCCTGCAGATACCCTGCAGCTAGCCGTTGCACCCAAACAAGACTTTATTCCTTTGGTCACTATTACAGAAAAAGAGAATCAGTCAAGAGTTAATTTAGATAGTTTATTTAACAAAGAAGTCTTCTTTAAGACAGATAAATCATGGGTAGGGCCAGAGTCAGCGAAAAAATTAGATAAAATTATAGGCTTGCTGAGGGAGTACCCTCAGGTTAAATTACATTTAAAAGGACACACGGATTACCGCCAATCAGATGAGTATAACTTAAAGTTATCTCAAAAGCGTGTTGAAAATGTCAGAAAGTATTTAGAAAGCCATGGCGTAGATAAATCGCGTTTCAAAACAGAAGCATTTTCAGAGTTAGTTCCTGTATCTAAGTCAGATTTACAATTAAACAGACGGGTTGAAATCAGATTATGGAGAGAATGAAAATGATCCGAATTCGGCAGCATATAAACACATACCCTCAGTTTCGGTTTATAAACCTTGGGGAGGTTGAAAGTATAGACACCTCCGAAACAAAAGGCATATTGACCCTTAAAATTCAACTGTTTTCAGGCGAAACTTTGCTGCTAGTAAATTCGAATGAATCTGGGTTGCGATTTACATTACAGTGGGAGAGATTTAAAACCACCGAAGATATGTATTTTGACTTAGCGGAATTTACAATTAAATAATATGTAGTGTAGCAATTTTTGTAACCAAAATGACTGGTTGTACAAACTTGAATTACATCAAACACACTCTTCAATTAGAATATATAAAATGATCAAAAAAGTCATTCAAAAAGTTAAAAATTTTCCAGTAAGAATATTTAGCCAATATAAATTTTCTGAGTTGAGTGAACTTGGAGATTTGAGTCGTTATACACTTGATGATTTCAAGAATCGAATTAAGAAAATGAAAATAGAGGAATTCATGATGAATGAGTTCTTGCTTGTACTTGTTTCAGATGAGCGAACAGAATATTACTTGAAATATGACCTAAATGGGGTGTTTATAAAAATTGAAAAGGAAGTTTGGAAGTAATTTTTTTTTAGAACACGGGTTGCAAAAGTACAGTCTATTTTAGATTGTACTTTTTTGTTTATTGAAGGTGGTGCATACAGATGGTCAATTATTAGTCCATTTAAACTTTGTTTAAATTAAATGAAGTTCAAATTTTGGCAGTTCCAAGCAAAGGCGTCAAATTAGCTTTATGTTAATTAAATGCTGTTTGTTCATTCTTGGACTTATTCTTTATTGTTTATTAATCTGGCCTTTACTCTCAACGATTGGGAGATTTTTTTTTCCAAAAACGAGGATCAACTTAAGTGAATTATCTTCCAAAGAAACAAAGGAACTCATATATCAGATTCTTAAATGGTGTATTTGTAACATCCATTTGAAAAAGGGAAGAAGATCTAAACCAAGCATGTTTATTTCAAGGCGGACAAAAACCATTTATTTAGGGAGTTATCAGTATTTTAACAATAGGATAACTGTCTATATACTTAGACACAACTCAATAGAAGAACTCTGTAACACAATAATTCACGAATATGTCCATCACCTTCAAATTCGAACTTCAAAGGATGATATTAGGTATAATAGACTAACTCGGATAAAGTCCTATTGGGAAAATGATTATGAGGTCGAAGCGAGAGACATTGCCTCAAAGTATTCGAAGAAGTGTCTAAACGACTTGAAATTATAGATTTTATACTGGAAATTTTTGTTTTAAATTCTGGGTATTTGACCTTCTGGGAGATTTTTCGCAGAAATTTTTATTTCAAAAAAGGGATTGAAGGTACTATTTTAGGGTAAATTGACGATATATAATTTCGGATACGGTGACCCCTGCAGGGCTCTCCTGCCCCTGATCCTCATCGTGATCAGGATCTATAGTTTACTGGAATAACTACTCATCAAATAGGTCAATCCAAGCTCCTCATTAGTTTTTTTACCTTAGTGACGGTATTGATACTCAATCCAGTAATCTTTGCAACTTCTGATCCCCTGTAGTTTTTCTTTAATAATTCTAGAGCGCGTTTGTTTTTAGGCTTGGATAAGAATTTCAACGGGTCTTCCTTTGTATTGGGCTTCCTTCCCAAATAAACATTTCCTTTCATCTTGGCTATCGCTACCCCCTCTCTCTGCCGCTCTAGGGTTAGCTTTCTTTCCATCTCCGCAACAACCCCTAGAATCGAAATCACCATTTTGGATATGGGGTTTTCATCTCCATTATCATGAATCGTACATAAACCTTGATTGATGAACTTTACAGGAATTTTTCTTTCAGTAGTATACTTGATAAAGGAAAGTATATCATGTAGGTCCCTTCCACATCTATCAATTTGCCAAATTGAAATACTAGATACTAACTTTAAGTCGATCAGTTTTTTTAGTTCAATTCCTCCAGTTCTTGAAAACATTGATATGGTCCCACTGCAACGGTCCTCTATAACCTTATCAAAATCTTTTTCATTGACACGTTGCCGGTCAGAGTTCTGCTCAATAGTACTACAGCGAACATAAAGAATGGAAATACTCATAAAATTAGCTTGGTTGGGTGTCAAGGCTAATTTCCAGAGAAAATACCAGTTATGCTGCATTTGAGAGTACCATTTTTAAAAAAATGAAAGAGCAATAAAAAGTACACCCTAAATTTATGATTTAGTATTACGACAGAAGAAGTCATTAAGTAAATCACTCATCCGTATTCTAATGTCGAATTCCTTCTTATGTAATCTTCTCCATTCAACTGCCAAGGGGTCCTTCGATGTAATTAACAAATGGAATTCTTGTTTTGATAACTTTGACAGAGTCTTCAAGGGTACTCTGGGTTTATAATCTTCGGTTTCCATAAAAATTGGTTTGAGCTTCACGAATGGGTCAATTCCCACAGCCTCAATTTACGGCAAATTTGGTATATCAAAAGAGTTTAAATTGGGGATTCTCATATCAATATCAGGAATTTGGATTTTATCATTTATGTAACATTCCACATACATCGATCACGACAAAAACTTCGTTTAAATTACACAATGTGATGTTAGATTTTTTAGCAATTCCTTAGCATTGGAGCCTTCCCTTTTTTAGCCATTTTCGATATATTTATTAAAAAGGTAAGAATTAGTTTGTAGTGGAGCTGATTGATACCATAAAGAGTTTGATTGCTTTTCCCTCGTTAAAGTAACCGTCCACTACCGGTGAAATAATGGGGGATTTTTAATTAAATGTTTTCTTATTTCGATGGCGGTATTACGGTAATCTACCCCAAAAAACACATCGACTTACCAACGCTGGTAAGGTTGATAAAGAGTAATCCTGAGAAATTTAAAATCGAAAAGGTTCGAGAACTTAGACGATTGGGTAAGGATTATGGTATGCTAAAGGAAAAACTACCTTACATTACTCCTAATTGTTTACTCAAGGTTCGAAAACTAAAAGGTGCAGAATACAACTTGATTGCACCATCATCGTATATCTACATTGATATTGATGATTATCTCAATTCCCAAAATCTAAAAGACAGGTTCATTAAAGAATACGGTCATTTAGCTTCCCTTATCTGTATATCGTGCAGTAATGGAGGTATTTCAATCTTATTCAAAATCTCCAATCATCTTAAGAGCGAGAATCATTTTCTTATTGCTAGGCAATATATAATTGATAACATATTGGTTAATGAGAAGATAGATACCAATGCTGGAGGTATTGCACGTCCTCTGTTTATATCCTCAGACCCAGATTTATTCTATAACTATGAAAATGAAATAGACATACCAGCTGAAATGTTTAATAAAAGGAAGAAAAAGGACTTAGGCTGCCTAATGGAAGTTAAAAGTAGTAATGATAGTATGATACGTATCCATTGTGCACCCCTAGAAAACTTTAAACCAATACCAATAAAGGAAGTTTTGGACCAATTGATACTAGAAACTCCAGTAAATGTAAAGAATCCTGTAGTTGATTTCCAAGAGGTTGAATATGTTGAAATCAGATTCCAGTATCTTATCAAGGATGGATTAAAACATAAAACCTTTACTAATATGATTCATAAGATATTATTCCTAAATCCGGTGGCCGATAAACATTTAATCCTATCCTATCTGTATCATGTAAATGAAGAACATACTGGTTATAAGAAGATGGAGTTTCGTGAATTGATTGGATTATTTGAAACCGTATATTATGGTGCAATAATCAATGGAAATTCAAAAGTCAAACCGGTATTGAAACGTATTCATTACAATAAGAATTGTGACACGACATTAAACAAACGTAAGGTTTCCGGGAAGATTTGCGGTATCCTAAAAGAAAATGAAACCAAGATAAAAATTAGAGCTGCAATAGAAGAAATGGAGACTAAAGGAATCCACATTTCCAAGTCGAGTATTTCCAAATATTCAGGAATTCACCGGGGAACTATCATAAAACATATGGATACAAACCTTCATGACGTGGAAAAAATTATAGACGAAATCAACGATTCACTAAATGATTAACCCTAATGAGAATACATTAAATGTGACTTGCTTGATATATAGATAATTGCTAATTTTTAAAAAAAATCTGCACATGAATATCTATATCGCTTCTACTCCAGGAGTTGATTCCAGTATTTTTGAATCGACTGTCAAACTGTTAAAAAGTATTCCAGGTCCATTAAAATTCAATTCAATCAATAAAATTGATTTGAGTTATATAAGTGAATTAAATCCCGACTCAGAATACTCCAAATTTCAAATAACATTCTTTGAATTAGAAGAGATTGCAAATAAGTTGAGAAATAAGAATAAACTTTCCTCAAATGACTTTATTGTAATACTAACCGAATTAAAATTAGATTT
>JBEDEC010000054.1:0-12363 GCA_041175905.1 Bacteroidota bacterium
ATTCGTCAACAAACTTCTACGTACACGATAAATCCCACAAGCACCACACCAGGTTGTTTCCCTGTGTATGTTGCGCCAAATGATCCGCAGGGTACCCCAACAAATTTGACAATCGACGATACGTACTCTTCCTTAGTAACAATTGGTTTTCCCTTTTCATTTTACGGAACTGTCTACAACACGTTGGCTGCAAGTACCAACGGGTATTTAACCTTTGATGCATCCAGAGCGGGTTTATATGCTGCCTGGAGCATCCCTGCCAACTTGCCTAGTGCTAGTTATGACCGCGCTACTATCATGGGTCCTAATCATGATTTATATCCAACAACTGGTCAGCCCAATCAGCGAATTCAATACCAGGTTTTTGGAACCGCTCCGCATCGCAGATGGGTGCTCAGTTTTAATGAGGTTCGACTTTTCTCCTGCACCAGCCTAAATCAAAACACCCATCAAATTGTCTTATACGAGTCACTCAATGTCATTGAGGTATTAGTTTTTAGTAAACAAACCTGTCCTGGTTGGAACAGTGGTCGTGCAATTATTGGTATACAAGATTGGGATCGCACCAATGGAATGATGGCCCCTGGTCGAACTGCATTGGGCCCAAGTTGGGGATCTGTAAATATGAATGAAAGCTGGAGATTTGTACCCAATGCGGGTCCCTCTTTATTAAAGCGAGTTGAATTATTAGATAATACTGGTGCTATTGTTGCAACAGTGCTTCCTGCCGCAACAACTAATCTGGGAAATGGAAACCTCGAAGTAGCTTTTCCTAACATTTGTCCTCCTGCTGGAGTTATTACCAATTTTGTGATTCGTTCGGTATTTGAAAAATCTGATGATCCCACCGTTGAAATTTTTGGAACGGATACTGTGCGTGTTAACCGATCTGCTGGACTTGCGGCAACAGCTACTCCTAATGCAGCCTCCTGTGGAAATAATAATGGAATAATTACAATAGGCACACCAACTGGCGGAACTGCCCCTTACCAATACTCAATTGATGGAGGAACAACTTGGCAAGCGAGCAATACATTTAATGGGTTGGCTGCGGGTGCTTATACCGTTACCGTAAGAGATGCGCCAGGGGCTTGTAATATCTCGATACCGGTTACCGTTGCTTCTGCTGGTAATCTTGCCACCACAGTTGCTGCTGCGCCTACTGCATGTACGGGAGTCAATAATGGTTCTATTACGATTTCAACGGCGGCCGGGGCCGGGCCACATACATTTAAGTTAGATGCGAATGCTGCCGTGCAAGGAACGCTGCCCTTTACTTTCAATAATGTTACGGCAGGTAATCATACAGTAATTGTTACTGATTTGGCTACTAGTTGTGCATCGGGGCCGCTTACCGTGAATGTTGCTGTAGGTGCAGGTGTTGCAGCTACTACTACTTCATCTGCCACATCCTGTCCCACTGCCACCAATGGATCTATTACAATTAATACCACTGCTGGTACGGCACCCTTTACATTCCAATTGGATGGTGGCACTATTCAAAGTGGAACCAGTCCTTTCACTTTTTCAAACATCACTTCTGGATCACATACAGTGGTTATTCGGGATAATCTAGGATGTCAGTTGACGCGTACAATCACAGTAGCGGCTGGCCCTGCCATAACTGCCAGCTTTAATGCTGCAGCTACCACTTGTGAGGGAGCAGTCAATGGTACGTTAACTGTTACACCATCAAGCGGTACTGCACCTTTTCAGTTTTCAATTGATGGGGGACCATTTACTGCGGGTGCAGTTCCCTATACATTTACGGGTCTTTCTTCGGGAAATCATTCACTGCTAGTGAAAGATGCAATCGGATGTATAAGTAACCCCTCCATTGTTTCTGTCGCTACAGGGCCAGCATTAACAACTACTGCAAGTTCAACACCTGTGTTGTGTAACGGAGGAAATACCGGTACGCTGACTGTAGTTGCTCCTACTGTAGGAACAGCACCTTATCAATATTCATTAGATGGGGTGACCTGGCAAAGTAGCAATCAATTTACCGGAGTACCAGCGGGTACACACACTATTCGTTTTAGAGAAAGTGCCGGTTGTCAAGGAACTACTTCTGTGGTGGTTACAGAACCTACCGCAGTTGTGACAACTACCAATACGGTTCCTGTTATCTGCAATGGAGAGTCAAACGGTATTTTAACTATTAACACTACTGGAGGAACGGCTCCTTACCAATTTAGTGTTGACGCAACCAACTGGCAATCTGCTACTACTTTTAATTTGGCTGCTGGTGCATATACTTTGTCAATAAAAGATGCGAACAATTGTGTCACAACTGCTCCAATAACAATCACTGAACCAGCTGCACTAACTGCTACAGTTACTACTTCAAATGCTTCTTGTAATGGTGGTAACGACGGCGGGCTTAGTATCACAGCCTCGGGTGGCAATGGTACATACAGTTATTCAATTGACGGTGGAGTTAACTGGCAAAACAGTGGTACGTATAATGTGGCACCAGGAACTTACTCAGTTAGTGTTAAAGATGCATTGAACTGTATCTACACAACCACTGCTGTGGTAGGTCTTACCAATGATCTAACATTTACACCACAAACCGATGTAACTATTTGTGAAAGCAGATCTACTCAGTTGAATGTTGTTTCAAATGGTTTGCAATATGACTGGACTCCCGCAACTGGCTTGAGTGCGGTGAATATTTCAAACCCCATTGCTTCTCCCATTACTACTACGCAATACATCGTGACAATTACGTTGGGAAGATGTGTAACCCGCGACACTGTGGTAGTGCGGGTTAATGCGGCACCTATCCCTGATGCAGGGTCCGATCGAGTCATTTGTTATGGTCAATCAGTAACATTGCAAGGGTCGGGAGGTACCGTTTACCAATGGGCGCCTTCCACTTATTTGAATAATGCATCGCTTCCTAATGCAATTTCTACACCGGACCGAGATATTTTTTATGTACTAAGCATACTTTCTGATGCTAATGGATGTGCCGGTCTTACCACTGACACAGTTCGAATTCATGTTACTCCTCCTATTCAAGTATTAACTTATCCGGCAGATACGATCGGATACCCAGGTGATCAGTTCACATTATTAGCAGTTCCTAATGACCCGGATGTTACTTTCTATACCTGGACTCCTTCTGTGGGCTTAAGCAACACGCTGGTGCCTAATCCAACGGTAACAATTGGTGCCATTGGATCGGATGTGCGGTACAAGGTTGTTGCGTCCACCATCGCTGGTTGTAAAGGAGAGGCGTTCGTTAATGTTAGAGTGTACAAGGGTCCTGATATTTATGTTCCGACCGGATTTACACCCAATGGTGATGGCAAAAATGACAAGTTCACACCGTTCCCTGTGGGCATGAAAAGCTATAATTATTTCAGGGTATTCAACCGATGGGGGCAGATTGTGTTCCAAACTAAAAAGATGAACGACGGGTGGGATGGTACTATTGGTGGGCAACTGCAGCCGGAGGGAATTTATATCTGGATGATTGAGGGGCTAACCAAAGATGATCGTGTGATTACTAAAAAAGGCTCCATAATGCTGATCAAATAGACCTATTTTCGCGGCGCATATTCTACTAACATGGTTGACGTAATTCTGGGCCTCCAATGGGGCGACGAAGGAAAAGGAAAAATCGTTGATTTTTTTGCGAAAGATTATCAAGTGGTAGCTCGCTTTCAGGGCGGACCTAATGCAGGTCACACTTTGTATGTAAATGACAAAAAGCTGGTGTTACACCAAATTCCCTCAGGAATATTTCATGCAGGGATAGTCAATTTAATTGGCAATGGAGTGGTGCTAGATCCTGTAACCCTTAAGCGTGAATGCGAAAGTGTTGCTGCATTTGGAGTGGATGTTAAAAAGAATTTATTCATTGCTGATCGTACACATTTGATTGTTCCTACACATCGTGCCCTTGATAAAGCCGCAGAACTTTCCAAGGGAAATCAAAAGATAGGTTCAACCTTAAAAGGAATTGGCCCTGCTTATATGGATAAGACAGGTCGCAATGGATTACGCGTAGGTGATTTGTTAGATAAGAATTTTACTACCCAATACATCAAGCTTCGTTTAAAGCACCAGCGATTATTAGATAGTTATGGATTTCAAGAAGACATCAGCGCTTGGGAAGAAGAATTTTTTGAAGCGGTTGAATTTTTACGTGGACTCAATATTGTGAATGGCGAGTATTTTATCAATGAAAAGATAAAGGCGGGTCAAAAAATTTTGGCAGAGGGTGCACAAGGAAGTATGCTGGATATTGATTTTGGAACCTTCCCTTTTGTTACCTCCTCCAATACCATTGCCGCAGGCGTTTGTAATGGTTTAGGAGTGGCTCCTAACCATATCGGAGAAGTGATTGGTGTTACCAAGGCGTATTGTACCCGAGTGGGTAGTGGGCCTTTTCCTACGGAATTAGAAAATGAAACAGGAGAAGAGCTTCGTCGTGTTGGAAATGAATTTGGTGCTACTACCGGGCGTCCCCGTCGTTGTGGATGGATTGACCTGGTAGCCCTTCGTTATACTTGTATGATTAATGGGGTTACAAAATTGGTAATGACTAAAGCAGATGTGCTGGATGCTTTTGCTGAACTATCCGTTTGTACGGCCTACGAGGTTAATGGAAAAGAAACGACTCAAATTCCTTACCAATTGGAGCGTGCGCAGCCCACACCGGTTTGGAAAAAATTTCCAGGTTGGAATCAAACAACAAGTACCTGTAAAGAGTTTGCATCCCTTCCTGTTGCAATGAAAACATATGTAGATTTTATTAATAAGTATCTGGGCGTGGAGGTGAAATATATTTCTAATGGTCCTGGTCGGGATCAATTGGTGCTTGTACCCTAATTTTATTTTTCTTATTAAAAAAGAATTTTAAAAAATTTGGCGATTTAAAAACTTCGCTGAAAATTTACATTACTAATCCGGTCCTGCTATGGCTATCAAACCAGAAAAGGTAAAAAAGCTTACAGAAAAACCTGCAACAAAAGTTGCGGCAAAAGATTCTTCAAAACCCAAAAAGAGTAAGGTAGATGAGGATGAAGAAGAGGAAGTAGATGATGATTGGGAAAAACAGGAGGAAGAAGATAATTGGGATCCTGATTTTGAAGAATTTGATTTGCCTAAATCAAAAGGGAAAAAAGGTCCAGCCAAAAAAGGGGAAGAGGAAGATGATTTTAAATTAGATGAGGATGAGTTTGGCGAGGATGATCTTTTTAATGACAAAGGCTTTGATGAAGAAGAGGATTTTTAATCCGTAGGTAATTGCTCTTGACTTTATTTTCCTTTCAGTAATAACTGAAGACTTTCTTCCAAGATCATTTCTTTTTTTTCGATAAACTCTTGCATGCAGGCATGAGAGAGGCGTAGCGTGTATTCACCTTTCATGGATATCGCTTCATCAAAGGAGGGATTCAAGCGACGAAATTCCTGCGGATCTGTTTCGGTATATTTTAAGATTGCTTCTTTTTTATAACGACCACGCAATAGTATCGTAGTTGTTTGTGCCAACTCTTCTGTGGTAAGCGGAAGTTGCAGTTTTTCTTGCTGGGTTTGTCTCTCTTGTTTGGTAAGGGTAGTTACGCCTCCATTTCCTTCAAAAACATAATGCGTCGCAATAAATTTTTTGACATGGTTCATGGATTCTGCGGGTAAGTAATATTGCAGCTTCCAAAAATCACGACTTTGGCTGCGACGGATTGCACGTTCTACAGCCCCTTCGCCACCATTATAGGCTGCAATGACCAAGAGCCAATCCTGGAATTGCGTAAAGAGATCTTTTAGATAACGGGTTGCGGCCTTTGTGCTTTTTATATAGTCCATCCGTTCGTCTAACGCGAGTGTGATTTTTAACCCATAGCGACGCCCGGTTGCTGGCATAAATTGCCAAGGACCCACGGCACCTGTCCACGACTGTGCAGTGGATCGCAATCCTGATTCAATTACAGCCAGGTATTTTAATTGTCCAGGTAAACCAGATTCAGTTAATACCTGATCCATCATATTGAAATAGGGAAGACCCCAGTCTTTCATTTTTCGGAGTCCATTTCCATAACGACTCATGTAAGACTCTACAAAGGAGATGGCTTGCGGATTCAACTTTACACCGGAAGGGTTCTTCCAACTGCTTGTGTCAAACAAGGTGTTGAATCCTCTTGGTCCTGTTTGGGAGAAAGAGGATAGCGATAGAAATAATAAAATACTTGAAGCGAGTAATCCCCTTGCGGAACTCCAAAAGGGGGACGGGCGGCTTTTCGAAAAAAAGAGATTAGTCTTTAACAGAGCGGGTAACATCATTAGCGCTCTCTTCGATTTCTTTTTTCACGTTATTCTTGGCATCGTTGAATTCACGAACTCCTTTTCCAAGTCCCTTCATCAATTCAGGAATCTTACGACCTCCAAACAGAAGTAATACGATCACAAGAATGATGATGATTTCATTGGTGCCAAGCATTCCGAGTAAAATAGGATTTGTCATAGTCGAGAGTTGTAGTGTAAAGATAGGATACCAGAAAGTTAACGACATAAAAAAATCCCGACTAGTTGAAGAGACGGGATTTTTTTAACAGGTCGCTGTTGATTAAGCTTCAGCTGATTCGCTAACAGCCATTCTCTTTTCACGGATACGTGCGCTCTTACCACTACGCTTACGCTGATAGAAAAGTTTAGCACGACGTACTTGACCGGTTTTATTTAATTCGATAGAATCAATGTTGGGGGAGAAGATCGGGAATACTCTTTCCACGCCTACGCCATCCGAAATTTTACGAACGGTAAAGCTGGCAGTGTGTCCAGTTCCCTGTTTTTTGATCACATCGCCCTTGAAGGACTGGATACGCTCCTTGTTTCCCTCAATGATCTTGTAATTGACGGTAATGTTGTCGCCGGGTTTGAAAGCCGGGAACTCTTTTTTAGCCGTCAGCTGCTCGTGTACAAAGGCAATGGCGTTCATATCAAAAGTTTTAAGGACGGCAAAGGTAGTGAAAATCACCCTAACGGGCAACATTTACCGCTCTTTTTTCGCGGATGACCGTCACCTTAATTTGGCCAGGGAAAGTCATCTCTGTTTGGATTTTTTGGGCTATTTCAAAGGAAAGGCGGTCTGATTCCTGGTCGCTGACCTTTTCGGCTTCCACAATCACCCGTAATTCACGGCCTGCCTGGATGGCATAGGCTTTCTCTACTCCAGTGTAGGACATGGCCAGGTTTTCTAGGTCCTTAATACGCTGCAGGTATTGTTGCATGATCTCCCTTCTGGCTCCTGGTCGGGCACCTGAAATGGCGTCACAGGCCTGGATAATGGGGGAGATTACGTATTGCATTTCCATTTCGTCGTGGTGTGCTCCAATGGCATTGACCACGGCTGGATTTTCGCCGTATTTCTCAGCTAATTTGGCTCCCAACAAGGCGTGGCTTAATTCGCTTTCCTCATCCGGTACTTTTCCAATATCGTGCAATAATCCGGCGCGTTTAGCCAGCTTAGGGTTCAGTCCCAATTCTGCAGCCATGGTCGCACACAAATTGGCTGTTTCACGGCTGTGCATGAGCAGGTTTTGACCATAGGAAGAGCGGAAACGCATTCTTCCAACCATTCTGATTAGTTCTTTATGCAGACCGTGGATACCCAGCTCAATAACGGTGCGCTCACCAATTTCCATGACCTGTTCTTCAATTTGCTTTCTTGTTTTTTCTACCACTTCCTCAATACGGGCAGGGTGGATACGTCCATCACTGACCAGTCTTTGCAAACTGAGGCGGGCAATTTCACGGCGTAGAGGGTCAAAACTGGATAACAAAATCGCTTCCGGGGTATCATCAACAATGAGGTCCACTCCGGTAGCCGCTTCGATTGCACGGATGTTTCGACCTTCCCGTCCAATGATTTGACCTTTAATCTCATCACTTTCCAGGTTGAACACCGTGATAGAATTTTCAATCGCCTGCTCCGCAGCGGTACGCTGAATAGTTTGAATAATGATTTTTCTGGCCTCTTTTTGTGCTTTTTGTTTGGCTTCTTCGATAATATCCTGTTGAAGGGCCAGGGCCTTAGTCTGTGTTTCGTTGCGTAAGCTTTCGATTAGTTGCGCACGGGCATCGTCTGCAGAGAGATTAGCAATTTTTTCCAACCGGCGGATATGTTCTTCCTGGTGTTTCTCTAAGTCTGTTCTTTTGATGTTGACCAACTCAATTTGACGATTCAGGTTTTCCTTGATAGTCTCATTTTCTTTGATCTGCTTATCCAGGTTATTTTCCTTCTGGTTGATCGATTGTTCTTTTTGACGGGCTCTGTTTTCCGAATCGTTGATCTTACGGGTTTTTTCTAGCACCTCTTTTTCGTGCTCAGCTTTTAACTGAACAAAACGCTCTTTTGCCTGCAATTCCTTTTCCTTCCGGACGGTTTCGGCTCTGAGTTCTGCTTCCTTTAAAATGGTTTGTGCTTGAATTTCAGCCTCTTCGATCTGCTTACGGCTTCCCTTCGCAAAGAGGACGCGACCTGCCAGGAGGCCAATTCCTCCGGCGGCTACGCCAATTAAGGCGTATAATATATTGGGATCCATTGAATTTTTGATTTAAGTGTTTCACAATGCTTGTTCCACAATTGCGTGGCTCAGCAAAGGTACGGAAAGATGCGTATATTGGTCCCCTTAATTTACCCTATGCGCACACTCCTTTTAACAGTCTTTTTGATGCCTTTTGCTGTAATGGCCCAGGATAAGGCTAAGTCTTTGTCTATCAAAGGTGATTTGAAAAATTTTAAAACAGAACCTGAGTGGGTTTATTTATACCATAAAGTGGGAGGTGCTTTCGTAACTGATAGCTGTAAAATTGCTGAGGGTAATTACTCTTTTTCCGTTCAGTTAGATGAGCCGGATTTATTGCGTTTGCGAGTTAAATATCCTGTTTTAAAAGATGCGGCTAAAGCAAAGCAGGCTGTTCCGATTGGTTCAGGTTCTATGGCACAGAACAGAGACTACTTTGTGTTTTATGCGGGACCAGGAAAAATAAAGATCAGTTCAGTTGATTCTTTTAGTAACGGAACTGTAAAGGGTTCAAAAAATCATGATGCGTATTTGCGTCTTCAAGCGGGGTTGAAACCTTTTGAGGACCAAATGAAAGGACTTTATCAAGATTATGCAAAGGCAAATGCCGCAAAGGATGTTGCAACACGCGATCGCGTAGAAGCTAAGATCGATAGTTTGGATGAAGCAATGAAAGAATCTGTGCTAGGGCCTTTTGCTAAAACTGAATCTTCTTCTCCTGTTGCTTTTTATGCGTTGCAACAATATGCAGGCTATGATATTAATCCTGGAAAAGTAGAGCCCCTCTATGAAGGATTGTCTGAAACAATTCGGACTTATCCATCGGCGGTGGCCTTCAAGGATCGCTTAGAGACTGCAAAAAAAACAGGGGTTGGTCGTATCGCACCTGACTTTACACAAAATGATACATTGGATCAGCCCGTACAACTCTCCTCTTTACGTGGAAAGTATGTGTTGGTTGATTTTTGGGCCAGTTGGTGTGGGCCTTGCAGACAAGAGAATCCTAATGTGGTAAAAGTTTTTAATCAATACAAGGATAAAAATTTTCATGTGTTGGGTGTCTCATTGGACCGCGAAGGACAAAAAGACAAGTGGATGAAAGCTATTCATGACGATCAGCTAACCTGGACACATGTAAGTGATTTGAAATTCTGGAATAATGCAGTTGCTAAGCAATACGGCATTCAGGCTATTCCCCAGAATTTATTAGTGGATCCGCAAGGAAAAATCGTTGCGAAAAATTTAAGAGGCGAGGCGTTAGCTAAGAAAATGCAAGAGCTATTAGGCAATTAAGCTCAGCGTTGTTTTAATTCTGCATCAATCAACTGTTCGAGCAGTTGCAAACCTTTTTTTAATTCATCATTGCCAGCTTGTTCAGTTGTGCTATCGAGGTTGCTAATAGTGGTAGGGCTCGGTTGTGTGGCAAACCAAAGAAGAGTCATTGAGATATAATCCTGCATGTCTTTTCCAGCATACAAGGATTTTAATTCCACAATCTTATCATTGATCGTTTTCAAGGTTTGGCGTACCTGTGCCTCATCCTTAGCTTCTACCTTAATTCGGTAGGTGCGATCGCCAATTATGGCTGCTAGTGGAATTAGTTCACTCATGGTTTATTCTCCAAGTTGCGTAATACAACGATCAATTTCGCGGATGTATTGATTTATTTTTTTCTCCATTTCTTTCCGATCTGCTTCATTCAGATTCTCTTGATTGAGCTTCAACGCATTTAGCTGTTGTTCTGCGTTTTCAGCTTTTTGCTGCCATTCTGTTTTTTCTGCTTCTGCCTTGCGAAGTGCAGCTTGCAGTTTTTCATTTTCGGTATGCAAGTTTTGTTGCAACTGAATTAATTGTTGCAATTTTTCTTCCAGTCGCTGCAGGTCTTGTTGTAGGGTGTTCATTTTCTAATTGTAACGGCTAATTCTTTTTCAAGTGTAGAAAGGATTGCATTCATCCAACCTTCAATTTCTTTATCGGTGAGCGTTTTCTCTTTATCCTGAAAGGTAAAGTTGACGGCCATCGATTTTTTATCCTTTCCTAACTTGTCGCTTTCGAATATATCAAAGAGTTTGATATCCTGTAATGTTTGAATACGGATCTTTTGCACAGTGTGGGCGATGGCTTCCCATTTTAGTGAACGCGGTACTACAAGGGCTAAGTCTCTTTGTACAGCTGGGAATCGGGGAATCTCTTGAATTTTGACAGTTCGTTTTTGAAATTGCTCAGTTAAGGCAGCCCAGTTTAGTTCTGCAAACAAAACGGGTTGTTTGATACCCATTTTAGATAAGAGCGCAGCTGAAACTATTCCGCCATATCCTACGCTTTGTTTTCCTGCGGTCCATTCTACACATGCAGAGAATTTTTCAAGCGTGATTTCATTGGTTTTTGCTGTTAATCCCAACCCGGCAATCAGCGCATCAATGGCTCCTTTCAATGTATAAAAATCAGCAGCCTGGGCCTGTTCTCTCCAACCGGCTTCTTGTTTTTCGCCTGTAATTACTACACAAAGTCTGTCGGATTCTTGGTACGCCTGATCACCCGTGCGACTATATATTTTTCCAAATTCAAATAATCGCAAATTCAGATTGCGGTGATTCAAGTTGTGCGCAACTACTTCTAAGGCGGTTTCTAACAAGGAAGGACGAAGACAATTTAACTCTGCACTCAAGCTATTAATCATCGTAACCAGCGCTTGCTGATCCTGCGAAGAATAATAAGTTGCATTGGTGATGGAGTTCGTCATCATTTCCTGATACCCCATGCCAGCTAGTTGGTTGGCTGTTTTTTCGCGAAGTTGTTCACGCCAATCATTTTGTCCCGACGAAGGAGTCAATTGTATATGCGAAGGAATAGCGATATTATCCAAGCCATCGATTCGGACAATTTCTTCTACGATATCGGCGGGCATGCTGATATCTGTTTTGTGATAAGGAACCGCTACAACAAATTGCTCTGCCGATTCCTCGAGCCAATCAAATCCTAGTCCTGTCAATATTTTCTTTACAGCGGTTGACGTATAATTTTTGCCGCTCAGTCGGGTCAGGAATGACCATTTGACGGTTACTTGTTTTTTTGAAGCAGGATGCGGATAGAGGTCAATCAAGGACCCGTTAATCTGTCCTCCGGCTGTTTCTTGAATTAATTGAACGGCTCTCTCCAACACAGTTACAGTAGCACTGACATCAGTACCTTTTTCAAATCGAGTCGCTGCATCTGTTCGCAATCCGTGTCTGAAAGAAGTTTTGCGTATAGAGATACCTTCAAAAAAGGCGCTTTCTAAAAAGAGGCTAGTCGTTTTTTCTTTTACTCCACTTTTAAGTCCTCCAAATATACCTGCGATGCACATGCCTTCTGTTGCATTACAGATCATAAGATCGTCGGCATGTAATTTTCTCTCCACTTCATCTAAGGTGATAAACGGAGTGTTAGACGCAAGGTTTTTTACAATTACTTTATTCCCGGTAATAGCAGCCGCATCAAAAGCATGTAAGGGTTGACCTGTTTCGTGCTGAACATAGTTAGTGACATCCACAATATTATTGATGGGGCGAAGGCCAATAGCTTGCAATCGTTGTTGCATCCATTTTGGCGATGGTCCCACCAGTATGCCTTGCATCGAAATTCCTGAGTAGCGAGGACAGGCTTTCTCATTTTCAATTAGAACGGTTATCGGTGCTTGTTGAGTAGAACTCGTGAGAGAGGGAGAGGCAGGACGAAGAGGACTTAATTCTTTATTTTCATGATGACTCAGGTAGGCACATACATCACGTGCTACTCCCCAATGACTCATTGCGTCCATTCGGTTGGGAGTTAAACCGATTTCGTA
>JBEDEC010000055.1:0-16394 GCA_041175905.1 Bacteroidota bacterium
TATACAAACGGGTTCAACGAAACACTAAACAGCTCGATAAGTTAACCTTGGTGAGTGATAATCCTGTATTTCACCCCTACACTGTAAATGCAGAGGAAGTGATTGAAATGTGGCAGGCGCAGGTGGTCATCTCAAAAGCGAACACACAAAATCGTTGGGATATGAACCAATTGGCCAGTGTAGTTTCTGATCTTCAGCAACAGGTTTCTAGTTTGAAGAAAAAGATGAACTAGGGTAGGAGTTTCAGTAGACCGTCTTGCCATTTTAGAAAATACAGTTTTTTGTTTTCAAAATACTGTAGCTGTTTATCTGGACTAAAAACAGGTTGGATCTGAATTTCTCTAAATAGATCAAATTCTTTTGCTGCTAATTGTGAGTTGATTCCATTGCCATATCGCATAAACAATCGTGAAAATCGCCATACAGCTTCGTATCCTCTAAAGGCCATATCGCTCGGCCTTGCATAAAGGTTATTGATAAAAAAGCGCTGTATGTATTGGCTCACCGAATCAGTGCGATTGTTGTAATAAGGGGTACAAAAAGTTATATCGACACCCCGAAACTCTGGTTTGCTAAACTCCCGAATTGCATCCCACGTGGGCATGCCTACAATGGTGGATTTGTAGCGTTGTTTGCTGAGTGTAGCAAGATGTAATGCCAGTCTTTTTCCAAATGCTTCATCAAGGCTTCCTGCGATACACACGGTTTGCCGAAGGGTGTCTAGTTTTGGAATTAATTGGTCTACACCGAAGCTATCTGGTAGATCTACATAGATCCACTTTTGTGGAGATTTATTTGATTTTGCTGTTTCATCCCAATAGCTGCGAATCACATCTTCCAGCTTCCCTTTTTTTCTAAATACTACAACCGGTTGCTTTGGAAACTTGGTCTGCACATAATTATTAATTGCAATGCTTTGTGTGCGAAGCGTAGAATTTAGGAGAACTAAAAATGGGTTATTGGTTACACCTGCATCATTAGGTAAATTGACATTGACCACCGGAATATTTTTTTCATATCCGAATGCGGCAATTGTTTGTAGTTCACTCGTTGCACAATGCGTGATAATGAGATCCAAATTTTGAGCAGAGGCGTTCTTTAGTTGTGCCTGCAGTGATTGAGCAGCAGCACGGGTGTCTACCACAATTAATTCAATGGGAGCTTTTAATTTATTCAACGTATCCAGTGCAAGAAAAGCGCCCTCCACCAATTCAAGTCCCGGCGTACTGAATTTTGGAAATGATTTGGGCGGAAATCTATAAGTGGAATTTTTATCAAAAGCCGAATCCAAGTAGATTGGGGCAAAAAGACCTATCCGATAAGTTTGCGTTGTGCTATTGGGTTGTGATAAACCAATCTGCGTTCTACTGCAGAAAACAAGAAACAATAAAAAATAGAATCTGCCTTTCATGGCCCAAATCATTATTCCCACTCGATGGTAGCAGGTGGTTTACTGCTGATATCATATACAACGCGATTTATGCCTTTCACATTGTTAATGATTTCATTGGAAACGTATGCGAGAAACTCATAAGGTAAATGTGCCCAGTCTGCAGTCATACCATCCACACTGGTCACGGCGCGCAATGCAACCGTGTATTCATAGGTTCGTTCATCTCCCATCACTCCTACACTTTTCACAGGCAGCAGTATAGCGCCAGCTTGCCAAACTTGATCATAAAGTCCTTTATCTCGTAGTGCTTGAATAAAAACTTGGTCTGCAGCTTGCAACAGACGAACTCGATCTGCATTCACTTCTCCCAAGATTCGTATTGCCAGTCCTGGGCCTGGAAATGGATGACGATGAATCATCGCTGCCGGAATTCCTAATTCTAGTCCAATTCTTCGTACCTCATCTTTGAATAAGAGTCGCAAAGGTTCAACTAGTTCAAGATGTAAATGTTCCGGTAAACCTCCCACATTATGATGTGATTTGATTGTTACGGAAGGTCCGTGTACTGAAACACTCTCAATCACATCAGGATAGATTGTGCCTTGGCCCAGTAATTCAATCCCGCTAAGTTGCGCAGCCTCTTCTTGAAATATGTCTATGAAAAGTGAACCTATCGCTTTTCGTTTTTGCTCTGGATCAGTTTTTCCGGCTAAATTTTCATAGAATCTTTCGCTGGCATCTACGCCTTTTACGGGAAGTCCAATTTGATGATACATGTTTAGTACCGCATTGAACTCATCTTTTCGAAGCACACCATTATCAACAAAGATTCCTTGCAATTGGTCACCTACGGCTCGGTATATCAGTGTGGCTGCTACAGTTGAGTCAACCCCGCCACTCAGTGCCATAATCACTTTGCGTTTGCCAATTTGTTTTTGTAAGGCACTTACGGTGTCGGTGATAAAGTGAGCAGGCGTCCAATCTTGTTTGCATCCACAAACCTTTGTCAAGAAATTTTTAAGAAATATTTTTCCTTGGGTAGAATGATAAACTTCCGGATGAAACTGCACTCCATATAGTGGGAGTCCAGTGGAACTTGATTTTCGAAATGCCGCAACCGGAATACTCTCGGTATCTGCAAGCATTTCATAACCCTCAGGTAGCACTTTGATTGAATCACTATGACTCATCCAAACCTGCGAATGCGTATCTACTCCCTCAAAAATCAAATCCTGTTTTTGTTGTCTGAGTTGTGCTCTGCCGTATTCTCGTTTGTTACTTTTTGCTACAATGCCACCAAAACACTGTGCGGTTAATTGTGCACCGTAGCAAATTCCGAGTACAGGCAATTTTTCATTAATAGAGGCAATATCTACTTGAGGTGCTTTGTCGTCATTTACAGATGCGGGCGAGCCAGATAATATGATTCCTTTTAAACCGGGTTCAAATTTGATTGAATGATGGTAAGGAATAATCTCGCAGTAAACATTGGCTTCTCGTACCGCTCGGGCAATTAACTGCGTGTACTGTGATCCAAAATCCAGGATCAGAATCTTTTCGGTCATTGTGAGGCGAAGGTAGCAAAAAAAAGTCCGGTCATTTAGACCGGACTAAAGATTCAAATTGAAACGGATAAACCGTTTTGAATTTAGAAGTCGCCGTTGTTGAAACCGTCGCGGTTATAATCGCCACCTCCACGGTTGCCACGGTATCCACCGCCGCCGCCGCCAAAGCTGCGCTTTTTGTAACCACCACCGCCACCACCTTCTGGTTTTGGACGGCTTTCGTTTACAACAACATTACGGCCATCAACAGCTGTACCGTTCATTGCGGCAATAGCTGCTTGTGCCTGATCGTCATTTGGCATTTCCACAAAGCCAAAACCTTTGCTGCGGCCAGTGAATTTGTCGGTGATAATCTTCGCTGAAGAAACTTCACCATGGGCTGAAAAAAGATTGAGCAGATCTTGATCTTTAAGATTCCAGCTCAGATTTCCTACGTAAATGTTCATCTTGTTAGGTTTTAAAAAATAAAGAGTGTCAACAGTAAACAGAACCCAAAGAACATTCTACGTATTCGAATCGTTCCGGCCATGTGAAACTGAAAGAGCACCAATAACGGCGCAAAATAAGGCATTTTTTGCTAAGGCCGTCAATTTTGTTCAAGATCTCCGCTTTTAAAACCACAACCCCTTGACGAGCACCTTATTAGGGGCCAAAAAAAAGTCCTCATGTAGAGGACTTTTGCAGTTGGTTTTGGTAAAATAGATTAACCGGCTACTACTTCAAAACTAACCTCGGCTGTTTTACCGTTACCGAAATCAATTACGGCTTTGTAGCTACCCAGCTCTTTTACCTCTTCAGGTAAGCTGATTTTTTTACGGTCGATATCATATCCTCTTTGCTCACGGATGGCACGGCTGATCTGAAGGTTAGTGACACTTCCAAAGATCTTACCGCTGGTTCCGGTTTTAGCACCAAGTTTAATGGGGCCTTCATTGAGCTTGGCAATAACACTGTTGATCTCAGCGAGCATTTGCTCTTCTTTCTTGCGCACTTGCTTGAGTCTCTCTTCTAATTGTTTGTTATTGCTGGGGCTATTTTCCACGGCCATTTTGCGAGGGATCAAAAAGTTACGGGCATATCCGTTTTTAACTTTTACCACTTCGTTTACGCCTCCTAGATTGTCGACGTCTTTAATTAATATGACTTCCATTGTTTTTCTTTTGTTCACCTGCCCAGTGCTTTCGCACTGTCTTCCAAATTGCTGGAGTTAGGGTGAGGTTATTTTAAAAGATCAGTTACGTAAGGTAGCAGGGCCATTTGGCGTGCTTTTTTCACCGCATCAGAAACCTTGCGCTGAAACTTCAGACTGTTTCCGGTGATACGGCGAGGTAGCAGACGACCTTGCTCATTGATAAACTTTTTAAGGAATTCAACATCTTTATAATCGATGTAGCGGATACCATACTTTTTAAAACGACAGAACTTTTTTTCACGTTTGTCGGTTTTGATGGCCGTCAGGTATTTGATTTCATTCTTTGCCATGGTATCAAGCCTCCACTGCTTTTTGGTTACCAGATTTTACACCACTTCTCTTGCGTGCATTGTACTCAACGGCGTATTTGTCGAGTTTTGTGCATAAATGACGAAGTACGCTTTCATCGCGCAACAATTGAATTTTCAATTTTTCATTGAAATCAGATGCGGAAGCATACTCTAATACCCAGTAAAGACCAGTTGTCTTTTTCTGAATGGGGTAAGCCAGGGATTTCAGTCCCCATGCGTTTTCGGCAACAACGGAGCCACCTGCTTCGGTGACCATCTTCGCATACTTTTTTTGCTGGGATTTGAACTCGTCGTCGCTTAGAACGGGGGTGAAGATCACCATCAGTTCATAGTTGTTCATGGACCATTTTTTGTTTTCGGGTAGAACCCGAAAAGGTTAACAATTCGATTTATCCCATTGGACAGTTCTGCCGAAGCAGAAAAGAATCTGCGAAACCAGATTTGGGGCGGCAAAGATAGGGGAAATCAGCAGATGGTGCAAGTCTTTTCAGACGATTTGACTGGCTTGATTTTTATTTTTTTAACTCCTTGATTACCAATAAGTAAGTTGGGAAATGGTCGCTATAGCCGCCTCTGTAACTATTCCCGTCCCAAGTTCTCATGGGGTAGCCTTTAAACCTACCGTTGTTTTCTACCAAAAACTCTTTATTGAAAACATGGGGTTGGTAAAAAAAGAAACCACTCTGCTCTCGGTTCAGCCAGGGTTTAGACAAAATAATCTGATCAAATAGTCCCCAAGCATCCTGGTAAGCTAATGTTCCAATTCCATTTTTGTACAACTCTAGCCATGGGTTAAATAAATTACCTGGCTCTACAAGGGATGCTCTGTTGCCTGCTCTCAGAACTTTTTCTATGCTCCTATTGACAGGGTCGTCATTAAGGTCGCCCATCACCACGATCTTAGCATTTGGATCTTTTTCAAGAACGCTATCTATATGTTTTCTACATACAGCTGCGGCAGCCATTCGACCAGGTTCGCTTCTTTTTTCTCCGCCATTTCTGCTTGGCCAGTGATTGACATAAATGTGAATTGTTTCTCCATTCAAATTACCCTTAACCCACAAAATGTCACGGGTGTAATAGGCATCTTTTGATCCGCTAGGTAATTGAACATATAATTTATCGCTGGCTTCTACTGTAAAATAAGTGGGGTTATATAAAAGGCCTACATCCACACCCCGAGCATCCTTAGAATCATAATGAACAAACTTGTAATTTCTTTTAATGATTAAAGGTTCTTGGATTAAATCTTTTAGCACAGTATCATTCTCAATTTCCGCTACTCCTAAAATTGCGGGGCCGTCTGCACTGTATTCTGTACCAATTTGTGCAATTACACTGGCTAATTTGCCTAGTTTGTCTTTATAAATAGCTGAATTGTAATTCCGAATTCCAGTAGGTAAAAATTCTTCATCATTAATAAGTGTGTTATTAATTGTATCAAATAAATTCTCCAAATTATAGAAACTAATAACTGCCGTTTTGTATTGCTTTTTTTGCGCTTGAGCTCCTGATAGTATAAGTAAGCTGAACAATAAACACAAATAGTTTCGCATGGGAAAGATTGACGTGGGACAAAACTAGGGATTCCCAACGCTGGTTGACTTAAAAATTGATGAAATGGTAATAAATATGTGTTTAACTTTTAATAAGTCATATCATTCAAAAAAATATCTTCGTTCCGACCCTAAAACTACCTGCATGCTACGATTCGCAATTTTGTTCTTACTCGTCAATATTTCTTTTACTGCTATCGCACAAACTGATACAACCGCTCGCAAAGACACATCTATTTTAGAAGATGTAAAAGATGCAATTCTAGATAACATTCCAACCTTATCGTTAGACGAAAGCGATATGGGAGATGGCGGCGGGCAAAATGTATCCTCATTATTAACTGCTGGACGTGATCCCTTTTTTAATGCAGCCTCTTTCAATTTTAGCGCCGTTCGCTTTCGTATAAGAGGGTATGAAAACGACTTGTTCAGTACTTTTTTAAATGGGATACCAATGGATAATCTGGATAATGGATTTACACCATTTGGTTTATGGGGCGGATTGAACGATGTGATGCGCAATAGAGATATCTCTTGGGGGTTAAGAACAAACACGTTCACATTTGGGGATATTGGAGGGAATACGAACATCGACGCGCGAGCTAGTAAGCAGCGTGCGCAAACGCAACTTAGTTATGCTGCCTCCAATAGAAATTATAACAATCGCTTGATGCTCTCTCATGCTACAGGTATCAGTAAAAAAGGATGGGCTTTTGCATTGAGTGGCAGTCGTAGATGGGCTGATGAAGGATATGTTCCAGGTACTTATTATAATGGTTGGGCATTTTTTGTAGGGGTTGACAAAAAAATAAATAGAAAGCACTTGCTTTCTTTGATAGCTTTTGACGCCCCAACTGAAAATGGAAGACAAGGCGCTTCGGTTAAGGAGATGATTGATTTAGCAGGTACTCCCTACTATAATCCTAACTGGGGTTATCAAAATGGTGTAAAACGAAATGTAAGCATTGGAAGGACCCATCAACCAGTTGCAATTCTTAGTCATGAATTCACTATTCGTAACAATACAAATCTAATTACTGCTATCAGCTACTCCGGAGGTGATCGCTCCGTTACTGCTTTTGATTGGTACAATGCCGCAGATCCTCGCCCGGACTATTACAGATACCTACCTAGTTACACAGGTGTTTGGGCTAATGCACCAGATGCTCAACAAGCTGAGCGTCTAGCAGCTTTGATGCGATCTGATATTAATTTGAGACAGATTAACTGGCAACGTTTATATGATGTAAATCGCTCTAGTTATATGACGGTTAATGACGCGAATGGTGTCATTGGTAATCAGGTAAGTGGTAATCGCTCTCGTTACATTATTGAAAACCGAATTATAAACACCAATCGATTTAATTTCAATAGTGTACTCAATTCTCGTATTGGAAATCATGTTGACTTAACTGCAGGCATTTCCTATCAAAGTCAGCAAAATCGCTACTACAAAAAAGTAGAGGATTTGTTAGGAGGGGACTTTTACGTCAACCTCAATCAATTTGCAGAACGAGACTTTGGGTTGGGCAATGGCATCAATCAATTTGATGTCGATCGTCCCAATCGTATCTTAAAAGTGGGCGATCGTTTTGGATACGATTATAATTTGAATATCACTCGTGCGTCATCTTGGATCCAAAGTGTTTTTAAATTCAATAAGCTAGACTTTTTTGTTGCAGGAACGCTTTCGCAAACTTCATTTTATAGACAAGGAAATGTTCGTAATGGAATCTTTCCTAATGATTCATATGGAAAAGGGACAGAAAATTCTTTTTTAAATTATGCAGGGAAAGCCGGAATTACCTATAAAATTAATGGAAGAAATTACCTGTATGTAAATGGCGCTTATCTAACTCGTGCACCATATTTTGAAAATGTTTATATCTCTCCTCGTACACGTAATGCGCAGCAAAGTGATTTGCAAAGTGAGGAAATTCTTTCAGGGGAGGCGGCTTATGTATTAAATACGCCAACAATCAAAGCTAGAATCGGCGGCTATTACACACAATTTAGAAATGGTATGGATGTAATGGTGTTCTATCACGACTTTTATCAGAATTTTGTTAACTACGCCATTCAGGGTATTGATCGTTTAAATTTTGGCGGTGAATTAGGACTAGAGGTAAAACTTTCTCCCACTATTACATTGAATGCAGCAGCTGCAATTGGTCGTTATTATTTTGATAGTAAGCAGCAGGCAGTTGTAACCGTAGATAATAGTGCTGCTGTGATTGGCCGCGATATTATTTACATGGAGAATTTCCGCTTGCCCTCCACTCCGATGGAAGCCTATAGCGCTTCCTTTAATTACCGCTCACCTAAATTTTGGTTTGTGAGTTTGACAGGAAGCTACTTTGATCAATCTTATTTAAGTATGAACCCACTGCGTAGAACTTGGGATGCCCTTCAATTCCTTACACCCGGTACAAGTGATTACAAGTCTGTTTTTGATCAAACTAAATTTGACGCGCAATACACGATTGACTTCTTTGGAGGGTACTCATGGAAACTGCCAAGAGCCTATGAAATAAATAAGAGGTCAACCTTTCTGGTATTTAATGTGGGCATCAATAATATTTTAAATAATAAAAATATTGTAACAGGCGGTTTTGAACAGCTTCGTTATGACCAGCAGCAAAATGCTGCTGACCCTGTGCAGATTGGCAAATTTCCTCCCCGTCTTTTCTACGCCTATGGCTTGAACTTTTTTGCAAGCGCTACACTTCGATTTTAATTGATCAAATAATTATTATCATATGACTCGCTCCATTTATTATCGTGTTTTCTTAGTACCAGTTTTGTTATTTCTTTCTTCTGGGTTTTTACTTTCTTGCGATAAGCAGCCAATAGGTCCTGGTGGACCTGATCCTATTATTCCAAGCCCCGCTACTGAGCTAATGCGGATTGCAGATTTTCGTGGTCTCTATTCTGGGACAGGAACAATCACAGTCCCAGCAGGTACAAAAAAAATTAGGGGAGTTGTGATTTCAAATAGTGCAAATGAGGCAGCAGGTAATTTTAGAATTCAGGAAGAAAATGGTGCTGGCATTTATTTATATACTGTAGTGGGTTCTCCTGTTTATGCACTAGGTAAAGTAGTAGAGATTGATGCTGCAGGAGTGGGTCAGTTGCTTCTTTACAATGGTGACTTGGAGCTTAAAAATGTTCCGCAAGATAAAATTGTAGTGGTTCCATTAACCACAACAATCACTCCTCGTGTAACAACTTGTGCAGAGGTGATTGCGAATAGAAATAGTTGGGCTTCTTCACTGGTGCGAATTAATAATCTTACTAGTATCACTCAATCTACTAGCAATTCTACCGGGGTAACCTATACGTTGAATGATGCAACAGGAAGTTTAACCATGTTTGTACGAAATGCATCTGGCATTAATGTGAATCTCGCTGCGCGTTCGGTAACAGGATATGTTTCTATTTATAAAACTGCCACACAGGACGCTACGCAGATTGGTGTTCGTAGTGCAGCTGATTTTCAATAATCTTTCTACGAAAAATCAATGATATGAATCGTCATCAAATTTATTTTTCACTTTTTTTCTTACTAGTTTTTTCAGTGTCGTTTAATGCTTGTAAAAAAGGTTTTGATACACCTGGAAATACCGGCGACCCTGGCGTGGTGGCTACTGTCAGTATCAAGGACCTTAAGTCTCGTTATACCAGTGGTGCTGCTGTTGCAGTTACGGATGATCAAGTGATTGAGGGTGTGGTTGTGTGTGATGATAAAAGCGGCAACTACTATCAGCAAATTGCAATTCAAGATGCGACGGGTGGTATCTTATTGCGGTTAGGAAGTGCAAATTTGTATAATTATTATCCTGTTGGTAGAAAGATATTTGTGAAATTGAAGGGATTGTACCTAGGTCAATATAACGGGACATTACAACTGGGTGCCGGTATTGATTCGGCATACATCAGTCAAGGCGGCGTGACTCTTCTTGCTTTTAATCTTTTTGATCAACACATTATTAAAGGTCCTTTGAATCAGCCTATCACCCCAGTGGTGGTTACTGCATCTCAACTTACTACCAGTTTACAAGATAAATACATAAGTACGCTCATACGGATGGAGGATGTTGAGTTTGCTGCAACCGACACAGGAAAATCGTATGCAGATTTAGGACAATCAGGAAATAGAATTGTTCAAGCTTGTGCAGCACCTGGTTCTAATCGAATTACACTGCGTACTAGTAACTATTCAAATTTTGCTGAAACAAAATTGCCAGCAGGCAATGGTGGAATCGTGGGCGTCTATTCCTATTTCGGGTCTACTAAACAGTTGACTATACGTGATACATCTGACGTACGATTTACTAATTCAAGATGTGGTAGTGGTCCTACTACTTTGATGAATATAGATGAGCTTCGATCACTCTATGCGGGTTCTGTTACGTATGCACCTAGTGGAAAAAGAATTACGGGTATAGTTATTAGCGATCGATCAACTAATAACCTAAATAATCAAAATGTCTTCATACAGCAAGGAAATGGATTAGCAGGCATTTGCATACGATTTACGGCTGCTCATTCATTTGACCTAGGTGATTCAATCAATGTAAATGTTACTGGGCAAGAGCTTTCAGAATTTAATGGACTCTTACAATTAAATAATGTTCCGCTCGCTTATGCGACCCGAGTTGCAACGGGTAAAGCAATTACTCCACGCACTGCTACTTTTGCTGCTATACAGACAAATTTTAGAGCTTGGGAATCTACACTCGTACGAATTGTTAATATTACTTCGTTGGTGGGAGGTACCTCAGGACGTTGGGGAGGAAGTGTAACAATGACAGATGCTACAGGTACTTTAATTTCTTTTACCTCTACAACAGCCACTTTTGCTAGTAATAGTTTCCCCTCTACCGCGGATTCATTTGTTGGGTATTTGACGCCCTTCAATACAACGCGTCAAATTGCTTTTCGAAATTTATCTGATGTAGTGGCAGGTGCGGGTCCGCCTCCTGGTTCAAGTGGATTGCCATTGACTAATTCTCCCTATGTACAGAATTTTGATGGTATCGCGACAGGATTACCTCAAGGGATCAGTGTAAAAATTGGCGCTAGTTCATCCTCTCTGGGTACTGCTGATATGCCCTTTTATCCGGCAACGGGTTTAGGTAGTCCTACAGCATGGAATCAAACCAGTGCTGGATTGAAAAATTTTGCTTCCCATACTGGTATGACTTCTACAAGTGATGCTGCTGTACAAGGGGCACATCCAAATAGAGCATTAGGAATCAGACAAACCAGTGCTACTGGTTATGACCCTGGGGCATCCTATGTTTTACTACTAAATAATACTACAGGTAAGACCAATTTTCAGTTGACATTCTTATTGCAATCTCTTGATTACACGCCAGGTGGTAGAACCACTGCATGGAGTGTTCAATATGGGGTAGGAGACGCGCCAACTTCGTTTACGACTGTAACCTCTTCTCCGGCTACTTTATCTACCAACTTGGGCACATTTAGCAGCACTCCTGTGACAGTGAATTTTGGCAGTTCATTAAATAATATTTCCCAAAAAGTATGGATTCGAGTAGTCACTCTTGCTGCCACAACAGGTTCTGGAAACCGACCCTCTACTGCCATTGATGATTTACAATTAAGTTGGAATTAAAATAACACAAAATGAAAAAAGTTTTTTTATCTCTTTTGATTTTGGTTAGTGCTTGGGCACAAGCGCAAACTGTAGTAATCAGTCAGGTTTATGGTGGTGGAGGTAATACTGGCGCCACATATAACCAAGATTTTGTTGAGATTTTTAATGCAAGTTCCGTGGCCGTGGATATAAGTGGATGGAGTATACAATATGCGTCTGCAACAGGGCCATCTGGAACCGGCAACTGGTCAGTTGCAGCAATTCCGGCATCTACTTCTTTGCCATCAGGGAAATATTACCTCATTGCACTTGCATCTTCAACAACTGGCATTGCTTTACCGACAGCTGATTTAACCAATACAACAATCAACTTAAGTGGGTCCACTGGAAAAGTGGCATTAGTTAACTCTAGTACTGCATTGAATGGTACCACAGCTTGCAATGCTGCTTCAGTAGTTGATGTAATTGGGTATGGTGCTAGCCCAACTTGTAGTGAGACAAGTCCATTTCCGGCAAGTGGTATCGATAACACTAAGTCAATTTTCAGAAAAAATGCAGGATGTTTAGATGCAAATAATAATAGCACTGATTTTGAGCTAGGAACTGTATTGCCTAGAAATTCATCTACAGCTGCGAATACTTGTTCAGGTGCCTCACCTGCGTTAACAATTGCAGCGTATACCGCATTTGCGTCTACCACTGTAGGTACAACTACTGCATCGCAGTCTGCGAATTTGGCAGGATCTAACTTAACGGGAGCACCAGGCAATATAACAGTGACATCAAGTTCAACTGACTTTGAGGTTTCTTCAAATAACTCTACTTGGGGTTCTTCTGCAACCATCGCTTACTCATCTGCAACATTGGCTGCGACTCCAGTTTATGTACGATTTAAACCACAAGCGGTGGGAGCAAGATCTGGCAATCTAAATTTTTCAGGAGGAGGTGCTACTGCTACTGCTGCCGTTTCTGGTACGGGTGCAGCGATTACTGCGCCGGTTGCTACCGCGGCAACTTTGGTTAGTGGCAGCGGATTTACTGCAAATTGGAATGCTGTAACAAATGCAGCTAATTATTATTTAGATGTATATACACAATCAAGCGGACAGGTTGTTTCTACACTAGCAGGATGGAATTTTACTACGGCAGCTGCTACTGCGCAAACAGCTGATGCTGGCAATTCTAATAATATCAATATCCAAACGATAAGCCCACAAGGATTTTCAGCAAACACCATTTCGTGGCCAGGTGGACCAACAGGAACAACTGGTGCCAACCCAAATTCTGTTTCCACCAATGGATGGGACAATGGGGCTGATTCAAAATATTGGCAGGCAGATGTAAATACTACCGGTGCTACTTCTATAACTGTTTCTTCCTTGCAAGGTTCCTCCAGTACAGGACCCAAGGACTTTAAGTTGCAGTACAAAGTGGGGTCGAGTGGTACCTGGACAGATGTATCGGGTGGAACTGTCGCCCTTACTACTGCCGTAGCTGCAGGAAGTAGTGCCACATGGGGAGCTCTTACAGATGTTGCATTACCTGCCGATGCAGCCAATAAACCATTGATCTCAGTAAGATGGATTCAAACAAGTAATGTGAGTGTAAATGGGGGAACAGTTGCATCAACAGGAACAAGTAGAATATCGGCTGTGTACATAAAAGGAACTGTGACAGGGACTGTAAATACTTATGTTTTACAAAATCAAAATGTTGGTAACGTTACCTCTTATGCTGTAACAGGATTAACGGGTGGCACCACTTACTATTATGTTGTACGTGCTACATCAGGTGGAGTAGCTTCTTCAAACTCTAATGAAATTACAGTTGCTACTAGTTCTTCAACGCCAACGCTGTCTAGCAGTACTTTGGCTTCATTTGGTAATATTTGCATCAATACGGTGGCTGGCCCCTCTTCAATCACATTAACGGGTTCAAATCTAACAAGTGGTAATCTTAGTATTGCGGCGTTGAATGGATTTACCTATGCAACAACATCAGGGGGAACATACACGACTACATTAACAATCCCAACTTCTGGCGGATCTCTATCGCAAGATGTTTATGTAAAATTTAGTCCTACAGCAGTACAGTCATATAACGGGTCTTTACAAATTTCTGGTGCAGGTTTGACAAGTGCTATATCAGTTGCTGCAACGGGTAGTGGTGTAAATACACTAGCAACTACAACAACGGGCGCATCCAGTGGTGTTACGCAAACTGCAGCTACACTAGCTGGTACGATCACTGCAACGGGATGTAATACTATAACTGCCTATGGAATTGAGTATAGTACTACCAATGGATTTACGAGTGGAACACAAGTTGCTGGTTCAAATTTGAGCGGAGGAAACTTCAGCGTAAACCTGAGTGGACTTACCACTGGCACTACTTATTATTATAAATCATACGCAACTACCTCTTCGGGTACGGCTTATGGATCTCAGCAGAGCTTTACAACTGTTTCTCCTAATCCTGTACTAAGTGTGACAACCTTAAATAGTTTTGGTGCAGTTTGTCTCAATACAGCTACAGGTCCTTCTTCTTTTACAATCACTGGTTCTAACTTGAGTAGTGCCGCTGTCACAATTGCTGCGTTGGATGGTTACACATATTCAACTACAGCAGGAGGAACGTATACGTCAACACTTTCCATTACTCAAGCTGGTGGAAGTTTTACGCAACAAGTATTTGTAAAATTCACACCTACCGCTGTTCAAAGTTATAATGGCAATATTTCAGTTGCTGGTGGAGGCGTTTCAACTGCGGTAACTGTGGCAGCCTCTGGTTCTGGTATTAATACAACTCCAACTGTTACAAGTGGCGTGAGTAGTGGAATTTCAGGTAGTGGTGCAACTGTGGCAGGTGCTATTACTGCAACTGGGTGTACTCCTGTTTCTAGCTATGGCGTTGAGTATAGTACAACGAATGGTTTTGTAAATGGAACCGGAACACGTGTAGTTTCTACCAATCTTGCTAGTGGAAATTATACATCTTCTTTGACAGGACTGTCTGCTTCAACCACTTATTATTATAAAGCTTATGCAACAAATAGTGGTGGAACATCTTACGGTGCACAACAGTCCTTTACGACAACGGCGCCTCCTCCTGCTTCACTTACAACTTCCTCACTAAGTGCTTTCGGAAATGTTTGTGTAGGAAGTTTTGGAGGACCCGCAAGCTTTACTATTACCGGTACTAATTTGACAAATGCGCTTATCACTGTAGGTCCATTAACAGGATTTACATTTAGTCAGTCTGCAACCGGCTCCTTTAATGATGTTATTGGAATACTACAGAGTGGAGGATCACAATCTATAACTGTATATGTAAGATTTGTTCCTACGGCAGTACAAACCTATACAGGCCTTGTCCCCGTATCTGGTGGGGGAGCAACAGCTACTTCGGTGGCAGCGAGTGGCACAGGTGTAAATACACCACCAAGTGTTACGACGGGTACTGCAACTGCGATTACAACGAGCACAGTAACATTAGGTGGGTCTTTTGGTACGGGTGGCTGTACTACACCAACGGGATATGGTATTGAGTATAGCAGTATAAGTGGTTTTGCGAATGGCACAGGAACAAGAGTTGCTGCAGCCTCTAACGCCGCCGGTGCTTTTTCAGTGAATCTGACGGGATTACAGCAAGGAGCTACTTATTATTTCAAAGCGTATGTATCTACGGCAGGCGCAATCAGTTATGGTGCGCAGCAGTCATTCACATTACAGAGCATTGGCAAAGGACTTAAATTGTTCCCAAGTCCTGTTGAGAGAGGCACGCAATTGCGTTTAACCATGTCTGATTTAACGCCTGGCAATTACACATTGCTACTAGTTAATCAGCAAGGACAGCGTGTTTGGCAAAAACAATTTAATGTGCAAGGCTCTTTCATAAACGAAAATGTTCAGCTCCCTGCCACATTGCCTTTTGGAATATACAGAGTAGTGTTGGCGAATGAGTCTTCGCAACTGGCGGTGTCGCAACTATTAGTTCAGTAATGAAATAAGTGAATTTTAAAAATCCCGGTCTCCAGTGAGCCGGGATTTTTTTTAGACCGAAGCTTTTATATCCAGCACACGCAGCTGTAATGTTCGCTGGTTGTTATAATCATTTTCGTCGATGGTAAAAGCTAAATCAAAATTAGATTGATGTAGTAAATGGAATTTATTAGCTAAACCAAATCCAATACCACTGAAGGTGGTATTGCCGTCAGTTACTGAAAAGCGGATATGATCTTCTTTGACAATTTTTGAATAACCGGTATTTTTTAATTGCCGTGCCCAAAAAACAGGACGAAGGTTTTCGGGACCAAAAGGTTCCATTTGCCCGATTAATTTGTATAAAGAAAGATTCAGGTCACTCAATGAAACTTCTAGATCTACTTCAATAAGTGGTGTCAGTTGATCCGGTTGAATAGATTGAGCGACTACTGTCTCAAAAGCAGCTTTGAAATCATTGACTTTATTTTCTTCTAGTGTCATTCCAGCTGCTGCAAAATGTCCGCCATAACCTAGTAAGTGTTCTCTACAGGCATGGATTGCTTCGTACAAATTAAATCCAGCAACACTTCTTGCGCTACCCGCTACAATATCTCCTGATTTAGTCAATACAATGGTGGGTCGATAGTAATGTTCGGTTAATCGTGAGGCGACAATACCTACAACCCCTTTGTGCCAATGGGGCTGATAGACTACGGTGCTTTTCTGTTGACTACTAGTGGGATCACTGTTTAGTAGTTCAAGTGCTTCTTT
>JBEDEC010000056.1:0-3582 GCA_041175905.1 Bacteroidota bacterium
TTTAAAACCCACTCCACAACCGCATAGTTCTTTATAAGGGTAAGCGCAATCAGGTTGTTTTGCGTTAAGGATAGCTATTGCATTAGGTAAAATATCATCGGGTAAATGGTGGTCACATATAATGAAGTCAACCCCATTGTCTTTTGCATATTGCACCAGCTCAACCGATTTGATACCACAGTCGAGTGATATAATTAGTGAAAAGTTATTTTCTATAGCGTAATCAATTCCTGCTTTGCTAACTCCATATCCTTCTTTATAGCGATGTGGAATGTAATAGGCGAGTTGCGAGTGAATCTTTTGTAAAAACAGGTACATACTTGCTACAGAAGTGGTGCCATCCACATCATAGTCGCCATATATTAATACTTTCTCTTTTTGAGCAATGGCTTGTGAGATTCGATTCACCGCTTTGTCCATGTCTTTAAAAAGCCAGGGGCTATGTAAATCTTCTAAGCGAGGTCTAAAAAAAGAACGGGCTTCTTCAAAGTCTGTGATACCTCTTTGAACCAATAATGAACAAAGTGCCGGATGAACTTTTAAGGCTTCCTGTAATTTTTTTGTTTTAACCGGATCTGCCGGCTTCAATTGCCACCTCTTTTCCAAACGCTCAATATTTTCTGTCTGTTACAAATACAACCATGTCTTCAAGTCCCTTTCTGATTTCAGATTCAGGAAATTGTTTCAATTCAGCTAGAGCTTCTTCTTTAAACTGATTCATTTTCTTAATTGCGTATTCAATCCCACCTGTCTTTGTTACTTGTTCAATCACCCATGCCAATTTCTTCTTGTCTTCTTTTTCATTCTTCACAATGTAAATGATCTTTCGTCGAGTGGAGCGATCCGTATTATTTAATGTATAAATAAGTGGAAGGGTTAGTTTACTTTCTTTGAGATCATTGCCGGTTGGTTTACCAATTTCTTCACTCGCATAATCAAAAAGATCATCTTTTATCTGAAAGGCCATACCCGTGAGTTCTCCAAACCGGCGCATGCGATTGGTAAATATTTCATTTTGACTAGTGGCCCAGGCACCTGCTGCGCATGCGGAGGCAAGCAGAGAAGCTGTTTTATTGCGAATAATCTCATAGTATACGTCTTCGTCAATATTCAGATTCCTTGCTTTTTCTAACTGAAGTAGTTCGCCTTCGCTGATTTTTTTCACTGCTTCAGAGAGTATATGTAATAATTGGTAGTCTTTGTTTTCGAGCGTTAATAAAAGCCCCTTCGCTAAAAGATAGTCTCCAATCAAAACACTGGCTTTGGTTTTCCAAAGGGCATAGGTAGAAAAGAAACCTCTTCTTTCACTAGAATCATCAACTACATCGTCGTGCACTAGTGTAGCGGTGTGAAGAATTTCAACTAAAGAGGCTGCGCGGTAAGCAGAATCGTTGATGGTGCCACATAATTTGGCGGACAGCAGCACAAAAAGAGGGCGGAGCTGTTTGCCTTTTCTTTTTACAATGTAACGCATGATCCGGTCTAGCAGGGGAGCCTGACTTTGAACGGCTTCTTTGAATTTTAGTTCAAAAACATCCAGTTCCTCCTTGACTAGGTGGGTAGGTAGAATCATACGCGGCGGTGAAATTACGTCCAAAATTCCGGGCGGAGCACCCGCATGGATAATTCGTAAATATCTGTTAAGTAATTGAGAAATAATGGGAAATGAAAGATTTACGCGGAATAAAAATTTTGAATATTCACAATTTTGGCCTAATTTTGTTGATAATTTTTCGTATACTCTAAATCTTAACCACTCATTATGAGAAGACGTGCATATGTCCTAGCGGTGCTTTTCTGTTTAACTGCATCCTTTGGATTTTCACAAAAAGTAGGGAATTCTTATGATTTGCGTGACTCCTCTTTGATCCCTTCTAAGAGAATGCCACAGCACACTGAATTCTTAAACGGTACTTACAATTATCCTGCAAAGCCACGCAGCCAGTGGGAAGTAGGGGTGAAGGCTGGACTTTTCCAGATTAGCGGAGATGTCCCTGCTCAATTCCTTTCACCTGGATTTGGATTTCACGTGCGTAAATCATTGGGCTACACAGTATCTGCTCGTGTTGAGTATATGTACGGTATCGGAAGAGGATATAGCTATAAGGAGTATAGAAACTTTGCAAGAAATACTGCTTGGGGAGCTGGAATTGCAAGCCCTGCTCAGCGTTACTCTGCTCCTCGTGCTATTCAAATCACCACGCCTGCTGGAACAACTGTAACTTATGTTTCTTCAAAGGACGGTAGTGCTACAACTCCATTGGAGAAGATTTTTTACAACTACAAAGCCAAAGTGCAAGACTTCACAGTTCAAGCTTTGTTAACTATCAACAATATCCAATTTCATAAGACCAACAGTTCTCTGACTACTTACGCAATTGCGGGTGCGGGTGCTGCGATTTATGAGACTCGTGTGAATGCACTAAATGGTGATGTAAAATATAACTTCAATACGCTTACGCAAGCTTCTTACAAAGACCGTAAAGACTTTGTAAAGAATATGAAGAATAATATCCTAGATGGAAGTTTTGAAACTCCTGCTGAGAATCATGGTTCAGCGCAAGCGCAGTTAGGGGATAAAACAATGAAGCCAATTGGAACTTTTGGATTCGGAGTGGCTTTCAAGTTAAATAACAGAATTAACCTTGCCATTGAAGACCGTTGGACTATCACACGTGATGACCTATTGGATGGTCAGCGTTGGCAAGAGTTTGCATGGGGTGATGCTTCTTTAACTCCTGACTTTGATACATACAATTACATGTCTGTTGGTTTGAATATCAACTTGGGCAAAAATGCAGTTCAGCCTCTTTATTGGTTGAATCCATTGGATTACGCTTATGCAGAATTGCGTAACCCTCGCTTGATGAATATTCCGAAGCCCGTTTTATTGGATACAGATGGTGATGGTGTTACTGATCAGTTTGATCGTGAGCAGACTCCTGCAGGTTGCCCAGTTGATACACATGGTGTGAGTCTTGATACAGACGGCGACGGAGTACCTGATTGTAAGGATAAAGAATTAATTACTCCAACTAGTTGTCAGCCAGTTGATGCGGATGGTGTTGGTAAATGTAAATGTCCAGATGATTGCAAAGTTGCAATTGCTCCTCCTCCAACTTGTGAGCAAAAGTTAGGTGCACTTCCAAGCGTTGCTTTCAAGGCAGGTGCCTATAAGCTTTCTGATGATTTAAAACCAGTATTAGCTTCTGTAGCTTCTCGTGTACGTAATAATCCTGGTTGTAATGTAGTTGTAGTTGGTTATTGCGCTGGCGATAAGCGTGAGCAGCAGCTTAGCTGGGATCGCGTAAATGCTATCATCACTTATATGGTAGAAAAAGAAGGTATCAGCCGCGACCGTTTCATCTTTAACTATGGTCAGCAAGGTGGTGACTGCAACACGGTGGACCTTCGTGCTGCTGCGGATGGTGAGACTGGACCAAACAGAGTAGATCCTCCTCATCCAAATCTTCGTAAGAACTAATTGTCTTTTTAGATAAGATATAGATGGGGCCCCGGCTTTGCCGGGGCCCCCTTGTGTTACCCCCACCGAAAACTCCACCATTAATTATTATCAACGTC
>JBEDEC010000057.1:0-5312 GCA_041175905.1 Bacteroidota bacterium
TGGCGTATTGATTATATTAATGTCACCACACCGCTGGAAAAAAAGATAAAAAAGACGGCGATTTGGCCTGCTATTAAACACTCTGACCATTGCCCCGTTTTTTTAGAACTTAGTAAGTAAACCATGTACATCTATAATGTGACCATAAAAGTTGACCACGCCATTGTAAGAGAATGGCTACATTGGCTTAAGCAGGAGCACATTCCTGAAATTTTGGCAACTGGTTGTTTTACAGAGGCGACAATCTTGGAATTATTAGAAACCGCAGATGTGGAAGGAGCAACATTCGCGGTGCAGTACAAGACCCCCCGCCTTGAGGATTATCGCACATATTTATCCAAACATGCACCACACTTACGCCAAAAAGGGCTAGACAAATGGGGTAATAAATTTGTTGCGTTTCGCACATTTATGAAAATCGTGGATTAGGGGTGTAAAACCCATTATTTTATTTTTCCGCTATGAAAAAGCGGTTAAATTTGCCGCTCTCAGTACCCACAAAAAACCAACGCATGAACAAAGGAGATCTGATCAATAAAGTAGCGGACGATACCGGACTGACCAAGGTGCAAGCTAATGAGGCTATCGATTCGCTATTGGAAGCCATTGCAAAAACCCTGAAAGGGGGTGGCAAGGTAACCTTGGTTGGATTTGGCACTTTCTCTGTTTCAAAACGTGCAGCACGTAACGGAAGAAATCCAAAAACAGGTGAAACCATTAAAATTAAAGCTCGTAAAGTTGCTCGCTTCAAAGCAGGCAAAGAGCTAGCTGAAATGATCTAAATCCAAAATCAATAAATAAATACAACTATGGGAAGAGGTGATAAAAAAACAGCCAAAGGAAAACGATTCAAGGGTTCTTTTGGAAAAAGTCGTCCTGCTAAAGTAACCAAGAAAGCTGCGACTAAAAAGAAGAAGTAATCATCACAACATGACTACAAGAAAAAGAGGGAGTGCTACTCCCTCTTTTTTATTTGACTAAAGTTCCTACTTTTTCTCCGGTAATGACCCGTTTTAGATTATCGGGTTCGTTCATATTAAATACAATAATGGGCAGTTTGTTTTCCATACAAAGTGTAAAGGCTGTCATATCCATCACCTTTAATTGCTTGGATAAACATTCCGAAAAACTGATCTCTTCAAAACGGGTAGCTGTCTTATCTTTTTCTGGATCAGCAGTATAGATGCCATCTACTCGAGTCCCTTTTAAAATCACGTCTGCACCTATTTCAATTGCACGTAAAGAACCAGCTGTATCGGTTGTGAAATAAGGATTGCCGGTGCCCGCACCAAAAATCACCACACGGCCTTTTTGTAAATGTCGGATTGCCCTGCGTCGAATATACGGCTCGGCAATCTGTTCCATTTTTATTGCACTTTGCAGGCGGGTATAGACTCCAATTTTCTCTAAACCTGCTTGCAATGCCATCCCATTAATTACCGTTGCTAACATTCCCATGTAATCGCCATGTGCACGTTCAATTCCGGTTTCCTGCTCGTTCATTCCCCTGTAAATATTTCCACCGCCAATCACAATAGCCACTTGCACACCTAATTCTGTAATCGACTTGATATCCTTGGCGTATTGAGCAATGACATCCGTATCAAAGCCAAAGTTCTTATCCCCCATTAAAGCTTCGCCGGATAATTTGAGTAGTACTCTTTTGTAAACAGGTAACATGAAAAAGGTTTTGGTGTAACGAAGATATAGAATTTGCTAGGGCGAAAAAAAGCGCCCGGTTTCACCGGGCGCTTTATCAAAATTTCAGTTTGTCATTATAAAATTAACCGAGTGCAACACGCTTAAACCCTGTTACTGTCACATTACCTGACTCTTTCAGGTAATCAGCAACAGACTTGCTGCTATCTTTTACAAAAGCCTGGGCAGTGAGGGTTTGCTCTTTAAAGAATGCACCCATTTTACCTTCAGCAATCTTAGCAATCATTTCTGCAGGCTTACCGGCCATTTTAGGATCCTGGTTCATCAATTCAACAACGATGCTCTTTTCACGCTCAATTACCTCAGCAGGAACTGAAGCTGCATCTACTGCAACGGGATTTAACGCAGCAATTTGCATCGCTACATCTTTACCTGCTTCAGCGGCTTCTTTATCCATTCCAACTAAAACACCAATACGGTAGGCGCCGTGGATGTAAGAGGCTACATAAGGTGCATCGATGCGCTCAAACTTAGTAACGCCAATCTTTTCACCAATAGTTGCTAATTTCTCATCAACCATAGCAGCTACAGTTAATGAACCAATTTTTACTTCCATCAATTGCTCCAATGAAGTAACATTATTAGCGATGGCAGCATCTGCAATGCTTTGTCCAAATGCAACGAAATCTACATTCTTAGAAACAAAGTCTGTTTCGCAACTCACACATACTACAATACCTGTTTTGTTATCAGCTGTAGTTTGTGCAATCACCACTCCTTCTTTTGCTTCACGATCACTACGCTTTGCAGCAACTTTTTGACCTTGCTTACGCAACCAGTCAATAGCGGCTTCAAAATCTCCGTTTGTTTCAGTCAACGCTTTACGGCAATCCATCATACCGGCGCCAGTTGCTTGACGAAGTTTATTAATATCCTGTGCACTGATTGTTACTGTACTCATTTTACTATATAGTTTGTAAAGCTGGCTTGCTAGTAGCTGCCCTGCTCAAATTATTAATGAATAAAATTACTTGCGAGCTCCACCGGGACCACGACTTGTACTACCAGAAGTAGTACGACGACGGGAACCAGCTGCACCACCACGACGTCCTGCTCCACGTCCGCCTTCAGCTTCCGCTTCTGCGAGCAATTTTGCAGCTTTCTTTTCTTTTTCGTCATCAGTGATATCTTCTGTTTCCTCATCTTTTGCCGCTTGTCTTTCAGCTAATCCTTCTTCGATAGCAGCTGTGATGTAGTTTACCAAAATCGCAATAGACTTAGTAGCATCATCATTCGCAGGAATGGCGAAGTCAACTTTATTTGGATCACAGTTAGTATCTACGATACCAAAAGTAGTTACACCCAAACGCTTTGCTTCTGCTAATGCGATATGCTCATGCCCAATATCAATAATGAATAAAGCTGCAGGGATACGACCTAATTGAGCGATACCACCTAACACTTTTTCCATTTTGTCTTTGTCGCGACTCAACGTCAAACGCTCTTTCTTAGTGATGCTGTCGAATGAACCATCACCCAACATTTTTTCGATGCTCTGCATTTTCTTCACGCTCTTACGAACCGTGTTGAAGTTTGTCAACATACCACCGAGCCAACGCTCTGTTACAAATGGCATGTTTACGCGCTTAGCACACTCACTCACAATATCCTTGGCTTGCTTTTTGGTTCCTACAAAAAGGATCTTTTTTCCACTGCGAGCAATTTGCTTTAACGCAGCAGCAGTTTCCTGCATGCAGTCAACCGTTTTGTTCAAATCAATGATATGGATACCTTTCTTCTCAGCAAAGATGTAAGGCAACATCTTGGGATTCCACTTCTTTTTAAGGTGACCGAAATGTACACCGGCTTCGAGAAGTTGCTGTTGTAAGGATGTATTGTTTTCCATGATAGGTATAAATGCTTTAAAATTGAATAAAGACGATTAACGTTTAGAGAACTGGAAGCTGCGACGCGCTTTCTTGTGACCGAATTTCTTACGCTCCACAGAACGGGGATCACGCTTCAGTAATCCAGCCGCTTTTAAAGCAGGACGAAATTCAGGATTCAGTTCAACCAATACACGGGAAATACCCAACATGGCTGCTTCTGCTTGTCCTTTAACGCCACCACCCGCTGCATTAATCTTCACATCATATTTTCCAAACACTTCAACTGTTTTCAATGGACGCTCTACTTGATTTTGCAGATAGACCAATGAAAAATATTGTTTGTAGTCTTTATCGTTGACCGTGATCTTTCCGTCACCTTTTGATACGAAAACGCGGGTTACGGCTTCTTTACGACGACCAACGCTGTTCTTTTGCTTTTCCATTTATTAATTATTTGATGGGTTGAAATCAGAATTTAAGTTCCTTAGGTTGTTGTGCGCCATGCGGATGTGCAGCACCTGCATAGACAAATAATTTCTTTATCATTTTACGACCCAATCTGTTTTTAGGTAACATTCCTTTTACAGCTCTTTCAATGATTACCTCGGGACGACGCTTCAATAAATTAGAAGCAACCTCTTCTTTCAATCCACCTGGATATCCAGTGAAGTGATCGTATAATTTTTGCTCTAGCTTGTTACCTGTGAAAACGATCTTTTCGCAATTGATCACAATCACATAATCACCCGTATCAACGTGTGGGGTGTAGCTAGCTTTGTTCTTACCGCGCAATACAGCAGCGATTCTAGAACACATGCGTCCAACGGTTTGATTAGTACCGTCCACAACATACCAGTTGCGCTTTACGGTAGCCTCGTTCGCATGTTTGGTAGTGAAATGCAGTTTACTCATGATGTTTTTTTTGAGATCCCGCTATCCCGGGACCAGTTTAAAAATGGACCGCAAAGGTAGCTGACTCACCTGAAAAAACAACGCAGATAAAGAACAATTTTAAATTGTACCCTTATAATTAATTGATTATCAATAAAATTTTTGACATACTTTTTAGGTCATTATTGGAAAGCGCTCATGGCGCGCGTGGGACGACCTGCATTATCAAAGGCTCCCAACGTATACCCCTTCCAATTACCATAGCACTGGGGTTCCCAGTAAAAAATTCCAAGACCCATTTGTGAAGGAAGGGCCACTAGCTGGTTTTGCAATTCTTTGAGCATAGAATAGGATGCGTCCGGTTGATCCCAAGGCATACCCACTTCGCATACCATTACGGGTGTTTGGTAACGTGCAATGAGATCAAGCATATTGTTTTTGCATTGCAGAACGGTATTATTCCAATCTGTAACAGAAGGGTATAAAGAGAGACCTATAATGTCCCAGCGTGCTCCATGTTGACGAAGTCCATCCAGATTCCAACGAAACAAACTATTATCAAAACCGTTTGAGATGTGCACGATTACTTTGATGTTAGAATCAATTTGTTTGACAGCATCATAGCCCGCTTTGAAAAAAGTAGCGTAATTGGCCATTTGCGTTGATGCCTTTCCCAAGGGCCACAACATTCCATCATTTGTTTCATTACCAATCTGTATCCAGTCCGGTGTCACTCCTCGTAAAAGTAACGTGCTTACTACACGCGTGGTATGTGCCCGCACAGAATCAGCCATAGTTGAAACACTTAATGAAGACCAAGCTACAGGTGGAGTTTGTTTACCAGGATCTGCCCAACTATCACTGTAGTGAAAA
>JBEDEC010000058.1:0-3679 GCA_041175905.1 Bacteroidota bacterium
CAGATATCTTTTGGGCGTGTTCATGGTGTTGCAAAAATACCGGAAAGGAAGGCAAGCCCAAAATGACTTTCATTGTTACCTTTATACGACTAAACCCTATGATTACACCTGAATATTTAAAACCTGGAGACACGATTGCGATTGTTTGCCCTGCCGGTTATCTGCCGGCTGCCAATGTGCAAGCCTGTGTATCTGTTCTAAACCAATGGGGTTACCGCGTTATACAAGGAACCACTGTTGGTGGATCTTCTTCAACTTATTTTTCCGGAACAGATCAAGAGCGTTTAACAGATTTTCAGCGGATGTTGGATGATTCGACGGTGAAAGCCATTTTATGTGGACGGGGAGGTTATGGAACGGGTCGTATCATTGAGCAAATCAATTTTTCTGCTTTTTTGACAAGGCCAAAATGGATCATAGGATATAGTGATATCACTGTTTTGCATGCGCATATTCACCAACAATATCAAATTGCAACGTTGCATGCACCGATGGCTACTGCATTTAATGGAGAAGGTTGGAAAAATGAATATGTGCAATCCTTGCGAGAAGCACTCGAAGGAGTGACTTCGGCTTGTTCAGGTCCTGAGCATTCTTTTAATCGACAGGGTTTTGCAAAAGCACCGCTAGTAGGAGGTAACCTTGCATTACTGGCGCATTTAGTAGGAACATCTTCTGATTTAGATACAACGGGTAAGATATTATTCATTGAAGATGTGGGAGAGCAACTATATAATATTGATCGAATGTTGTTTCAATACAAGCGCAGTGGGAAGCTCGCCCAATTAGCTGGCTTAATTGTTGGAGGTTTTACTGAATGTAAAGACACGGAGCGTCCCTTTGGGCGCACCGCTTATGAAATTATTAAAGAAGCTGTTGCAGAATATGATTATCCTGTTTGTTTTGATTTCCCCGTAAGTCATACGGAAAGAAACTATGCGCTTAAAGTGGGGGCTACCTACGAATTGCGCGTTGATGCAACAGGTTCGCTTCTTGCTGAGTGAAAATAGCTTAGAGCACTTTTTTTATTGCAGTAATAGTAATTGGAAAACTATAGAGGTCATTATGACTTCCTTTTTCTATGGTGATCAACTGATCCCCTTTTTTGAATGCATTAGCTAATTGAATAGAATTATCATAGACAACAACACCATCAGCCGTGCCATGTATTAGTAAGACCGGTGCAGTTACTTGTTGTAAATAGGTGTGGGTAGGAAATTGAAAATGCATTAACAATTTAAAAGGGTAAATAGGAGCATAATGAGACAATACAGAAGGTAAATCATAGTAGGGTGTTTCTGCAATTAGATAACGGCAGTCTCTTTTTGCAGCTAATTGTGTGGCGACACCTGAGCCCAAGCTTTTACCGTAAATAATAAGTTGAGACGGGGCATAGCTTTTTCTAGCGATAGAATAGACAATATGGCTCCACTCATACATTTTACTTTCAGTTATCTCGCCTCTACTTTTTCCATATCCTGGATAATCCATCATGAACACCTCATATCCACTTTCTGTGAAAATTTTTGCAAATCGTGCATACCATTCTACATTCTGTCGGTTGCCATGAAAATAGAGTACCGCTCCTTTAGCTGGATTCAATGTGGTAAAACGCGTAAGATGAAGTGTGTCCTCATTATTAATAGGGACGCTTATCTCCTGGTAGGGTTGATTTATTTTTAACACTGCTGCTGTTGGGATAACGACGGGTCTAAATAAAAACCGTTCTTGGTTTGCATAAAATATCCATCCCGCTAACAAATAAATCAAAAGGGTCCCTCCAATTATTTTACGCCATTTTGTTTTTGAGTTAGCCATTTTTTTGATTAGAATTTGAGAATATCTCTTATAAAGTTATGATACTCGTCAAAGGAGGGTAGATTATTGTGCCCTCCACCCTCAATACGTATCAAGGTTGTTTTGTAAGGATTTTTTTGTTGCAAGTCAACACTATGCCGAAAGGGAATTAATCGGTCTTTTGTGCCGTGAATGATATAAGTATGGCAGCGAACATTAGGAAGCCATTGATCGGAACGGAGATGATAGCGCAATACTAAACGAACCGGAAGAATGGGTAAAAAACGTTCTATGACTTTTTTAAAATTAAAATAGGGGGCATCTAAAATTAAATAGCGAGGGTTATTATCAGAAGCTAGTTTGGTTGCAAACCCACTGCCTAAACTTCGGCCGTATATGATGAGGTGGTCTTCAGGGTATTTTTCTTTCAGTCTTTCATAGACATATTGCATATCTCCCAACATTTCTTTTTCACTTCGCTTGCCTGTACTTTTTCCAAAACCTCGGTAATCGACTAGCACTACATCGTAGTTGTACCTATAAAAATCTTTTGCATAACGCGCCCATCCTTTGATGCTACGCGTATTCCCATGAAAATATAAGATCAAGCCTTTAGGCTGCTCCCTATAAAAATGAAGGGCATTTATTCGAACACCAGGGGCACTGTCAAAAAAGTACTCTTTAAAAGGAGCCTCATATTTGAATTCAAAGTCTGCAGCAAGCACCTCAGGTCGAAAAATAAATTTTTCTTGAAATAAAAAAGCAAGAAGGGTAAGAAGCGCCACTCCACCTGCTATATACCAGAAAATAACAGGCACCGTAAATTAGTTTTCGACTCTTTTCAAACGGAGGTTTGTAACCGGTGCGACAATCAGTGGGAATTTTTCAACAGTTACATTCGCTTGGTCTAATCCAAATCCTTTTTCTTCAGAAAGGCTATGGTCTTTTAGCCAGAAATAAAATTTCATGACTAGTCGCTCCATAAAAGGAAGTTCATTGTCTTGACTTAAATACTTTTCCATTACCATAAACTGGAAGTCTCCCACCACTTTGCTTTGTGATAGACTCTCATAACGGCTGCTGATCTCTACTTCTTGATTGGCAACAAGCTCTTCTACTACTTTTCGGAACATCAGGTTGACGCGCGGTTCCATGCGGAAACCCAGTCTGAAATCAACACGAATGATATCATTAGGAATTATATGCGTCACTTTATATTCACAAGTATAAGGGTCGTCTACAGTATCAATATGTACAAACCAGTAAATGTCTGCCCGCTTTGGTTTACGGTTGAGTATGGAGTAAATGATTTTATGCTCAATTTCTTTTGGATTATTTGCGCTAGTCATATAAACAAGGTGCGTGGCATATTTTGGCACAGATATGTCCACGCTTAGCTCTTGAATTTTATTTAAATAATGATCCAGCCTGACAAATTCTATATATCGGTTTTTAATTTTTCTAGCTCGATACCAAACGAACATGATAACAAATATGATAACACCGATTAATAAAGTAATATAGCCGCCGTGCATGAATTTTACTAATAATGCAATTAGGTAGGAAGTTTCAACGATGAGATAGCCAACTAAAAAGAGATAAATCCAGGTTGATTTAATTCGATGTAAAACCAAGTAATTAGCAAATAGTATAGTTGTGCTTAACATGGTTACAATAATGGCTAAGCCGTATGCTGCTTCCATGTCCGAAGATTTTCTAAAAAAAAGAACCACGCCAACGCAGCCTAAAAACATGAGTAAGTTAATCGCGGGAATAAATAGCTGTCCCTTTTCTTCGGAGGGATAGCGGATTTTCATTTTTGGCCATAAATTAAGTCGCATGGCTTCACTAATCAACGTATAAGCACCAGAAACCATCGCTT
>JBEDEC010000059.1:0-3121 GCA_041175905.1 Bacteroidota bacterium
TTGCTGTATTTATTTGTTCAAACCATGTATTGATTTCCGAAGGTTCAACAAATGTTTCCGAAACTATTTTTTTGATCGCCGCAATATTGTTTTGTTTTTGACGAACGCGCTCCATTCTTTCTTCCGATGCTAACCCCAGTTTATAACTTAATTCTGTTAGTCGAAGATCTGCGTTGTCTTGTCGTAATAGTGTTCTGAATTCTGCACGAGAGGTAAACATGCGATAGGGTTCCTTAGTTCCCTTACTCACCAGATCATCGATCAGCACTCCGATATAGGCCTCACTCCTTTTTAAAATTAATGGCTCTTTATTTGAAGCACTTTTGTGTGCGTTGATTCCTGCCATTAATCCCTGGCAGGCCGCCTCTTCGTATCCGGTTGTTCCATTTATTTGACCCGCAAAGAACAAATTCTTCAACAGTCTGGTTTCAAGACTATAACCAAGCTGTGTGGGTGGAAAGTAATCATATTCGATCGCATAACCCGGTCTGAACATTCTAGCATTCTCGAAACCATGAATTTTACGAAGAGCTTCGTATTGTGTTTCTTCCGGCAATGATGTCGAAAATCCGTTTAAATAAATTTCTACCGTATTCCAACCCTCTGGCTCTACAAAAAGCTGGTGACGGTCTCTTTCGCTAAAACGATTGATTTTGTCTTCAATGCTTGGACAATAGCGGGGTCCTACCCCATCAATACGCCCTGTAAACATTGGGCTTCTATCAAAACCAGTCTTTAATATATCGTGAACCTCGTCATTGGTGTAGGTAATCCAACAGCTTCGTTGCGTTTTTGGTCTTTCGATGTCTAAAAATGAAAAACCAGACACTTCAGGATCGCCCGGCTGCTCCTCCATTTTTGAGTAATCAAGACTTCTTCCGTCAATTCGTGGCGGTGTTCCCGTTTTTAATCTATCGCTTTCAAAACCTTGATTTACAAGCTGTTCGGTAAGACCCGTGGCTGCTTTTTCGGCCATTCTTCCGCCCCCAAAATTCTTTTCTCCTATATGCACAATCCCATTCAAAAAGGTACCATTGGTTAAAACAACCGCCTTTCCTTTTATCTCGTGCCCTAGCCCTGTTTTTACTCCATAGCAAACGCCACTTTTAATTAATAATTCTCCAACAGTATCCTGATAAAAGTCAAGGTTGGGTGTGTTTTCCAGCAATTCTCTCCATTTTAAATGGAAAAGCATTCGATCGTTCTGTGCCCGAGGGCTCCACATGGCCGGCCCCTTACTTCTATTAAGCATGCGGAACTGGATGGTTGACAGATCTGTTACAATCCCAGAATATCCGCCCATGGCATCAATTTCGCGCACAATCTGCCCCTTTGCAATGCCGCCCATAGCCGGATTACAGCTCATTTGGGCTATGGTTTGCATATTCATTGTCACCAACAGGGTTTTGGAACCCAAATTGGCGGCGGCTGCCGCTGCCTCGCACCCTGCGTGGCCGGCGCCCACAACAATTACATCATATTCTTGAAACACGGCGCAAAGATAATCGCTTTAAAATCATACCCCCTGACTAAATATGTTCCACGTGGAACTATTTGGGGCTAAACGCCATACTTGGACAACAACTCCTCTTCTTTCGCTCTCATTTTCTTTATTTCGACCGGTTTCTTGTCTTTATAGCCGCATAAGTGGAGGGCGCCATGAAAAATAACCCGGTGAAGCTCGTTTTTTATTGATACTCCTAAGCCCTTAGCGTTTTCCCGGACTCGGTCAATACTTATATATATATCTGCGGTCACTTCTTTTTGCCAAGACAAGTCGAAGGTGATAATGTCTGTGGCATAATCGTGTTTTAGATAAGTCCTGTTAATCTTTCTGATTTCCCGGTCAGAGCAAAAGATATAATTAAGTTGTCCGGGGTTCAGGCCTTCAGCCTTAAGCGCTTTCTCAATAAAACCCTTTAAGCGGCCTCTGTTATTGAGCGAAAAGCGCTGTCCTTGAAAGAAAAAGCAAACTTTTGATTTTGAACGCATAATTATCAAAATTCGTAAAGAAAAACGAGTCAACAAGAATAGCTTTGTATTATTAATTAAACCTATGGTGGTAAAACTTTCTGCATTGAAACCCGGACAGGAAGCGGTAATCAAGGAATTCGAAAACGACGAGATCTTTTTAAAGCTCATGGAAATGGGCTGTGTACCAGGCGAAACAATCTATGTAGAGCAGGTGGCCCCCCTGGGAGATCCGATGTCTATTTTAGTTTCAGGCTACCATTTAAGTCTGCGAATAAATGAAGCAGATACTATTTTAGTGGAAACAAACAATTGATAATCAACTACTTAGGTGAAAATTGCGTTATATTTTGGCTCCTTTAATCCCATTCACAACGGACATTTAATCGTTGCTAATTACCTATTAAATGAGACGGATGTCGAAAGGCTTTGGTTTGTGGTTTCTCCTCAAAATCCACACAAAAAAGAGAACACGCTTTTAAACGAGTATCATCGGCTCCATCTAGTAAAGCTTGCTACCGAAAATGACGAACGAATCAAGGTGTCAGACATTGAGTTTGGATTGCCCCGCCCCTCTTTCACAATTGATACTATCACCTATTTAACCGAAAAATATCCACAACACGAATTTTCAATTTTGATGGGCGCGGATAGTTTTCAAAATTTACCCAATTGGAAAAATGCAACGCAATTGACGGAGCGTTGTAACATTTTTATTTATCCTCGACAAGGTTTTTCAATTGACAACAAATTAGGCGCGCGCATACAATTGATTAACGCACCACTATTGAGTTTGTCTGCAACCTATATAAGAAACTGTGTTGCTGAATCAAAATCCATACGCTATATGGTACCAGATGCAGTAAGAGAAGAAATTGAAAAGGGCGGTTATTATAAAAAATAACCAAGCAGCAAACAACCCAATACAATAAGTGGCGAAATAATTTTTGTAAAACGCAATAGTGAAACAGTGGTTGCGATTACAAGTAAGTTGGTCCAACCGGCGGTTGTGTTTTCTAGCAATGAAATATCTCTCGAAATGTAAAAGGTTGAGGCAATCAAAATACCAACCACAGCTGCATTGATTCCTTCTAACGAGCGATACACAACGGCATATTTTTTTATGTTATGCCAAATGGGAAAAAAGAAT
>JBEDEC010000060.1:0-2686 GCA_041175905.1 Bacteroidota bacterium
TATCCCTCAACAGTTCCGCCAGCACCACATCTGAAATGGTGATCCATTACATTATGTCCCAATTCTCCACTGCTACTGCCCAGACCCTCTGGCCAAATATCTGTCGCACTATTCATTAATACCCAGGTGGAGTTGAATGAGGAGGCGCAGAGGAAAACAATCTTTGATTTGTACTGATAGGTTTTATTATCTGTGGCATCGAGAATTTCAACTCCGGTTGCTTTTTTACTGTCCTTGTCAAATAAAACCTGCGTAACAATTGAGAAAGGGCGCAGTGTTAATTTTCCTGTTTTCATTGCTGCTGGCAATGTTGATGATTGTGTGCTAAAGTATCCGCCAAATGGACATCCTCTCCAACATCTGTTTCGATATTGGCAATTTGTTCTGCCCTCATGTGGAACAGTGATGTTTGCACTTCTCCCTATGATTAGGTGTCTGTTTCCATTGTAGTGCTTTTTAAGTTTTTCTGCCACATCTTTCTCAACGCAGTTTAATTCCATTGCTGGCATGAACTCTCCGTCTGGTAGAACTTCTAATCCTTCTTTGCTCCCTTGAATACCTGCAAATTTTTCAACATGACTATACCAGGGAGCTAAATCTTCATAACGAATGGGCCAATCCACTCCGTGACCATCTTTAAGATTTGCCTCAAAATCCCATTTATTAAAACGATAACTCTGACGTCCCCACATGAGTGATCGTCCACCAACATGATATCCTCTGAACCATGAAAAAGGTTTAGTTTCTGTGTAGGGGCATTCTTTGTCCTTAACCCATAAGTCCAATACTGTTTCGTTCAGTGGATAATCACGTCGTAGAACAGGGTAGTCTTCTAGCATTTGTTGAGTGGGCTTGATTCCTCGGTGAGGGAACTCCCACGATTCTTTTGTGGCAGTTATATAATCCTTGATATGTTCAATGTCACGACCCCTTTCCAATAATAGAACGTTAAGGCCCTTTTCGGTTAATTCTTTAGCAGCCCATCCACCACTAATTCCTGAACCCACTACAATGGCATCATATTGCATTGTTGACATAGTTGTTAATTTTAGATATCACAAATTTTTATTGCCTTTTTTAAGGCATCTATTTTGTCTTTGTTTGTTTTTCCTGTAGGAATAAATTCTTGTGCAACAAATCCAGTATATCCGGTAGCGGCAATTGCGTGCATAATTGCAGGATAAAATAACTCTTGTGAGTCATCTATCTCATGTCTGCCGGGCACTCCTGCAGTATGATAGTGCCCAAAATATGTATGATTTTCTTGTATAGAACGAATGATATCTCCTTCGCTAATTTGCATATGATAAATATCAAAAAGTAGCTTGAAATTTGGAGAACCTAATCGTTTGCACAGTTCAATTCCCCATGCAGAGCGATCAGCCATATAATCTTTATGGTCTACCTTACTATTAAATAGTTCCATCTGTATAATTACGCCATGTTTTTCAGCCATAGGGATAATCTGTTTAAGTCCTAGTACGCAATTACGTAATCCTGCCTCTTCACTCATGCTGTTTCTATTGCCGCTAAAACAAATTAGATTTTTATATCCAGCGTTGGCAACCATTGGAATTGCCTCTTTATAGTCTTTAAGTAGCCATTCATGTTGCTGTGGATCGTTCCAACCCTGTGTCAAACTGACTTTTCCTGCTGTGTAACACATGGAGCATTCGATGTTATGTTCTTGCAATATGGAAAAGTCTTTAGGTGCCACCAAATCTATTGCACGAATCCCCAAATTTTTAGAAACGGAACACAGTTCATTTAACGATAAAAAATTATACGTCCAGCTACAAACGGAATGATTGATTTTATTGCCAGTTTTGATGATTGATGAAGTATCACTCGCTAAAATTGAAGTTGTGGGAAGACTGCTTGCCAACGCAACTTTTCCAAAATTTTTAAGTAATTCTCTTCTGCTTTTGGGATGATAACCCATGTACTATTTTTTTGAAGGGTCTTTAAAAAGTAGGGCAAATAAAATCAAAATGCCAGCTGCCACCGCGGCGGGAATGAGCCAAATGGTAGCCCAGTCATGACCTGAGGCTGTTTTGTATGTATCCGCAATCAAGCCAGCTAACCAAAAACCTACAAGCATGCCAGCGCCATAGGTAGCAAGCGTGATCATACCTTGTGCCGATGACCTTATTTTTTCTCCCGCACGTTGATCGGTATAAATTTGGCCAGTAACAAAAAAGAAATCGTAACAGATGCCATGTAAAATTATACCTGCATAGAGCAATCCTACATTGCTCCCTGCGTCTCCATAGCTAAAGCAGATGTATCGAATTACCCAGGCCGCCATTCCAATCAACAACATTTTTTTAACGCCCAGGCGTGTAAAGAAAAAGGGCATCAGAAATAAAAATAGGGTTTCACTCATTTGCCCCATTGTCATTTTTGAAGCAGCGTTGCTGACGCCCACTTCATTTAAAAACAGATTTGTTTCTTGGTAATAAAAGGCAAGGGGAACGCAAATCAAAAAAGAGGCTAAAAAGAAAATAAGAAAGTTCTTATCTTTTAATAAGCCAATCGCGTCAGCACCAACAATTTCAGCCAAGGATGTCTTTGTACCTGCTTTTGGTGGTGGGGTATTGGGAAGCATAAAACTATAAACACCCAATACCAGTGAAACGAGGGAGGAGATTTTAAAGGTTTGCTCTAATGACCCATCTTTTTCCAG
>JBEDEC010000061.1:0-17343 GCA_041175905.1 Bacteroidota bacterium
CCAAAAGCAGCCGTTTTTCCAGTTCCTGTTTGTGCTAATCCAATAAAGTCTTTTGTTCCTTGAAGTAAAACAGGAATTGCCTTTTCCTGTATGGGAGTTGGGGTGGTAAATCCCAGTTGTGTTACTGATTTTACGAGTTGAGCGTTTAATCCGAGCGTTTCAAATGTATGCATGTGTAGTATTAGAAGAAAAAAAAGAAAGCCGTCCCCGGGGGAACGGCCTTCGGCAATTACTTGCGCAATAATTACTTAGCTGTAGTGTCAGCAGCAGCTGTAGTATCAGCAGCAGCAGTTGTGTCAACAGCAGCAGCAGTTGTGTCAACAGTTGCAGCAGTTGTGTCAGCAGCAGGAGTAGCTTCTCCACCGCCATTGCAAGCTACCAAAGTAGCAGCGATGAAGGCAATTGCAAAAAACTTCTTCATTTGGTTTAGTTTTTGTGTTTTGTGAAATATTTCGCGAATTTATACCCTTTTTTGCAAAAGGTAACCCGATAAGACTGATTTTTTTTTAGAATCCGCCTCGGGTTACTATTTTTAAAAACTTGTATTAAAAAAAGATCGGATTGTGAAACCTGAATTGATTGACAACGACCTACTAAAAGGGCTGGCAGAAGGAGATCGGAAGAGTATTGAATTGATTTACAAGAGTCATTTCAATATGATCCAGACCTTGGTTATCAATAATAGTGGGTCAACGGATGACGCGAGGGATTTGTTTCAGGAGGCACTAGTAGTTCTTTATGAGAAAGTTCGGATGGGTTCTTTTGAATTGAACTGTCAGCTCAAAACCTACCTTTACTCTGTTTGCAAGAGATTGTGGCTCAAACGTTTACAGCAAAGTAGCCGATATGTAGCCCCAGACACTGAAGTAGAATCAACAGTGAGCGTGGAAGAAGATATGGCTGTACATGAAAAAAGAGACGCCGATTACGAACTGATGAATAAGGCCATTGGAAGCCTGGGAGAACCCTGCAAAAGTTTGTTGGAGGCCTATTACATCAACAAAATGAATATGCAGGATATTGCCTCGCAATTTGGGTATACCAACGCAGACAATGCAAAGAACCAGAAATACAAATGCCTAATGCGTTTGAAAAAGATATTTTTTACGCAGTATAAAAATGGAAATGAAAATGGATGAGTTGCGGTTATTGGATTCGGTAGAACGTTACATCAGAGGAGAAATGAATCCCGATGAGCGCGTGCAATTTGAGCAATTGCGTAAAAGCAGTGCCGAGGTTGATCAATTGGTGGTTGAACATACTTTTTTTCTACAGCAAATGAACCGCCTGGGAGAAAGAAAGCGTTTCCGCACTTTACTGAATGACATACATCTTCATTTAGCGGAGGAAGGACAAATCAATTCTGCCCGCTTACAGGGAAAAGCCAGAGTAATTTACCTATGGAACCGCTACAAACGTGTTAGTGCCATTGCTGCATCTATTGCAGTGATTACTACAGTTGTACTTACTTCTCTGGTATGGATTATTTCTCCAAACTCCCCCCATACAAAATTTGAAGAGCTCAATAAAAAGTTTTCACTTCTAGAAGACAAAACTCGAAAACAGGCCTCCGAAATCGATCGCATCAAAAAGAAAACAAGCTCTGTCCCACAAAATATCCCTTTTACCACTGGCGGAACCGGCTTTGTGATTGACCCAAAAGGATACCTTGTTACCAATGCCCACGTTATTGAAAATGCGAAACAAATCGCGATTCAAAATAATAGAGGTGAATACCTTGTAAAAGTTGTTTACCAGGATTCAGAAAGAGATCTTGCTATTTTAAAAATTGATGACGAAAACTTCAAATCCTTCAGTACCCTTCCCTATGGATTTAGCAAACAAGCAGGCAAATTAGCTGAACCCATCTTTACGCTAGGATACCCCCGCAATGAAGTTGTTTATAGCCAGGGCTACCTGAGTGCCCGTACAGGATATAACGGTGATACATTAAGTTGTCAAATTGAAATTGCAGCGAACCGAGGGAATAGTGGTAGCCCCATCTTAAATAAGAAAGGAGAAGTGATTGGAATACTGAATGGAAGACAAAGTGATGCACAAGGATTTGCATTTGCTGTTCAGAGCAAATACATACTCGATGTAATCGAAACCATGAAAAAAGAAACGGAAATAACTTCTGTGCGTATACCTTCCCGATCCTTAATTAATGGACTAGATAGAACAGAGCAAGTGAAAAAAGTACAGGACTACGTTTACATGGTTAAAGTAAACTAAGCCCAAATTGATTGCGGATACTCGCCCGCATCAATTAATTGCTGTAAACTATTTTGAACAAAAGGCGCATCCTCCTTATAGGTGACACCAAACCAATTTGAGGTAGTTGATACAACTTTCACTTTGCCACCTTCCTTAATAAATTGGTCAGCAACCAGGGGAATAAAAAATTCTGATTTCAATTCATGCCCATTTTCTTTCAAAAAAGTGGTAAACTGTTTTTCAGTATGTGAAAAGAAAGAGGGGTTAAAACACCAAAAATTCATGGAGACTTTTGTGTCTTCACCGAGTGTTGTGGGAGTTAATCCATCCTCGCAAGTGATTGCATGATTAACCCGCGCAATATTGATTCGCTCTGTAATGCCAGCCAAATCCCCTTGCGGGTCAAGCATACATACGCCTCTATTAACTGTGCCATGATCTGAAAGGGTGGCTGTAAGATCATAACCTACAATTGCATAGGTAGAAGGAGTGCAAGTCTGCTGCAAAAATTGTGCGGCCTGCTCAAAGGCGTTGCGACCATAAAAATCATCAGCATTAATCACTGCAAAGGGCTCTTTTACCGCATCCTTTGCACATAACACAGCATGCGCCGTTCCCCAAGGTTTTGTACGTTCTGCCGGAAACGAATACCCATTAGTATGTGCGTCCAATTCTTGAAATACATATTCAGTTTGAATACGCCCTTTTAGTTTTGGCTCAAATAAAGATTTAAACTGTTCTGCATATTGACTTCTTATGATAAAGACTACTTTCCCAAACCCAGCTCGAATGGCATCATAAATTGAGTAGTCCATAATGGTTTCCCCAGCAGGGCCAAATGATTGAACTTGCTTCATGCTTCCATAACGAGAGGCCATGCCAGCCGCCAGAATTACCAAGGTGGGTTTCATAGGATAGATTTTGCCCGGCAAATTTACACGTAATTTCGACAATCACTTCGCATGCCACTTATTCAAAAAGATTTAGCCTCGATTGATCCAATTGTAATGGATGAGTTTTCCGCTCAAGGAATTGTTGTCGATGTTTTGAGATTAGATAAAGTGCATCCTGTAATTTCTGGAAACAAATGGTTCAAGTTGCAATTTTATTTACAGGAAGCAATACAGTCGAATAAAAAACATATACTCACTTACGGGGGGCCATGGTCCAATCACCTTATTGCAACGGCTGCAGCCTGCAACGAATTAGGATTACAAAGTACCGGGGTTGTGAGAGGGGAAATGCCTAAACAGCTCACTCCACCACTAGAAGAGGCAGCGTCGCGGGGCATGAAAATTGAATTTATTTCTAGAGCAGATTATTCAACTCAAAAAAGGAAACACAGCAGTGCTCAGTCTGATCTGTTTATTATTCCAGAAGGCGGGTACGGTAAACTTGGGGTGATGGGAGCAGCCTCTATTTATTCTTTACTAAAAGGAAAGTCATATACACATGTTCTTTGTGCCGTAGGAACAGGAACCATGTTGGCGGGCCTTATTTTAGCTGTACCAGAAAACTGTCAATGCATTGGCGTCCCAGTACTCAACGGAGCAAATGCGCTTGAGGAAGCTATTCAAGAACAAATAAATTCTGATAAAGTGAACTGGAAACTGGAAACAGGATTTGAATGGGGCGGTTATGCAAAGCATCCTCCGCAACTATTGCAATTCATGAATTCTTTTTTTAAGCAAACAAAAATTCCAACTGACATCGTATACACGGGCAAACTTTTTTATGCCTTCACCCAACTAGTTGAGAAAAAATATTTTAAAAAAAATAGCCGTATCTTATTAATACATAGCGGTGGATTACAAGGAAACCGATCCCTTTCTGCGAGTCAACTTGAATTTAGCTAATAGCTGCTCTTCCGTTGTATCTTTGTTTAGTTCTGTTTTACCTATTATGCCAGCAACTCGATTATTCTACCTTGTTTTTTTAACAATTACTCAGCTATTTAATCAATTGCTCGCGCAAAATCCACTTCCTGATTTTACTGTAAGAGATATTGGAAAAGATCGTTATGTGATCAGCTGGATCAATAATTATCCTTACACGGCACAAATTACTATTCAACGCTCTTTTGACAGTACTAGAGGCTTCAAGAGTATTTTAACTGTGCCGGATCCAACCTCTAAACAAAACGGATATGCAGACACCAAGGCTATTAACGACCACATGTATTACCGGCTGTACATATTGTTAAATAATGGTCACTATTTATTCTCAGCTGCAAAAAAACCAGTAAAGGATCTAACTACTGAAGAAATAACTGAAAATAAGAGGCCGGTAGCCTCCCAGACTCCCTTGGAAACGGAAGTTAAAAAATCAAACCCCCAGATTAATTCAAACAAAGAACCTACACAAAAAGAAAGGGAGGAACCCGTTTCTGTACAAATACAAACGACTCCAGTAAAACCACCTACACTCATTGAAACAACAACAAAACAAGATAGTGTTAGCACAAGTAGTACGCCGCTCATAGAGGTAAAAAGAATTGACCCTGTAGTGCATAAAATCATTCCTGATCGAGCTGGAGGTTCTGCTAAAATGCCCACTGCTGTTACTACAAAAGAGGAGCCCAATGCTTTTGCTCCCTCGCTCTATGTATTTTCACATCCCGATGGAAATATTAGAATTCAAGTTCCTAATCGTGCGCGATTAGCTCGATATAGAATCAAATTTTATGAATCAGACCAGCGCTTTCTCTTTGAATTAAAAAACCTACCCGCCCCTAGCTTCCAGTTAGATAAAATAAATTTTCTGCATTCCGGTTGGTTCTTATTCGAATTATACGAGGATAGCCGGCTCATTGAAAAGCACAAAGTATATCTCGATAAACCCTAATTAAGTAAAGCTAATTTCCACTCCAAATACCTGCTTGAATTTTTGTAGCACATTTTCTTTTACTTCTTTCACTGTTAGAGTTGTTCCAAGTTCTTTTTGCAATGAGGTAACAGACTTGTCTGGTATTCCACAAGGAATAATGTGATTAAAATAAGAAAGGTCATTCGAGATATTTAAGGCAAATCCGTGCATGGTAATCCATCGACTACAACGTACACCCATCGCACAAATTTTTCTAGCACGACCGGGAATACCCGGGTCTAACCATACTCCTGTTTCCCCTGAAGAACGCTCCCCTTTTAAACCATAATCTTGCAGCGCTAGTATTATTACTTGTTCCAACTCACGTAAATAACGTCCGATATCTCTATAAAACTGCTCCAGATCAAAAATGGGATACCCTACTAATTGACCTGGACCATGATAGGTGATATCTCCCCCCCGATTAGTCTGAAAAAAGGCAATTTGACGCTCCTGCATTTCTTGCTCATCAATCAACACATGCTCGCGCTTTCCACTCTTACCAAGCGTGTAAACGGGAGGATGCTCAACAAACAGTAAATGATGTGCAGGAACCAAACCTTGCGCTTTTTGCGCAATACTCTGTTGAAGTATGTTTTCCTGCAGATCCCAAGCCTGCTGATATTCAAGTAAACCAAGATCCCTGTATAAAACTTGAGTAGTCATGAATTGCAAATTTACCTACAAAGTTTGAAGCTTTACCTTTGCGATTATGAATAACGAAACGCTCGATCAAAAACTGGATAGTTCAGATGAACTATTTGAGCGCTTTTCCTTGCAAGTGGACAAAGGGCAAGAAGCCCTCCGTATTGATAAGTTTCTAGCTAACCGCATCGAAGGAGCCAGTCGTAACAAACTCCAGCAAGCCATGAATCTAGGAATGGTTCAGGTAAATGGATTACCCGTCAAGGCTAATTACAAGATAAAACCACAGGATCAAATTGTAATTTATTCTGATATAAGCCCAGAGCAAACTGAGGTCACTCCCGAAAAGATGGACCTCAATATTGTGTATGAGGATAATGCCCTGATGGTCCTTAACAAACCTGCAGGAATGGTAGTTCATCCAGGCAGTGGCAACTATCATGGGACATTACTAAATGGCGTAGCCTGGTATTTGCAGCAAAACAACCCGGCCCTCTCGGAAGAAACATTGCCTCGCTTTGGCATGGTTCATCGAATCGATAAAAACACAAGCGGTTTGCTAGTACTAGCAAAAACAGATGTAGCAATGCGACAGTTAGCCAAACAATTTTTTGACCACACGGTGAAAAGAGAATACGTCGCATTGGTGTGGGGTAATGTAGAAAATGATAGCGGAACTATTCGTGCACACGTTGGTAGACATCAACGATTTAGAAAACTATTTGAAGCATATCCAGATGGAGAACACGGCAAAGAAGCAATTACCCACTATGAAGTGCTGGAAAGATTTGGGTACGTAACACTAATTCGATGCAAACTGGAAACAGGTCGTACGCACCAGATACGCGTGCATATGAAATATCTGGGCCACCCCTTATTCAGTGATGACTTTTACGGGGGCGATAAGATTGTGAAAGGAACTATTTATACGCGCTATAAACAATTTGTAGAAAACTGCTTTGCAATTTGTAATCGCCAAGCACTTCATGCAAGAACACTAGGATTTATTCATCCGGTAACAGAAGCGGCTTTAAACTTTGAATGTCCCGTTCCCGCAGACATGGAAGAGGTAATTGAAAAGTGGAGAAAGTATGCCACTACCCTTCCTCGGTAAAACAATTAGTTGTTAAAATCATAGAGCGTTGCAGTAAATACTCCTCGTTCCCTTTCTTTGAAGGGTACATCCCAATTTCCCACATAACGAAGCACAGAAGGAACCACCCAATTTTTATACCGCATCAGTTCAGCTTCAATATCAACCGAAAAATCATAAAAGCCTGCGTTATAACTCATCGTATAATGGCGAGCTAATACTTCCATGGTTTTTACACTAAACCAAGTAATCATTTTATCGATTACCATTTTATCTCGTTGCCCCGGCCGCAAGTCGGACTTTGCTTGAATAGAGAATAGATAACAAGGCTCCCCCCGATAATCAACATAGTCAATGGAGAAATCATAGAGAGAGCGGTGTTGTCGATCAAATACATCCACTTTATCTCCTACAAAAGGAATTCCAGGAATTTTTTTGCCAGGGTTGAATAAAAGCATTTTTAATTGCTCCTTATGTCGTGCTATACCCTTTGCTTGCTGCGGTTGGAATGTTTTATCCGCTACTAAGTTATTTTCACCGCACACTATTCCTTTTGCAAAAAAAAGAGAACTATATAACGCAGCAGTATAATAAGAGTAGGACCCATCGCGCTGATAAAAATCACCCTGCACTTTTTCTTGTAGAACCTCTGTTCGACGACAACTGCCTTCACGATGCTGTCGCGTTTTGCTAAGCATCCGCGCTACAGGACGTGATTTTTTGTCTTTGAGAAGAATATCATTACTAGAAGTGAATTCCAAAATGCGCAGGTTACGAAATGCCTTATAAAACGTGGTATCATTTTTTACTTGCTCAATAAAACGAGCCACATCTAACTTACTATCCAGCACTACCTCAGACAAGCTGATCAGTTGACGTAAACGTGCTGCATCGGCAGAATCAGCGACACTTGATTGCGCAAACCCAACCTGCATAAGCCCTATTAAAAATGCGAGAACAATAATTCTCATAGATGAAATTTCATCTTGTAGTCAACAGCTACCTTCCCTTTGGTAATATCAGTGAGCTTGCCTTTTAGTAATTTCCTTTTTAGCGGAGACAAGTGATCGATGAACAATTTCCCTTCAATATGATCATATTCATGCAAAATGACACGTGCAGTAATGCCTGTAAAAATTTGCTCAAATGGTTCAAACTTTTCATTCATGTATTGTAATCGCACGGTGGATGGACGACTCACCGACTCATGAATCTTAGGGATACTTAAACAGCCCTCCGAATACGGCCAGGGCTCACCGGATAGCTCCAGAATTTTTGCATTGATGAAAACAGCTTTAAGACCAGGTTTATCAGGATAATTTTTTTGTTCAGATTCTTCCATTGATTCAAACAACTGTAGCGTATCCACTGTGAACACCCGAATTGGCTGATTAACCTGAGGGGCAGCCAATCCTACTCCATTACTGGCATACATCGTTTCCCACATATCGTCAATAAAGCGATCTAAATCTATTTGACCAGGAGTAATGGGAGTAGCAACATTTCTCAAAACCGGGTGTCCATATGCTACGATGGGGAGTGTCATTATACATGCAAAGTTACGTTCCCTGAACGGAACGAAGATAATCTTGCAATAGGATGGTAGCAGCTATCTCATCAACGATCTTTTTATCTCTTCTGTCTTTCTTTTTTAGACCCATTTCTAGCATTGCATCTTTGGCCAATTTAGAAGTGTACCGTTCATCCACCTTAACAATTGGAACTTGGGGAAAGTGCTTTGCCAATAAGGCAATTCCTTTTTCGGCAATAACCGTTCCATGCGTAGGAGAATCATCCCAATTAGTTGGCCAACCCACTACAAAGCGTTCAACTACCTCGTTTTTTAAATACTCTTTTACAAAACCAATTAAGGTGTGAGAATCAATTGTGGTCAATCCTGTTGCAATTAGTTGTAATGGGTCTGTTACCGCTATACCGGTTCTTTTTCCACCCAAATCAAATGCCATGATCCTTGCCATATTCAATGCTGGGTAAACAAATCAACAATAACAAAAAATGAAAAAATTACAGAGGCCAATCCGTTAGCCGTCATAAAGGCCAAATTTACCCTACTTAAATCATGTGGCTTAACTAATACTTGCTGATAAACCAATAATGAACCATAGAGCAATGCCCCTAACCAATAAACTAGTCCAAAACCGCCTATCCAACCAGCAGCAGCAATTAAAAAAAAGCTACCAATATGTAGTATGCGCGATAGCAGCAGCGCTCTTGATTTTCCTACCCGTGACGGAATCGAATACAATTGTTGCGAACGATCAAAGTCAACATCCTGCAGTGCATAGATAATATCAAATCCACTAACCCAACAAATCACTGATAAAGAAAAAAGAACAGGCACCAGAGAAAATTGTCCAGTTACAGCCAAGTAAGCGCCAATAGGGGCTAGAGAAAGACCAAGCCCTAATATTAAGTGACAAAGCGGAGTAAACCTCTTGGTATAACTATACCCGAGTATTACTGCAAGCGCAACAGGAGACAAAATAAAACAGAGCGAGTTAATCAGTAGAGCAGTCAGAACAAATAAAAGCGCCATCACCACTGTAAAAGAAAGTGCCTGTGCGGGACGTATAACCCCTTTTGGAATTTCACGAGTAGCCGTTCGCGGATTCAATGCATCATAATGCCGGTCTAAATAACGATTAAACGCCATTGCAGCACTTCTTGCAAAAACCATACATGCAATAACCAAAATAAAAAGGGTAGCAAGTTGACCTATGGTATACTGATGCACATTGTTTTTGATTCCTAAAAAAAATCCAATAAACGCAAATGGCATCGCAAAAATGGTATGCGAAAACTTAACTAAACTAAAATAACTGACCACTCGTTTAAGCATTCGACAAGGATGTTTTAATTTTCTTTCGAACCAGCTCCCACAAAACAACGCCAGCAGCAGTGGAAATATTTAGTGAATGTTTCATGCCTAACTGTGGAATTTCGACAACAGCATCACATTGCTCAAGCGTTGACAGCTCTACTCCACTTACTTCATTTCCAAAGATGATAGCCATGCCATCATTTTCTACTTCCCCAAGTTGATGCAATGGAATACTCGTATCAGTTTGCTCTGCAGCAACTATTTTATACCCTTTAGCGCGAATAGAAAGGATTGCTTCCTCCATCGTTTTAAAATGTAGCCAGCTAACAGAATCTTCTGCCCCCAAGGCAGTTTTTCTAATCTCTTTATGGGGCGGAAATGCAGTATAGCCTACTAGGTAAATTGCCTCAATCAAGAAGGCATCCCCTGTTCTAAATACACTACCTACATTATAGGCGCTTCGGATATTCTCAAGGACCACAATAATTGGAGTTTTTTTGAGATCTCGCAGCTCCTCTATTGACTTTCTCCCCAATTCTTCCAGTTGCAGTTTCCGCATAAGGCGAAGGTAAGCAGGGTTCCTTATTTTTGTCCTCTTTCCTACCCGATCCTTATGGCAAAAAAAGTTGCTGGCGAAACACCAATGATGCAACAGCATCGATCTATCAAACAAAAGTATCCTGATGCAATTCTTTTGTTTCGTGTGGGGGACTTCTATGAAACCTTCGGCCAGGATGCCATTCTGGCTTCTCGTATTTTAGGTATCACATTAACCAAAAGAAATAATGGAGCCGCTGCCGAATCTGAGTTAGCAGGATTTCCACATCATTCGCTTGATACATACTTACATAAACTAGTAAAAGCTGGTCATCGGGTTGCCGTATGCGATCAACTAGAAGATCCCAAGCAAGCAAAGGGTCTTGTTAAAAGAGGGGTAACAGAAATGTTAACTCCAGGCACAACCGTTAATGATAAAATACTTGAACAGCGAAATAATAATTTTCTACTGGCCATACACGTGGGAGCCAAAGAACAATTAGGCTTAGCTTTTTTGGATATTTCCACTGGTGAATTATTTGTAGCGCAAGGTGATCGTGATTATGCAGATAAATTGATTCAAGGCTTGCCAACAGCAGAATTGATTATTCAAAAACAACACCAACATCTACTCAAAGAACAACTCGGACTAAAAACATATACCTATACGCTTGACGAGTGGATCTTTGATGAAACGTACACAAGAGAATTATTGATCAAGCACTTTCAAGTGCAATCGTTGCAGGGGTTTGGCGTAGACGAATTAACCCTGGGTCAAGTTGCAGCGGGAGCTCTTTTCCACTACTTGAAAGAAACAGACCACCCCCATTTGCACCACATTTGTCGCATGCAACGAATCGATCAGCATTCGTTTTTGTGGATGGATCGTTTTACCATCAGAAATCTGGAACTGATTTATCCCTCTCGTGAAAATACCCCTACTCTACTGTCTGTAATTGACAATACGCAAACACCAATGGGCGGCCGTTTATTAAAAAGATGGCTACTATTCCCCTTGATAGAATTAGAAGAGATCAATGAGAGACTTGATACTGTTGAATATTTAATCCAAGAAAAGGATCTTAAAATCGAACTGCTTAATTGTTTAAATCAATTGGGAGATTTAGAAAGACTAGCCGCCCGTCTCGCACTACGAAAAGTAAATCCAAGAGAGGTTCGCTCCCTAGCTGAATACTTAAAAATAATTGGACTGATTTATTCCCAACTACAAAATGTTAGTCAGGGTGCCTTAAAAAAAATCAGAAACCAACTTGATCGATTATCTGACACTTATCAATTAATTAATTCAACACTTCAAGAAAATCCATCCATACAAATACAAAAAGGAGGCGTAATAGCAGATGGAGTCAACCCGGAATTGGACGAGTTAAGACAGTTGGCTTCCAACGGTAAAAATTACTTACAAAATTTACAAGAACGAGAGGCTGCTCGTACTGGAATTTCATCTTTAAAGATTGGCTTTACTAGCGTATTTGGTTATTACTTAGAGGTGACTCATGCTCATAAAGAAAAAGTACCTGTTGATTGGATTCGTAAGCAAACTTTAACCAATGCTGAGCGCTACATCACCACAGAGTTGAAAGAATATGAGGAGAAAATCCTTGGGGCAGAAGAAAAAATGTTAAGAATTGAGTCAGAATTATTTGACCAATTATTAAATAAGTTACAAGCAACCATTTCTAGTTTGCAAAATAATGCACGGGCTCTAGCTACATTGGATTGCTTTTGCTGTTTTGCAACCAATGCCACTCAATACAATTACTGTAAACCAGTGGTACACCAAGAAGAAAAACTAGAAATCGTTAATGGCAGACATCCAGTTATTGAGCGCAGTCTACCCACTGGTCAATCTTATATTGGAAATGACCTCTATTTGGATAAAGAAACCCAGCAGCTTATTGTTCTAACCGGACCCAATATGAGCGGAAAATCTGCACTACTTCGTCAAACAGCTCTGTTATGCCTACTTGCTCACATGGGACACTATGTACCCGCTTCTGCAGCAAATGTTCCTATCACCGACAAAATATTTACCAGGGTGGGCGCATCCGATAATCTCGCAGGAGGGGAATCTACTTTTATGGTGGAGATGAACGAAACAGCCTCTATCATTAATAACCTTAGCACTAAAAGCCTAGTTTTATTGGATGAAATTGGAAGAGGAACGGCTACCTATGATGGCGTTTCGATAGCGTGGAGCATTGCCGCCTTTCTTCATGAATCACCTCACCGGCCTAAAACCCTTTTTGCCACTCATTATCATGAGTTAAATGAATTGGAAGAACAGTTTATACGAGCTAAAAACTATCATATCACATACCAAGAAACCGGAAACAAAGTAATCTTTTTAAGAAAACTTGCTCCCGGCGGTTCATTGCACAGCTTTGGAATTCACGTGGCGCAAATGGCAGGTATGCCACCAGCCTTACTGAAAATGGCCGAGGAAAAGCTTGCAGCCTTAGAAAGCTCAACTCAAAAGATGGGATCAAAAAAGAGTCCAGCCCCCTCGACAAGCACCCCAAAGGCCCCTAAGATGCAGCTTTCTATTTTTGAAGCCGAAAACCCCCAGTTTATGGAGTGGAAAGCCTTTTTAGAAACCATTGATATTGAGCGACTGACCCCAATAGAAGCCCTTGTTAAACTACAGGAAATCAAAAAGAAATTAGGATAGTTTTTCCCCATACCCTATAGACCTTTTTGAAAAATATTGCCAATCAAAAAATTATACTACTTTTACGAAAATCTGTTTCAATGAAACTGCTCCAGACTACTGCCATTTTACTATTTTCTGCTGCTCTTTTGACCTCTCTTGGTGCTTGTAACAGAGACAAGGACCTTTATGTACGCAAAGAGTATGTACGTTCTGAAGTGCCCCTAACCGGTGCTCTTAATTTCCCCCCCAGCCCATCTCCAGCACTTGGATCGATGGATTTGAACTACAATACTGGGACTAAACTTTTAACTTATACCATTCGCTGGTCAGGCTTATCAGGCCCTATTGCAACCACTCCTATTCCTGGTATGTCAATTCATGGAATGGCGCCAAGCGGATTCCCTGCTAACCCAATTCAATTATTCTCATTATCAAGCATCATACGTTGTGCAACATTTACCAATAACAGTTGCGGATCTTACAGTGGTCGTTTGTTTGTTGATGGCGTGTTGATTACTGAAGAAAATCTTTTGAACGGGGTCTATTATGTTAGCATTAGAACTGCTGCATTCCCTAATGGTGAATTAAGAGGTCAAATCAAATTCTAATTCAAACTTTTTATAAAGTAAACCCCGCCTTGGCGGGGTTTTTTGTTATTGGGCATTGAACCAAACCGATTCGGCATTTGTTGCGTCGCCATGATAATTGATCAATAACTCTTCACCCACCTCAATGGCACGTACTGTTTTAATTCGAATTAATCCTTCTTCAAAGTCCATTTCATATTCACAATTACTAGGGCATCCATGATTATAAATTGGAACATAACCCAAAGCCATACAACAAGATTTTCGATCTGCTCCCCATTCAAAAATATAATCATGTAAAAGCGTCTGATCCAAATGCAATCGATCAGCTGCATTCATTACAATGACTGGCGAAATTTCAATTACGCAATTTTCAGCTAATGGAGTTGTAGCAAAAACTCCTCTCCCATGTATTGATGAGGGAGCCACTACCAACGAAGGGAGAATCATGATCTCAATTTGACACGAAGTACGCATTTTCCTTTGTACTTTTGCAGCCATGTCCACGGAGCAAACTCCTTCCATTTTAGCTTCCGAATTTGAAGCAATACTGGCCCAAAATGACCAGTCGCAGCTACATGCGTTCTTGGACGACCAGAACATCAGTGAAGTGGCTGAATTAGTGGAGAGCTTTCCCGATGAGGATGTGACGATCATAGCTGCCATGTCCATTCATCGTGCCGCTAGCGTTTTTAAAATCTTGGACCTTTCCAGCCAAAAAAGTATAATTCGAAAACTTCCTGCAAACACTACTGCACTTTTATTGAATGAACTTCCTGCAGATGACCGAACAGACTTTTTGGAAGAACTTCCTAGTAATGTAGTTCGGGAATTGATCAAATTGCTCGATCCTGAAGAGAGAAAAATCACATTATCACTACTAGGTTATCCAGAAAACAGTATCGGCCGATTGATGACGCCAGACTATGTATATGTCTACGCAACCGACACGATCAATGAAGTATTTGCGACAATTCGGAAATACGGAAAGGATAGCGAAACGATCAACGTGATCTATGTAATCAATGAAAAGGGTGAACTAATTGATGACCTCCGAATCAGTGACATCATCCTTAGCCCTCCTCACAAAAAAGTGGCAGAACTCATTGATGGCAGAGTCATTGCCCTGCATCCCGAAGATGATCAAGAAACAGCCAGTGAGATTTTTAAAATGAATAACCGAGTGGCATTGCCTGTTGTCAGTCAAAGTAATAAGCTTTTAGGAATCGTAACCATTGACGATATCTTGTGGGTAGCCGGGGAAGAGTTTAGTGAGGATATGCAAAAAATGGGAGGAACCGCCGCTTTAGAAGAACCCTATTTAGATGTGCCGCTTTTCAAACTTTACAAAAAGAGAATTATCTGGCTGCTCATCCTTTTTATTGGAGAAACATTGACGATTGCTGCCATGTCAGGTTTTCAAAAAACATTAGAACATGTGCTGGTATTATCCACTTTTATTCCCTTGATTATTTCTAGTGGAGGAAATAGTGGATCGCAAGCAGCTACCTTGATTATTCAAGCCATGGCATTAGGAGAAATTACAGTTAAAGATTGGTGGCGTATTGCGCGTAGAGAAATTCAATCTGGCTTATACATGGGCGTCACATTAGGCCTCATTGGTTGTGGGATAGTACTAGGTGGACATTATTTTTTGAACCTCTTTGGAGAACATTATAACCAAGTTGGCATCGCGATCGGAGCTGCACTCATTGGAGTGGTACTATGGGGCACCTTGATGGGATCAATGCTTCCATTATTACTTAAGAGATTAGGTGCTGACCCCGCTACTTCCTCAACTCCCTTCATTGCAACACTAGTTGACGTCACTGGTTTATTAATTTATTTTGGCACAGCGTATCTGTTGCTAAAAGATGTACTTCTGTAACTTTTTCTTTCTAATTTTTTTTAATAATAGGGGTATACTTATAAAAGTATAGTTTTCGCACGTTGATTGATTCCATCTAATATATTTGGAGAAATTAACCATCTCCTATGTGCGGAATTGTCGGCTATACAGGATATCGCGATGCCTATCCAGTTGTAGTAAAAGGTTTAAAAAGACTTGAATACAGAGGCTATGATAGTGCAGGTGTAGCACTGCATGAAAAGACACTTCGGGTTTACAAAAAGATGGGCAAGGTTGCTGATCTGGAAGAGCATACAGTAGGAAAAGATATTAGCGGAAAAACAGGAATTGGTCATACAAGATGGGCAACGCATGGTGAGCCCAGTGACAGAAATGCGCATCCACACCTTTCCTCTAGTGGAAAGCTAGCGATGATTCATAATGGCATTATTGAAAATTATGCTCAATTAAAAAAAGAACTTACACAAAAAGGCTATGTATTTAAAAGTGACACAGATACAGAAGTTCTTTTGAACTTCATTGATGAAATCAAACAAAACAATGCGTGCTCACTTGAAGAGGCTATTCGAGTGGCCCTTAAAAGAGTCACTGGCGCCTATGTGATTCTTTTGCTTGATGCAGAAAATCCTGACACCATCATTGCCGCAAGAAAAGGAAGTCCTCTAGTGATTGGAGTAGGAAAAGGAGAACATTTTTTGGGATCTGACGCCTCACCCATGCTAGAGTACACCAAAGAAGTAGTCTATGTCAATGACTATGAACTGGCGATCGTAAAACCCGATGAATTGATTTTAAAAAATCTGGGTAATGAAAAGCTAACCCCTTATGTACAAAAGCTGGATATTGAATTAGCGGCAATTGAAAAAGGCGGATACGATCATTTTATGCTCAAAGAAATTTTTGAACAACCTCGTACCATTTATGATTGTTTACGCGGTCGTCTAGATGCATCAAAAAATAAAATCACTTTAAGTGGTATTGAACAATATGCCAAGGAAATATGCGCTGCCAACCGAATTATTATGATTGCATGTGGAACTAGTTGGCATGCAGGCTTAACCGCAGAGTACATTTTTGAAGAATGCTGCCGAATTAATGTAGAGGTAGAGTATGCTTCCGAATTTCGATATCGAAACCCTATCATCAATCAGGGCGATGTGATCATCGCCATTTCTCAGAGCGGCGAGACAGCTGATACCTTAGTTGCCATAGAGAATGCAAAAGCACAAGGTGCCATTATTTTAGGAGTCGTCAATGTTGTTGGCTCTTCCATTGCAAGAATGAGTCATGCAGGTGCTTATACACATGCGGGGCCAGAAATTGGAGTGGCTTCCACAAAAGCTTTTACGGCACAACTAGCAGTATTAAGTATGATTGCATTAAAAATTGCACAACTTAAAGGAACATTATCAGCTGAACGCATCAATACATTATTAAACGAACTGGAAGCAATCCCCGCAAAAGTAGAAAGTATATTAGCCAACACGGAGCCAATCAAAAAAATTGCACAGCAATACGCAACAGCCCGTGACTTTTTGTATCTAGGGCGTGGAACTAATTTTCCAGTGGCCTTGGAGGGCGCTCTAAAACTAAAAGAGATCTCTTATATACATGCAGAAGGTTATCCTGCTGCCGAAATGAAACATGGTCCCATCGCACTCGTAGACGAGAATCTGCCTGTTGTTTTTGTAGCGACTAAAGATAGCTACCATGAAAAAGTATTAAGCAATATGCAAGAGATTCGAGCTCGCAAGGGAAAGGTAGTATCGGTTATAACAGAGGAAGATGAAACAGCGGCTAATCTAAGCGAGTCAGTAATGCAAGTTCCGGCATGCGACGAAATGCTCGCTCCCCTTTTAACAGTCATACCCCTACAACTCCTCTCCTACTATATAGGTGTTGCCAGAGGTTGTGATGTTGACAAGCCGCGCAATCTTGCAAAATCAGTAACGGTGGAGTGATAAACTTAATCCTTATCCATGAATAGCATTAACAAACAGCCTCTTTCTTCCT
>JBEDEC010000062.1:0-9342 GCA_041175905.1 Bacteroidota bacterium
GTTGGTGATAACACGAGTATTGACTTGGGTTGAAATAAAGTTGCATGACTAGTTTCTCTAATCGCGTTACTACTCTTTTAGGAATTAAATATCCTATCATTCAAGGCGGCATGATTTGGGCTAGCGGCTGGCGGCTTGCAGCGGCGGTTAGTAATGCAGGCGGATTAGGAGTGATTGGTGGGGGATCTATGCAACCTGAATTATTACGAGAACATATTATAAAATGCAAGCAGGCTACTGATAAACCATTCGCTGTCAATCTTCCCTTATTGTATTCGGGGATTGATAAACAGATGGAAGTGTTGATTCAAGAAGAGGTACCAATTGTCATTACATCCGCAGGTAATCCCTCTACCTGGACGTCACTATTAAAATCAAAATCTCGAAAAGTTCTACATGTCGTTAGCTCTGCAAAATTTGCAAAAAAAGCAGAAACTGCAGGATGTGATGCTATAATTGCTGAAGGGTTTGAAGCAGGCGGGCATAATGGAAGAGAGGAAACAACAACGCTTGTATTAATTCCTGCTGTAATTAATGCTGTTCGGCTTCCAGTAATTGCTGCCGGCGGAATTGCTACCGGACGACAACTATTTGCTGTGCTTTCATTGGGAGCAGAAGGTGTTCAAATGGGTACTCGCTTTGTGGCTAGTGAAGAGGCTTCTTCGCATCCCGATTTTAAAAAGATGGTGATTAATGCTGCTGAAGGTGATACGCAATTGAGTATGAAAAAATTAACTCCCGTTCGGTTATTGAAAAATAAGTTTTATCATGATGTGCAGGCCGCAGAAGAAAGAGGCGCTACGAGCGAAGAACTTACTGTATTGTTAGGAAAGGGCAGAGCCCGAAAAGGAATGTTTGACGGAGATTTAAATGATGGCGAGTTAGAAATTGGACAGGTGAGCGCACTACTAGATACAATCCTTCCTGCTTCTGCCATTATTGAAAATGTTTGGAATGAATTCCAGGAAGCCTGTGCAAAACCGTTTAGGAATTCAGCGGATTAATTTTTTTTGAACGCCCACTTGATCATCTCTTTCCAGGTAACTTTTTTACCATAGAGGAGAATTCCTGTTCTATAAATCTTTCCTGCAAACCATACCGTAACGATAAATCCAACAATCAGCATGGCCATGGATAGGGCTAACTGCCAATAAGGGACCGTGCCAGGGATACCATAGGGGATTCGGACCATCATCACGATGGGAGAAGAAAAAGGAATTATACTTCCCCAAACTGCTATAGGTCCTGTTGGATTGGAGGAAGCTGCAGTCATCATTGCAAAAGAAATGATCACCAGCATCGTAATGGGAAAGCTGAGTGATTGTGCTTCGCGCATGTCCTCGTTTACTGCACTTCCAATGGCACCATAAAGTGATGCATAAAAAAAGAAGCCACCCAAAAAATAGAAAACAAAAAAGGAAACGATAACGGGCATGTTGACACTGGTAAATATTTTTTGAACATATCCTACCGTATCAGCCATCGCACCCATGGAGGCACCATTTTCTTTTCCGAAATTATAGGCTATAAAAATAAACGCAATCCAAATTCCAAATTGAGTGAGTGCTACGGCACCCACTCCCACAATTTTACCTAGCATCATTTGAAAAGGACGAACTGAAGAAACCAATACTTCGGCTATGCGATTGGTTTTTTCTTCCATTACGCCCATCATTACCTGTGAACCATATATTAGCAAGATGAAATAAATAAGGAAACCTGCCACGTAACCAATGCTATCAGCAAATTGACTGTCTATTTGTTCATCATTGACATTGCGAGATTGTAAACCAATATGACTTTGCGCTAAAATAGCTTGTTTGTTTTCGTCAATTTGTAAACTGTCATTTAATACCCTTTGCCAAATTCTATTCAGTTTGGATTCCACTGCCGCGGTGGAGGCTCTCCCATATGATTTGAATGTGTTTAATGAGAGAGAATCTATTCCTTTTTGCCATTGAAGAGTTGGGATAATCACATAGCCATCAAATCCCTCTTCTTCACTCGGGTTTTTTGCTGGACTATTTAGCATAACCAGCGAAAGTGATGAAGACTCGTCTAGTTTGTTTTCGATGTCTAATGCTTGTTTAGTAAAATAACCAGAAGAATCAACCACTGCTATTTTAAGCACTTCTTTTGATGATTCAGAAATGGCTCCTACACCAAATATCAATCCTACGTAAAGTAATGGGAATAATAAGGTAGATAGCACGAAAGTTCTTTTTCTTACTCGAGTCAGGTATTCTCTTTGTATAATGATCCAGGTCTTTTTCATAGGTAATGATATTAATGTTCAAAAGTTCTGGTAGCAGGGCTGTCTTCTACCAGTCGAATGAAAATTTCATTTAAGGAAGGCAATTTTTCTAAAAAGGAATGAATAATCACCCCTTCATTAATCAGATACTGTAATAATGCATTATTAGAGAGTCCTTCTTTTCGTTGAATGGTGATTCGATTTTCTGCCTCTTTTAAAACTGTAAAAGGAGCAGTAGCGCGATCTATTTTTAAAAGTCCTTCTCCTTCTATTTGAAAGACATTCTGTTTGTATTGTTGACGCGTTTCTTGGACTGTTCCATCTAAAATCTTTTTTCCTTTATTTACTAAGGCGATATGATTACAAATCTCTTCTACCTGTTCCATCCGGTGTGTGCTGAAGATGATGGTAGAGCCCTCTTTGGCTAATCTGAAAATTTCGTCTTTAATCAAATTGCTGTTGACAGGATCCAGCCCGCTAAAGGGTTCATCCAGAATAATTAAGCTGGGATCATGTAAAACGGTGGTTACAAACTGTAGTTTTTGTCCCATTCCTTTGGAGAGGTCCTCTACCTTTTTATCCCACCAACTTTCCATCCCAAATCGTCCAAACCAATTTTCAATTTTTCGTTTTGCCTCTGATTTGGAGAGCCCTTTTAATTGAGCGAGGTAAAGAGCCTGTTCGCCTACTTTCATTTTCTTGTATAATCCTCTTTCCTCGGGCATATAGCCAATGCGAGCTACATCCTGAATCGGATCAAATTTTTTTCCTTCAAAATAAATCTCACCTTGATCGGGGTAAAAGATACCTGTGATCATTCGGATCAATGTTGTTTTACCTGCCCCGTTGGGACCAAGTAGTCCAAAAATTTGACCTTGTTCAATTTCAAGACTGATATCGTCTACTGCTTTTTGTGATTCAAAATACTTTTGCAAGTGACGAAGAGAAAGATGGGCTGCCATATAATAAAGTTGCATTCAAATGTACTCAGGAAGTATTGAACTCGTTATTTCTTTACAGGGGTGGTTTTAATAAGTGTAGAGTGGTTGATCAAGCTAGTTGGTTGATTATTGCTGCTGCGACTTTTTCACCATCCATCGCAGCACTGACAATCCCGCCTGCATAACCTGCCCCTTCGCCACAGGGAAATAAAGTGGGAAGTTGAGGATGCGATAGTGATTGCTCATCACGCGGTATACGAACTGGAGAAGAGGTTCTTGATTCTGTTGCAACAACTACGGCATCATTGGTAAAATAGTTTTTCATCTTTTTTCCTACTTGCCGAAATCCAACTAGTAAGCGTTCATAAATAAATGCAGGAAGCACCTCTTGTAAATTAACCGATACGATGCCAGGTAAATAAGAACAAGCGGGTAGAGTAGACGAACTTCTTTTTTCGCAAAAATCTACTAATCGTTGCGCGGGTGCCTGCAGATTGCCTCCTCCAGCTTTAAAAGCTAGTTGTTCAACCGATTGTTGAAAGCGCATTAGGGATAGCGCATCTTTGCCAAACTTTTTATCGAGATCTTTTTCTTCTACTGATACAACAATGCCACTATTGGCATATGGGTTGTTTCGCTTGGAGGGGCTCCAGCCATTAACCACTAATTCTCCTGGTGAGGTAGCAGCCGGCGCAATGATTCCGCCAGGACACATGCAAAAAGAAAAAACACCTTTTTCATATACCTGTTCCACCCAACTGTATGCAGCAGGAGGTAAATAAGGGTCTCTGGTTGTGCAATGGTATTGTACCTGGTCTATAATAGCCTGCGGATGTTCAATACGAACACCTAATGCAAAAGGCTTTGCTTCAATTTTAATTTTTTTTGAGTGCAGTAGTTCAAAAATATCGCGAGCAGAATGCCCAGTGGCCAATATAAAAGCCTGGCCTGAAAATACCTGCCCCGTTTTTGTCCGAACAGCTGTTAGTGAATCATGCTCTAATACTAGATCACAAACACATTGCTCAAAATGAATCTCTCCACCTACTGCCATGATTTGTTCCCGCATGGCAGTGATGATGTGGGGCAATTTGTTTGTACCAATGTGTGGGTGGGCTTCGTATAAAATTCTTTCATCTGCACCAAAGTGTACAAACAGTTGTAAAATTCGCTCTAGGTTACCTCTTTTGCCGCTGCGAGTATATAATTTTCCATCGCTGTACGTACCTGCACCCCCTTCACCAAAACAGTAATTGCTCTCTGGATTTACCAGGCCAGATCGATTAAGAAGCGCGAGGTCTCTTCTTCGGGCTCTTACATCTTTCCCTCTTTCCAAGATTATTGGTTTCACACCTGACTCCAGCAGCTTCAATGCGGCAAAAAGTCCCGCTGGTCCAGCACCAATAATCACCACTTGTTTGGCCGATTTGCCCACCTCTTTAAAGGTAAAAGAAGCCAGGGGTCTATTTTTAGGGACTTCTCCAATAAAGGCCTGAACGGTCAAGTTGATCCAGGGCGACTTACTTCTTGCGTCAATCGACTGCTTACTAATATAATAGCCCTTTATTTGCTGAGGAGATACCCCCTTGGCAATGGCAATTGCCTGTTTAACATGTGAAGCACTAAAGGCTTCTTGGGGGGTCAGTCGAAGCTGAATTTGTTGAGGCATCGGTCAGGGATTTATCCTGAAACAAGAACACAAAGATGGCGTTTTTTTCCAAGGGGGAGAAAAGGATATTTCCAAATTTTTTGACCAGAAAATTTCAAAAAGAAAAAAAAACTGACTTTCTTTAAAAACAGTGCCAGAAATTTTTTTTGTTTGATGTGGATTAATGATATTCGTTCCCCTGCGCAAGTTTTTTTATTGACAATTGTGGAAAAGAGAGCTGACCTGCGTGGGAAATGTGAATAACTACTGTTAACTCGACATAAACCTGCTTGAAGAACGATGGATAAGAACGCGGAAAAAGTTTGGGGGAATTGCTTAAAGATCATCAAGGACATTGTAGAATGGCAGCATTTTAAAACTTGGTTTGAGCCGATTCAACCCGTCTCACTAAAACAAAACGTTTTAGTGATCCAGGTGCCAAGCCAGTTCTTTTTCGAATACCTCGAAGAGCATTACGTTAATTTATTAGCCAAGACACTTAAGCGTGAATTGGGTAAGGAAGCTAGATTGGAATACCGTATCATGGTGGATAGTGGCAGCAGCCGCACCAAGCCTATGACTGTGGATGTAAGCGGCCAGGGATTTAAATCTTTTTCTAATAATGAAATGGATTTTCCACTGGTTATTAATAATCCAGTTAAGAATCCGTTTGTCATTCCTGGTTTGAAAAAGATGCAGATCGATCCGCAGTTAAATCCGATCTACACATTTGATTCCTTTATAGAAGGCGATTGTAATCGTGTAGCGCGTAGGGCGGGTAAAACGGTTGCAGAAAAGCCAGGAGCTAATTCGTTCAATCCTCTGGTTATCTATGGAGGAACTGGATTAGGTAAAACTCATTTGGCGCAAGCGATCGGCAATGAAGTAAAAAGATTACATCCTAATAAGGTTGTTTTATATGTGAGTTCAGAAAAGTTCATTAATCAATTCATGGACCACAGCCGAAACAACGCCATCAACGACTTTATTCATTTTTATCAGTTGATTGATGTATTGATTCTAGATGACGTTCAGTTTTTTGCTAAGGCAGAACGTTCACAAGATGCATTTTTTGCAATCTTCAATCACTTACACCAATCACAGAAGCAACTAGTCTTAACATCTGATAAATCTCCAAAAGATTTAGAGGGTGTGCAAGATCGATTGCTCAGTCGATTCCGCTGGGGATTAAGTGCGGATCTACAAGTACCCGATTACGAAACACGTATTGAGATTTTAGAAAAGAAAATGCGTAACGATGGATTGGAAATGCCCAAGGAGGTTGTGAAGTACATTGCTTACAATATCAATAATAATGTTCGTGAGTTGGAAGGCGCTTTAATTTCTTTGTTGGCGCAATCTTCATTGAATAGAAAAGAAATTGACCTGGAATTAGCAAAGAAAGTGCTCCGCAATTTTGTTAAATCATCCAGTAAAGAGATTACAATCGATACCATTCAAAAAATGGTTTGCGAGTATTTTGATGTATCCTACGATAAACTGTTGCAAAAAACACGTAAGCGTGAAATTGTACAAGCTCGTCAAATCACGATGTATCTAGCCAAGGCGTTTACCAAGAATTCGCTTAAGACGATTGGCGAACATTTTGGTGGCCGGGACCATACTACGGTGATCCACTCTTGCCAAACGGTAAAAGATTTAATGGATACTGATGGAATTTTCCGCGAGAACGTACTGGAACTTCAACAGAAAGTCCAGTTGGCAGCCATGTAATTTCTCTTTAATTTTGTCCCCCCGCTACGGTAGGAAAACAATAGGAGAGGTGCCTGAGTGGCCGAAAGGGCCGGTTTGCTAAACCGTTGTACGGACTTAAATCTGTACCGAGGGTTCGAATCCCTCCCTCTCCGCAAAAAAATCAAATGCCCCTTTATGGGGCATTTTTTATTAAGCGAGCGTGGAATGCTTGCATTCCAAAGTAAGCATAATAAAAAATGCAACTGGGCGAAGCCCTGCATTTGATTTTTTTGATGGAGACTACCCGATGTCTGAGCGAAGCGAAGACAATCCCTCCCTCTCCGCATATAGTTTCAGGCCCTCACTTTGGGCTCAGTGAAACTAATCCCATAATACGGGGTTTCAGAGTACCTCTAAGCTTCTATTTACAAATTGAGTCAGGTCAGCCCCTTTGAGTAATCCTTGCGATAATAGTGCAAGGTCACAAGCTTGTTTAGCAAGGGTCACCTGTGTTGATTCGTCAGCACTAAGTATTTTCCCAATCAATTTGTGATTTGCATTGATGGCTACTTTATAACTATCTGGCATGGAACCATAAAAGCTCATAGGACCTCCTCCCATTTTACTCATCTCTTTCATTCGACGCATCCATTCTTCCATCGTAATAGTAACCGGCATAGTCTCTGCTGGCAAACTTTCAATTTCAACTTTCATTGCTGAATTGTTCAATGCTTTTTCAAAGAGTGCCTTTACTTGGGTGGATTGTTCTTCTGTTAAAGTATGTTTAGCAGCTTCTTCTTTTTCAATCAATTTCTGAACCACATCAGCATCTACCCGCTTGAATGTCGTTTTCTCCAACTTCATTTCAAGATGTTGCATGAAGTGGTTATCAATGGGTGAATTCATCAATAATACATCGTATTGATTTTGTTGTGCTGTTTGAATAAAGCTATGTTGTTGATCTGCATCTCCGGTATAAAGCCAAATTAATTGACCGTTTTTATCGGTTTGAAAATCTTTGACTTTTGTTTTGTATTCTTCCAACGTGAAGAACTCGTTACTAGTATTATTGAGGAGTACAAAGTCTTTTGCTTTTTCATAGAATTTCTCGTCGGAGAGTGCGCCGTATTTCACAAAGATTCCAATGTCATTCCATTTTGCTTCATATCCTTTGCGGTCTTTGTTGAAAAGTTCCTGTAGTTTCTCTGCTACTTTTCGGCTGATATAGCTGTTGATCTTTTTTACATTGCTATCGCTTTGTAAAAAGGAGCGGCTCACATTGAGCGGAATGTCTGGTGAGTCAATTACACCATGCAATAGCATTAAAAATTCAGGTACCACATCTTTCACTTCGTCCGTAATAAATACCTGGCGGCTAAATAACTTGATCTTGTTTTTCTGAATTTCAAAATCATTTTTGAGTTTAGGGAAATAGAGTACGCCGGTTAAGTTAAAGGGGTAGTCAACATTGAGATGAATCCAGAAAAGAGGATCCTCGGTAAAAGGATACAGCTCTTTGTAAAAGCTTAGATAGTCTTCGTCTTTTAGCTCAGATGGAGCTTTGGTCCAAATAGGTTGTGTTTTGTTGATGATGTTAGGAACGTCAACCGATTTGTATTTTGTTTTTCCCTCCTTATCTGTACCATCCTCAACTGATTCCGAACGTGTGCCAAACTGAATGGGTACAGGTAGAAATTTTCCATACTTATCTAGTATCTGCTGAATTCGGTTGTCTTCTAAAAATTCAGCCGACTCTTCGTTTACATATAGGATAATATCAGTTCCGCGTCTCTCTCTTTTTCCGGCACTTATTTCAAACTCCGTACTTCCATCACAAGTCCAACGAGCTGGTTCTGCCCCTTCTTGGTACGAGAGGGTTTGTATTTCTACTTTTTCTGATACCATGAAAGCAGAATAAAAACCTAAACCAAAACGACCGATAATCTCATTGGCATCCTTAGCTTCTTTGAATTTTTCCATGAATTCAGTAGCGCCAGAAAAAGCCACCTGATTAATATATTTTTTAAGCTCTTCTGCAGTCATACCCAGACCTGCATCAGAGATTGTGATCGTTTTTTTCTTTTTGTTGACACTCACCTGGATGGTCAGATCGCCCAGGTCTTTGTTGTACTGACCCAGGGAACTCAGTCTTTTGATTTTTTGGGTTGCATCAATTGCATTACTCACTAGCTCACGTAAAAAGATCTCGTGGTCGGAGTAAAGAAACTTCTTAATAATGGGGAAAATGTTCTCCGTGTTAATAGAAATCGTGCCTTTTTCCTTAATCATGGGACTTGGTTTTGAATTTCCCATTTCCCGACAAGTTCCGTTCCAGAGCAGCCTGTATTGTCAGATTGGCATACCGCAATTATTTTCCGTCAAATCACCCTGAGAATAAGGCAGTAATTCCTATATTTGCACCCCTTTCTGTAAAGGATGGCGGGAGGTAGTTCAGCCCGGTAGAATACCTGGTTTGGGACCAGGGGGTCGCAGGTTCGAATCCTGTCCTCCCGACAATTAATCAAGCCTTGGCTAAAAGCCAAGGCTTCTTTGTATATTCAAGTTTCCAAAATCAACCTTATGAGAAAAGTATCTCTAGCTCTAGTTGTCTTCGCACTTCTATTTCAAAGCTGTAAAAAAAGTAATTCCAATACAGGAGGCAGTGGTGGAGGTGGCGGAACACCCACAGTAACAACCTATACTCGTAAAGCATACGTCGAAGATTTCACCGGGACTTGGTGTGGCTGGTGTCCACTTATGAGTTACACATTGGAGCAGAAAAAAAACCAGCATGGTGCTAAGTT
>JBEDEC010000063.1:0-13238 GCA_041175905.1 Bacteroidota bacterium
ATCAAAATGAAAAAGTCCTCCCAAATTCAAATTAAATAATTGCATTCCTTTGAGCTCTGCAACATTTAGTAAAAACAGAACAGCCGAACCCACTAAAGCGATATAGTAATTAATGGATCTATTTTTCACGAACACGCTGCCAAATAAAAGCAGCACACCAAGTAAAGCAGAAACAAGAAGTGCGTTCATATGAATAACTTAGGATTTTCGAAATAATGAACTAATATCAGTTTGACTCATCAGCTCCTTCACAAAATCAGCAGACAAATCCAGCAGCGGCTGAGGATACACGCCAAATACTAAAATAAAAACAACAATACTGGAAAGAGCAATCCACTCGCCAGCGCTTAAGTGAATTGTTTGCGATGCAGCTTGCTGATACTCGCCATAAAAAATGGCACGAATCATTTGCAACGTGTACACTGCTGAAAGAATAATACCCAATCCCCCCACCGATGCTAAGATCCAATAGTAATTAGAGGGAGTAGATAGCAATCCGTTAAAGAGTAAAAATTCACCAACAAATGCATTAGTGAGTGGAAGTGCGATATTAGCAAGAGCAATTATGACAAAGAAGATAGTCAACACAGGTGAATGCTGAGCAAGACCACCGAGCGAGCGCATATCACGCGTACCAGTTCTTCTTTCAATAATATCAACCAGCATCCACATACCAAGTATATTGACCCCATGCGTAAATGACTGTAGCAATAACCCTTGATAGGCTGAAATATTTAGGGCAAAGGCCGCAGCAGACAACAAACCGATATGTGCGATAGAAGAATACGCAACCAATCTTTTGATATCAGTTTGGCGCATTGCTAACAATGAACCGTATACAATTCCGGCTACAGCCAGTGACATCACAACATCACCCCACATGTAAGAGGCAATAGGAAGCAACGGTAAAAGCCATCTCAATAACCCTAAGATTCCCATTTTAACCATTACCGCACTTAAAATAGCCGTAACAGGAGTTGGTGACTCTTCATAGGTATCAGGCTGCCAGGTGTGAAAAGGGAAAACGGGCAATTTGATGGCAAAAGACAAAAAGAAAAGCCAGAACAACCAAGACTGTTGATCTGCAGACAAGCGCAGCTTTCTAAAACTCTCAATAGAGAATGAGTGATCCGCAGTTAATGATTGCAAATACAAAATACCTACCAGCATTAATACAGATCCAAAAAAAGTATAGACAAAAAACTTAAATGTAACTGCAATGCGGCGAGCACCTCCCCATTGAGATGCTAAAAAATACATTGGAATCAACGCAAGCTCCCAAAAGAAGTAAAAAAGCAATGAATCAGTTGCTAAAAAAACACCATTCATTCCTGCTTGTGCTAATAATAACCAGCCATAGAATGCATGGGGCCTTGAAACTTCTTTTTGCTGCATATAAACAAATAGCAGGAAGTAGGCGATCACATTTAACAAACACAAGATCTTTCCCAGACCATCCATTTTTAAACTAAAAGCACTGCCCACCGAAGACAACCAAGGGATCGAAAACTGAAGCATTTCAGGTGTAGTCCACCAAACCAGGCTTGCCAACATTACCAGCAACGAAGCAACAGCTACTTTTAAAGCAGCCAAAGAAGTAAAGCGAGCATTTCCCTGGTAGATAAAGAGAAATCCTGCTCCGATTATAGGGACTAATAACAGTAATAATGCAGCCATAATTTATGCGTCTTGCACTTTTTTATTTTCTAATAAAAAACTGAACAAATAAAATAATCACCATCGCTACAACCATCAATAAAACATAATTCCCAATCTGTCCGCTTTGTAAAAACCGTAATTGTCTTCCGGTATATTGTACAGATTTTCCTACTCCATTTACCAAACCATCGATCAGGCGAGACTCTACCCACTCACGCAAAAACGCAGAAAGACGAACCAGCGGTTTTACAATGATGTTATCGTATAATTCATCTACATACCATTTATTTTCAAACACCCGTAAAATACCGGTAGACTGTTGCTCTGTTCGTTTGCTGTAAATGAGCCAAGCAGCAATGATCACTACCACCACAAGAAGAGTGGTTGAGCCCATTAATAATAACTCTGTTTCATGTGAGATAGCATGAGAAAGCGTAGGTAGTATCGGTGACAAAAATTGACCAAGAGAGTCCGCCCCTTCTGTTAAAACAGCCGGAATACCTATCCAACCACCGGCAATGGAGAGAAGGGCTAGTAATACCAACGGCAATAACATAACCCAGGGACTTTCATGCAAATGGTGCATCTGCTCTTCTGTTCCGCGGAATGAGCCATAGAAAGTAATAACCAATAAGCGGAACATATAAAAGGCTGTAAGCAAAGCAGTGAAAACTGCAATACCATATTGAATCGGATTATGAACAAACACACTTAACAAAATCGCATCTTTAGAAAAGAAACCACTGAGTGGTGGAATTCCGGCAATCGCCAAACAGCCTATCAAAAATGTAGCATGTGTTACTTTTAATTTTCCAGCAAGCCCACCCATTTTCCGAATATCTTGTTCACCACCCATTGCATGGATTACACTACCACTTCCCAAGAACAATAATGCTTTAAAAAAGGCATGCGTCATTACATGAAACACAGCAGCGAGATATGCACCAGATCCTAAGGCCAAAAACATAAAGCCCAACTGGCTAACCGTAGAATAGGCAAGTACTTTTTTAATGTCGTACTGCCGTAATGCAATGGTGGCAGCAAGTAAAGCCGTAGCCAATCCAACCCAGCTGATGATGGAAAGAGTCATCGGGGCAAGCGAATACAAAACGTTGCTGCGTGCAATCATGTAAATACCTGCCGTTACCATGGTAGCAGCATGGATTAATGCGGATACAGGAGTAGGACCCGCCATCGCATCTGGCAACCAAGTATACAAAGGCAACTGTGCACTTTTACCGGTAGCACCTACAAACAGCAATAAACTAACAATTGTAATATCTGTTGTGGTAAATTTTGGCGTACCGTGATTAGATGTAATAAAAGAAAAAACCTCACCGTAATTAGCAGATCCGGTTTTAATGATAAGCCAAAAGACAGCTAATAGAAAAGCAAGATCACCAATACGATTCATGATGAATGCTTTGTTAGCTGCTTTTGTATAAGTAGGATTCTTGAACCAAAATCCAATGAGCAAATAAGAACAAAGCCCTACCCCTTCCCAACCGATAAACAGGATGACGTAGTTTCCTCCCATCACTAGTAACAACATGGAGAAGACAAACAAATTGAGGTAGGCAAAATAACGCGCAAAGGATGCATCTGATTCCTCATGCATGTAAGAAGTAGAATACACATGAATTAAAAAACCAACCCCCGTTATGATGAGAAGGAATAAAGAGGTTAAGGCGTCAATTTGAAAGGAGAATGGAATTTGTAACCCTTGAATTCGAATAAAATCAAAATAGCTAATCACCGCACTGGCACCTTCTCTTACCTCGCTAAAAACCTGAAGGCTTAGCAAAAAGGAAAAAAGGACCATACCAGAGGCTACAATTCCAGAAACACGCTTGGAAAGAAAATTACGTCCCAACCCATTGATCAAAAAACCAATCAAGGGCAACAGAGGAATTAAAAAGGCGAGTTTAAATGAAGCTTGCATAAGCAGTCAGTGATCAGTGTTTCAATCGGTTTAAAAAATTGATATCGACAGAGTGAATATTACGGTAAAGCATTACAATGATAGCTAAGCCTACGCTCACTTCGGCAGCAGCCACTACCATGATAAAGAACACAAAAAGCTGACCGTCCACACCTGGATTAGCAATTGGCAATGCAGCAGCAGCGGCTTGCTGGTAATGCATTTTTGAAAAAGCAACCAGCAGTAGATTAACAGCATTTAACATCAATTCAATACACATGAAGATGATGATCGCATTGCGACGGGTTAACACGCCAACCACTCCAATGGAGAACAAGGCAATTGCCAAAAAGAGATAATAGTTTATCGGCATTTCAATCAGATTAATCTTTTTTACCAATCAATACAGCGCCTACCATCGCACTTAAAAACAGAATACTACTTAATTCAAATGGAATAACATAGGTAGAGAACAGCTCTTGTCCCAAGGTTTTAATCAAACCAATATGTCCCTCCACTAGTAAGGACTGCTGCGATTTCAACTCTGTATTTTTCAAAGCCGCCACCAATACTAATAAAAGCGCGCCGCCACTAACCGCCCCAGCAAACTGTAACCATTTGTGACGAGCAGGCTCCGTTTCTTTGTTGAGATTCATCAACATGATCACAAAAAGGAAAAGAACCATGATGGCTCCTGCATAAACAATGATATTAACGACGGCCAAAAACTGGGCATTCAACAAAATATAATGACCAGAGATTGCAAAAAATGTCACAATCAACCAGATCACACTATAAACAGGGTTACGACTGGTCACAACCATCAGGGCACTAAACAAGGCCGTTACAGATAAAATCCAAAAAAGTAAATGGGAAATACTCATGCGTTTGGTTGATTTTGAATTCGGGTAGAAGGAGTTCGATCACCCAATGCTTTCAAATAGGCTTCACGTTCATTAATGGGATGTGGAATCAATAACTCATTTTTCCCATATATAAAACCTTTGCGTCCATAATTAGCTGGTGCAAAAGTTTGCGATAAGTAAATAGCATCCTTTGGACAGGCTTCTTCACACAATCCACAAAAAATACAACGCAACATATTGATCTCGTACTTAGCGGCATACTTTTCTTCTCTGTACAATTTTTCTTCTCCGGGTAAACGTTCTGCTGCTTCCATTGTGATTGCTTCGGCCGGACATGCTACAGCACATAAGCCACAGGCTGTACAATTTTCACGTCCTTCGACATCTCTGTTCAATACATGCAATCCACGAAATATAGGCGAGAATGGACGCTTCTCTTCTGGATACTGAATGGTTGCCTTCTTTTTAAATAGATGACGAAGGGTGATCGCCATGCCTTTCATAATATTCCACAAATAAAGACTTTCCAAGAAAGTCATTGGGCTGCGGTCTACTGATTTTGAACGTTGTGTTAGTTGCATAGTCAATCTCACTTTTCAGATTATGATTTTAGCCATAATAGAATGGCGGCACTTAACAGCATATTGAAAAGTGCAAGAGGTATCATTTTTTTCCAACCTAGGTTCATGAGTTGGTCATAACGGAATCGTGGAATAGTCCAACGAATCCAGATAAATACAAATAACAGAAAACTGACTTTGGCCATTAATACCCCAAAACTCAACAGTGAATAAACCCAAGGAGAAAGACCCCAAGCAGCCTCATTAACAAACGGAATATCATAGCCACCCAAAAACAATGTTGCCATTACTGCACTGCTTACAAACATGTTGATATATTCTGCAAACAGGTAGAACCCTAATTTCATAGAAGAGTATTCTTGGTGATAACCAAAGTTTAACTCATTCTCTGCTTCTGGTAAGTCAAATGGAGTACGATTGCACTCAGCTAGTGCACAAATGAAGAAAAGTAAAAATCCAAGCGGTTGATAGACCACATTCCACCCATGATTAATCTGATACAAAACAATCTCACTCATTTTGAGTGACCCCGTCATAAATAATATGGCAATCAGTGCCAAACTCATTGGCAACTCATAAGAAACCATCTGCGAAGCACCACGAATAGCAGCCAGCAAAGAGAACTTATTATTAGAAGCCCATCCTCCAATCATAATTCCATATACTCCAACACTCACCACACTAAATACAATCAAAATTCCCATATCCACATCCGTAACCTGTAGAGCAATGGTTCCTGAAGTTGTCACAACAGGTGCACCCCATGGAATAACTGTACTTGTAACCAATGCAACAATCATTGCCAGGGCGGGTCCTAACAAAAACAAAATCCGATTAGAAGTAACAGGAATGATTTCTTCCTTAAAAAAAAGTTTGCCTCCGTCTGCAAGAGGTTGAAGAATTCCAAAAGGACCGGCGCGGTTGGGGCCCATTCTATCCTGCATCCATCCAGCTACTTTTCGCTCAGCCAGCGTTGTATACATGGCCACAAAAAAGGAGAGACCGATAATCGCTGCAATTAGGATTACCTTCTCCAATAAAAACCATAAAGTAATAGCAGCAAAATCCATTATACAGTTTTATTTGAACTCTCGTTGGAGTTAGTTTTATATTGTTGACTGGTAGCAGCACCTGGCAGTTCACTTAATTCAAGCTTGTTCACCTCACTTACCTCATGAATATCCATCAACAAACGTGGTTTTAATCCTCCCATCACCTCTTGAATGGTTTCTTTAGGTTGTTGCTTATTGAGATAGTGACCTTGTGAAATAACAGAATGCCTATTAATCACAGTGGGGCCTTCAATCGTCCAATCACTTGCTTTTTTCTTTTCAAAGCGACAGGTATTGCAGATCCATCCTGGTTTGCCATCATAACTTTTCACTTCACCCCATTCATCTTTACGAGCTGTTACGCGCAAAACCTCATCACCGCGTTGCCATAAGGTGACTTTTCCGCAGCAATCCGGACATTCACGATGCGCATCTACTGGCTTAGTAAACCAAACCCTGTTTTTGAATCGAAATGTTTTATCTGTTAGCGCGCCAACTGGGCACACATCAATCATGTTACCACTGAAATTATTATCGATAGCCTTGGAGATATACGTGGAAATCTGCGCATGATCACCTCGGTCCAATACACCATGCACACGATTGTCTGTTAACTGATCGGCTACATACGTACAACGATAACACAGAATACAACGATTCATGTGCAACTGGATAGTGGGGCCAATATCTTCTTTCTCAAAAGTGCGACGATCAAACTCAAAACGTGTGCCCTCTTTGCCATGTTCATAACCGAGATCTTGCAAATGACACTCCCCTGCCTGGTCACAAACTGGACAATCTAACGGATGATTGAGTAATAAAAATTCAACTACGCCCGCACGTGCATCCTGTACGCGATCACTCGTAATATTTTTTACAACCATTCCATCCATGACAGTGGTACGACAACTCGCCACCAACTTTGGCATTGGACGTGGATCAGCGGCAGAGCCCGCTGCAACTTCCACTAAACAAGTTCTACACTTACCACCACTTCCCTCCAGCTTACTATAGTAACACATAGCAGGAGGCGTCACATCGCCTCCAATTTGACGAGCAGCATTGAGGATAGTGGTACCCGCAGGAACCTCGACAGTAATATTGTCGATGGTCACTTTTACAGAGGCTGGTGCTTTTTTTATTTCGTCTGCCATATTCAATTTCTTTTAGTCAATCATTAGGCAACAGGCACAGCAAGTGCATCTGCATAATGAGCTAATCCATAATTACGTTGTTGTGCTTCTTGGGGATTTGTCACATGCCATTCAAATTCATCTCTGAAATGACGGATGGCTGCTGCAACAGGCCAAGCCGCTGCATCACCAAGAGGACAGATGGTATTGCCCTCAATCTTACGCTGGATATCCCAAAGAAGATCAATATCACTCATCTTACCTTTTCCAGTTTCGATATTCCAAAGAATCTTCTCCATCCATCCGGTTCCTTCACGGCAAGGAGAACATTGTCCGCAACTTTCATGACGATAAAAACGAGCTAGTGTATATGTATGTCTTACCACACACTGTGAATCATCCATCACAATAAAACCACCTGAACCCATCATTGATCCTGTAGCAAAACCACCATCAGCCAAACTTTCATACGTCATCATGCGCGTTTCGCCCTTGGCTGTTTTCAATAACAAATTAGCGGGCAAAATGGGCACTGAGGAGCCACCGGGGATACAGGCTTTTAATTGTCTACCCTTGGGGATTCCTCCACAATACTCATCACTGTAAATAAACTCTTCGACAGAAATGGTCATATCAATTTCATACACACCAGGCTTGTTGATATTACCACAAGCAGAAATCAGTTTGGTGCCTGTCGATTTTCCGATTCCAATTTTTGCATACTCCTCTCCTCCCTCATTTATAATGGGTACCAATGCAGCAATTGTCTCTACATTGTTCACCACCGTTGGACAACCCCATAATCCTTTTACAGCAGGGAATGGAGGTTTAATACGCGGATTACCTCTCTTACCTTCCAGCGACTCTAACAAAGCGGTTTCTTCTCCACAGATGTATGCACCGGCTCCTCTTTGTACAAAAATGTCACAATCAAATCCTGTGCCCAGAATATTTTTTCCCAACCATCCATTTTGACGGGCCTCTTCGATAGCTTGCTCTAAGATGTGTGTAATCCAAGCATATTCGCCACGTATATAGATATAAGAATTGTTAGATCCCAATGCATAAGAAGACACAATCATTCCTTCGATGAGCAAATGAGGGATGAACTCCATCAAATATCGGTCCTTAAACGTGCCAGGCTCTGATTCATCTGCGTTAACCACTAGGTAACGAGGAACGCCTTCTGGTTTTGCCAAGAAACTCCATTTCATTCCTGTTGGAAATCCAGCACCCCCTCTTCCTCTTAATCCACTTTTTTTGACCTCTTCTGTTACCTGATCAGGCGAGAGTGTTTTTAATGCTTTTTCAACACTTCGATAACCTCCTTCTTTTCGATATACATCGTAAGAACGAATGTTCTCTACATGTGCTTTTTCTAGTAATAATTTTCTTCCCATACACTTACGCGTTAGCGAACTTCGATTTACATGATTCGATCAATGCATCAATCTTCTCCTTTGTCAAGTGTTCACGGTAATGCTCTCCTAATTGCAACATCGGCGCATATCCACAAGCCCCTAAACACTCTACCGTCTTCAATGTAAACAATCCATCAGCTGTGGTTTCACCCGGACGAATACCTAGCTTTTCATAGATATAGTCAATAATGGATTCACTCCCATTTAACATACAAGGACCTGTTTGACATACTTCTAAAAGATGCTTCCCAACCGGTTGCAAATTGAACATGGTGTAAAAGGAAGCTACCTCATACACCTCAATAGGCGTGACAGAGAGTAACTCTGCAACATAATCCATCACCTCTTTACTCAACCATCCACCAAACGTGTTTTGCGCTAAATGCAAAACCGGAATCAAGGCACTTTTTTGACGTCCCTCTGGATAACGACTCGTGAGTCGTTTGACTTCCTGTAACTGCGCTTCTGAAAAATGACTATTCATTCTCTAATACTTTATGCATCCATTTCACCTGCAATCAGATTGAGACTACTCATCGTCATGATTGCATCGCTTAACATGGATCCTTTGATCAATTCTTCGTAGGCTTGATAATAAATAAAACAAGGACGACGGAAATGCAATCGATAAGGTGCACGTCCACCATCACTGATTAAATAAAAACCAAGTTCTCCGTTGCCTGCCTCAATGGAGTGATAAACTTCCCCTGCAGGAATCTCTGTTTCTCCCATTATAATTTTAAAATGGTAGATCAGCGCTTCCATCTTTGTATATACATCCTCTTTGGCAGGTAAATAATAAGCAGGCGTATCTGCGTGATAAACGGTGGCTTCTGCTCCCTTAAAGGACTGGACTTTTTGATACGCTTGGCGAATGATTGATAAACTCTGCCACATTTCCTGCTCACGCACCAACCAGCGATCATAACAATCTCCAGTTGTTCCAACAGGGATAGTGAAATCAAAATCTTGATAGCTTGAATAGGGATTCTGCACGCGTACATCGTAATCTACTCCAGCAGCGCGTAAATTAGGTCCCGTAAAACCATAGTTCAGCGCGCGCTCCGCACTAATTCCTCCTACACCCATTGTGCGGTCCATAAAAATGCGATTGCGCTGGAACATGTCCTCAAATTCCTTTAGCGCTTTGGGGTATTCAGCTAGAAATTTTTCCAGCTTTTCAAAAGCTAATGGAGTAAAGTCTCTTTCAAATCCGCCAATACGTCCCATGTTCGTGGTCAAACGTGCGCCACAGATCTCCTCATAAATTTCATAAATCAGCTCACGAAATTGCATCACGTATAAAAATCCAGTATACGCACCCGCATCAACACCCATGATAGAATTACAAATCAGGTGATCCGCAATACGTGCCAACTCCATTACAATTACTCGCAAGTAATCCACACGCTTTGGCGTTTGAACTCCCAATAATTTTTCACAGGTCATATGCCAACCCATGTTATTGAGAGGAGACGAACAGTAATTCAATCGATCCGTAAGCGTAGTGATTTGCGCAAGTGGTCGGCGCTCAGCTAGTTTTTCAAATGCACGATGGATATAGCCAATAGTTTGATCTGCTGAAACAATTCTCTCACCATCCAACTCCAGAATATTCTGCATAACACCGTGCGTGGCTGGATGCGTTGGTCCCAGATTCAACGTAGTGGTGGTCTTTTCTATAGACCCGGCCGGTAATTTGATATGTTGTTCAGTCATAAAACAAACTCCTCAAGCTATTTTTTTTGAACGATTATCCTCGCCCAAACATTTCATCATCTTTGTCTATCCGTGTTTGATCCTCCAATGGAAATTCTTTTCGAAGTGGGAAATAATCCATCTCATCCACATTGAGAATGCGCTTCAAATTTGGATGTCCCACAAATTGAATTCCAAAAAAGTCATAGGTCTCTCTTTCCATCCAATTAGCAGCGGAGAATAAACCAGTAGCCGTGAACACTTCGGGTTGATTAACCGATGCGTGCACTTTAAATCGAATACGACAATTTGATTGTAGATTATGTAAATGATACACCACTGCTAACTCTTCACCGGTGCGATTTGGGAAATGAACACCAGTCAGGTCAGTTAAAAAGCGAAACTGTAATTGTGCATCATCATACAGAAAGTTCAATACTTTCAGGTTCATTTCCTTGGGAGCTACCAACTCCAACATACCGTATGATTCCTGAAAGGTGAAAAGATCTTCTCCAAACTTTTCTTTCAATCGCTGAATGATATATTCATTAGTCAGGGCCATGTGATACAGTGTGGTTATTGAATGCCGTAGCTGTTTAATAATGCTTTATACTGTTCGCTATTTCTTCTTCGTAAGCTTTCCTTTCCGACCAAATCCTGAATGCGGAGTACCCCATCGATGATGGCTTCAGGTCGCGGTGGACATCCGGGAACATATACATCTACAGGCACTACCTGATCAATGCCCTGCAAAACACTGTAGGTGTCAAATATGCCTCCACTGCTTGCACAAGCTCCCACCGCAATTACCCAACGAGGTTCCGCCATTTGTAAATATACCTGACGAACAACCGGACCCATCTTTTTTGCAATGGTTCCCATGACCATTAAAAGATCACACTGACGAGGAGAAAAACCTACACGTTCAGAACCAAAACGAGCCAAATCATAATGCGAACCCATGGTCGCCATAAATTCAATTCCGCAACAGGAGGTGGCGAACGGAAGAGGCCAGATGGAGTTTTTTCGGGCAAGACCGATCACAGCATCCAATGAGGTAGCAAAAAATCCTTCCCCCTGATGTCCATCAGGCAAGGCCGCAACACTGATATCTTTTTCCAGTGGCTTTTGAACCAAATTATAAGAGACCGGACGACTCATAGTCAATACTTTTTATAAATAACAAGCAGGAGTGAACAGGGTTTTAAACTTTCGTTTAATCTTCCCAATTCAATGCACCTTTCTTGAGGATATATATGAAACCACAAAGGAATAATCCAACAAATAATACAACCGCCCAAAACCCATTCCACCCCAAACCTTGAATATTGACGGCATAGGGATAGAAGAAAATCACTTCCACATCAAAAAGCACAAACAAAATAGCTGTTAAAAAATACTTGATTGCTACTGGCTGCCTAGCATCCCCGTGTGAATCAATTCCACTGGTAAAGTTTTGCAACTTATCCGAGGTCTTTCTACTAGGCCCGAGCAAGTGTGTGAGAACGAGCAAAAAAACTACTAAACCTACAGCAATGAGTATCTGTAAAGCAAGGGGCAAATAGGTGGTAGCATTAGATGTTTGAGAACCAGCCTGCAGCAAATAAAACATAGCCCTTTTTTATTGGGCGCAAAGTTAGGGTGAGCACCGGAGAAAACCTTATGTTTTGCCCCCAACTATTGATTCCCTGGAACTCCAGATGGCTTGGGTGCTTGGTTATTGGGAGCACCCTCTGTTTTGGGAGGCTCAGGCTTATTGGCAGCTGCCTTCTCCAAAACACTAATATTTTGTTGAATGGCTGCATTCGTAGGATCTAACGACAACATTCGACGGAGGTATTGCAAAGCCTTATCCTTATCCTTCAAAATATTGGCACTGTAAGCAGCCAGATACCCGGCAACCCCAATAATGGTCTTTTTATTCTTGACTGTATCTTTTTCCAGAATTTCTAGATACTTGGTAGCCCAAGGAACGGCTGTTCCCTTTTCCATAGAAGTATCAACAGCACGCTGGATGTTATAAAGCATCATATACCCGTACGACTCTTCGGGATATTTATTTACATAAATCGTAAAAAGGCTGTCAGCATGGGTATAATCTTTACCCTGGTAAAAGGCAAACCCTGCGTCAAAATAATCACGCTGACTAGGAGTCGGCTTTACTTTGATTACTTCGGTACGAAGTACCCCTTCCAACACTCTACTTAAACTATCCCCACGGGCTTTAAACCGGTCTGCCCCTTTTTTGAGTAGATCCACCTTTAGATTAGCAAGAGTATCCACACGGGTTGATTGTAGGTAGGTTCCGCTAATCTCTTCAGGTGTTCCACCCGTTTTATCCAAAATATCTGCTCTTAACTGATAGTCATAGAGAATAATAGCATCATTTTCATCGCCAGTTTTTGAGAAAAATCGATCACTGTATTTTTTCGCATTGGCAAAGGCTCCTATCGCCCCTTCTTCATTGCCTTGCTTTTTTAATGTATCTCCAGCCTGATAATAGGCGTCAGACAACAATCTGAAAACACGCGGTTTGGTGTTTTCTCCAAGCGCGGTTAATACTGATTCTGCTTTTGAGATGGCGCAATTGAAATCGCCCCGTGCCCAGCATAGCTGAGAGTACAGAAATTCATCCTGAATGTCTTTCTCTGGAGCCTTAGTCGAGATGTATTTTTGAAGTTGCTGCTCAGCAGTAGGATAATCCCTTCGATAAAAATAATAGTAAAATAACTCGTAGTAAGCGGGTGTAAAAGAGGGTTCTTTTTGAACGCACTCATTCAGGTACTGGAACACCAATTCCCAGTTCTTTTGAGAATCAAAAAGTCTGGCTAAGCGGTAGCTTGCTAATGCATAAGTAGGATTCAGTTTCAGCGCTTCCTGGTAATTCCGAAATGCTTCTCCTCCACC
>JBEDEC010000064.1:0-4172 GCA_041175905.1 Bacteroidota bacterium
TCAATTGGCGATATATTAATTGGGTTGCTTAGTCAATATTTAAGAAGTCGGAAAAAGGCACTTTTTGTTTTTTATGGCATTACGATTCTTTTCATGGTTGCATTTTTCACCTTATTGTGGGATGGAACTGCTACCCGTTTGTATTGGATTTGTGCAGGGCTAGGATTTGGAACGGGATTCTGGGCCATATTTGTTACAATGGGTGCGGAGCAGTTTGGTACTAACTTGCGTGCAACGGCGGCGACAACAATCCCTAATATGGTTCGTGGGATGCTGGCTATTTTCATATTACCATTATTTAAGTGGTTTGAAAAACAGCCCACCATTGGAACTATCGACGCGGGTATTTATACAGGTATTATCATCATGTTCATTACGCTAGTAGCGGCTGCGCTAACTCGCGAAACTTTCCATAAAGACTTAGATTATCTGGAAGAGTAGCTAACTGATTTTCTCACTTAGCTCGAGCCATCTGAGTTCTTTTTCGTCGAGCTGTTGGATCGTTTTCTCTAGCTCTATTGCGATTTTTTGTAATTCTTCAAAAGCTAGGTTGCCAGTATTTAGTTGGGTTGAATACGATTCTTTTGCGGCAGTCAGTGTTTCAATTTCTGTACCTAATTGCTCAAATTCTCTTTTTTCTTTGTAACTGATTTTTGATGTGGCTATGGGTTTTGTTTCTTCACTTTTTGCTACATGCTCTGTTTTTTCAATTTGATTTTCTTCTTTTGCTTGGGCTTCAATGCGGTATTGCGAATAGTTTCCTGGATAATCCTGAATGATACCCTCTCCTTTGAAAACAAATAGATGATCGACCAATCGATCCATAAAATACCGGTCATGGGAGACAATCAGTAAACATCCGGAAAATTCTAGCAAGAAATTTTCTAATACAGTAAGGGTAGGGAGGTCTAAGTCATTGGTAGGTTCATCCAGAATTAAAAAATTGGGGTTTCTAAAAAGTATCGAAAGAAGATGTAGTCTTCTTTTTTCACCCCCGCTTAATTTACTTATATACGTATACTGTTTATCCGGTTCGAATAAAAAAAGCTGTAAAAACTGAGCTGCTGCCAAGGTGCCGCCCTCTGCTAAAGGAAAACTTTCTGCAATCGACTTGACAAACTCAATAACTCGAAGATCTTCTTTTAATTGAAGACCTTGTTGTGAATAATTGCCAAACACTACTGTTTCTCCAACATTTATTTTTCCGCTATCCGCTGCTTCAATACCTTGAATAATGTTGATGAAAGTTGATTTACCCACTCCATTAGGTCCTACAATTCCAATTCGTTCTCCTTTTTTGAAGGTGTAATCAAAACCTTTTAGTAGATGCAAATCCCCATGTGATTTATATACTTTTTTCAACTCTAAAATTTTCCCACCCAAACGGGTCATCTTCATACTTAGCTGTAATTCCTGGTCTTGGGTAGTTTGCTTAGCCTTTTTCTCAATGGTCGTAAATTGATCAAGGCGGCTTTTACTTTTTGTAGTACGTGCACGGGGTTGTTTTCTTACCCATTCTAACTCTCTCTTATATAGGTTTCTAATTTTTGAGAGGCTTGCAGCCTCACTTTCCATTCTCGCGGCTTTTTTCTCCAGGTAATTGGCATAGTCGCCCTTGTATGTATAAAGTTGGCCTTGGTCTAATTCCCAAATCTCTTGGCAGACTGTATCAAGGAAATAACGATCGTGCGTTACCAGTAATAAGGTTGTGTTCTCTTTATTTAGAAAGTGTTCCATCCATTCCACCATGGCTACATCCAAATGGTTGGTGGGCTCATCCATGATTAGTAAGACCTCCTTTTTACCAAATCCAATGTCAATGAGTGTTTTTGCCAGCGCTACTCTTTTTTGCTGGCCTCCACTGAGTGTGGATAGTGTTCTATCTAGAAAATGGATATTTAGCTTGGATAATATTTGTTTTATACGGGCATCTGCGTCCCACGCCTGCAATTCATCCATTTTTTCAATTGCCGCTTGCAATTGTATCGCATTTTCTGTGGCAACCTGAGTTTCATAATCACGAATTGCATTCATGATAGGATGGTCATGGAAAAAAATGTTCTCTGCTACTGATTTATGCTCTTCAAGTACAGGATTCTGCTCAAAAAAGACTACTTCCACATCCTTGTGGACCCAAATTTTGCCTTCGTCGGGTTGTTCTAGGCCCGCCAATATTTTTAAAAGCGTTGATTTACCTGTTCCGTTTTTTGCAATAAGGGAAATGCGGTCTCCTTTGTTGATGTGAAAGCTAAGTGAATCAAACAAGGGCTGAATTCCATAGCTTTTAGAGAGTTTCTCAACGGAGCAATAATGCATTGCGCAAATTTACTGGCTTTATTTCGCTAAGGAAGCAATTAGCCAACATAAAAGAAAAGATAATATGATCATTACGTAAAAGCCGTATTTCTCCATGAACCAAGTACTTCGATGATTTTTTTTGTATTCGGTGATCTGTTTAGTCGTAGTATTCGCATTTATTTTCTCCAATTCTTTTAAAACAATTTTCTTCTTTTGAATGGATAACGGTTCTATTGATTTTAGAAGAAGAGATACGCAAGTTGATAAAAGATCGGTTTCTTTTGATGAATTCAAAATAGCCACTAATGAAGGAGAAAGTAAAAAAAGCAGATACTGCATCAGATAGTCTTCATCGATGCGAAATACATTCGTACTGGCAATTTTTTGCTCTAATTGTAAGCATGCTTGCAAAAAATCCTCAGCAGTTTCTGGTTTTCGGACTGTTTCTCCTCTCGTTACCTGTTGAAGCCATCTTTGTTGTAAATATTTTTGCTTTTTTACTGGATCGGTAAGTGTCTCGTATGCTTCTTGAATATGCTGAAAGGAAGTAATACTTGAGGAAATACCGCCAGTTTTATCAGGATGGTGTTGTTGAACCAATTTCCTCCAGGCTTTTTTGATTAATGCTGGAGGTGATCCCGGTTCGAGCCCCAGTGTTTTATAATGGTCTTTAAAATGATCCAAAGACAGGTTGATTCAATCGTAAAGTAAATGTCGTGTTAAAAAAATGTAATACAACTAGTTTTTTGGGCGAGAGTACTCTTTCTTGCCATTGCTGTATGTAGCAATAACAGAGATCTCTCTTAATGATTTTGGTGTAACGGTCATTAGATCTTTATCCAGTATTACAAAATCTGCATATTTGCCAACTTCCAAACTTCCTTTTTTAGTTTCTTCAAAATTTGCCATTGCTGCCCAGATCGTCATTCCCCGCAGTGCTTCCTCTCTACTCAATGAATTATCCGGCTGAAAACCATTTGCCGGCCATTCATTACCATCTTGACGAAATACAGCGGCATAAAAAGTTTTAAATGGCGAAATATCTTCTACTGGAAAATCAGTGCCCAGCGGTATCCATTTATTTTGTTCTAGTAGTGTTTTGTATGCGTATGCATGTGGAATACGATCGGTTCCTAGACGATCGGCGGCCCAATACATGTCAGAAGTAGCATGAGTGGGTTGTACGGAGGGAATGATGCGATGCTTTCCAAAAAGCTGGATATCGGCAGGGTTTACTACTTGTGCATGTTCAATTCTCCACCGTAGATCATTAGTAGGCGTAAGATATTTTCCATATGTGGAGAGAATCACTCTGTTTCCGCTATCACCAATTGCATGTGTATTCATTTGCCAGCCGTTCTTAAAACACCAGGATGCAACACTGTCATAATGTTCAGCATTACTTAGTAAAAAACCATAATGATTGGCCCTATCACTGTAAGGTTGCAACAAGCAAGCTCCTCTGGAGCCGAGTGCGCCATCACCGTATACTTTAAAACTTCTAACTGTCAATCGATCGCCAATAAGTTTTCCTTTTTTTTCTGCATATTCATAATTAGTAGCCTTATCACTTAGCATAATGTAAAGGCGCATACGTAAAAGGTTCTCTTCTTGTAGTTTTTTTACTTTTTCTACAACTTCGAAATCAAGTCCACAATCATTGAGTGTAGTAAGACCCAGCGCAAAGCAATTTTCCTGTGCTTTTGTAATTGCCGCTCTGAATTCTTCCTCTGTTTTTTCGGGTATCTTATTACCAACGATATCTACTGCATTGTCTATTAAAATGCCGGTAGGTTTATGATTGATTGACTCTACTTCTCCTCCAATAATTTTTTCTTTACCCGTAATTCCGGCAAGCATCAATGCTTTTTGGT
>JBEDEC010000065.1:0-16017 GCA_041175905.1 Bacteroidota bacterium
CTCTTTAGGCCTTGCATCTCGCTCAGCCAAAAAAGCAAGTTTAGTTCCGTCTTCCGAAAAAGTAAAAGACCTAAAATCATTTCCACCGGTTGCTATCGTATCGAGCTGTTTAGTGGTTGCATTAATCAATAGCAGTAACGTTTTACTGAGTGAATCTTTTTGATTACGAGCTTGCTCTGCAATAACACTACCTCCTTTTTGCGCCACTTCATATTCCGTAACTCGTTGAATTGTTGTTTCAGCACCTAGATTTAAATTGATAATAACTAATGGAGCTGGTGTTTCATTCGTTTCAGTAGCCTTTTCTACTGACTCCTGATGAATAACCAAAAAACCATCATCCTCGGCGGGCATTTTAAAAGACTTAACCATTGGAATTCTCTTGACTTCTCCTTTTCCCATTTCAACAATTACGAGAGAGTCTTTAGGAAAATCCTCTGGTTTTTTCTTTTTGATGCGTGCCTCACGGATTTGTATATAAAAAGGTTTTACTTTAAAAACAAGGTATCTTCCACTAAAGCTAAACTGAGGAAGAGAGCCGCGCTGGAACGCCTGCGTTTCTTTAGTATTGAGCGAATGTATAAAAAGAGTGCCATCTCCTTCTTGTGGTTCTACTGTATAAACCACCCACTCTCCATTTGGGCTAATTAATTTTTCTCCTATTCTTTCCCACCGATCGTAAACAGTGTGATCCAATGGTTTTTTTTGGGCCCAAGAAAAGGTTGAAATAAATAAAAAAACAAGGTAGATGACTCGTTTCATACGTTGAATTATTGGTTCAATATACTTCAAAGATTTCACTCAGCTCAGCTGAAATAATATCAATTTATAATTGAGTTGAACGGCGCTTTACTAAAAGCATGTGAAGACCTAGCGCAACTAAGATTAAGGATAGCCCAGCATAAAACCATTTATTCAATAACTGATCTTCCCTGTACACTACAAAAGCCAATAAAATTCCATAAACCGGCTCCAGGTTAAAAGCAAGATTCACAGTAAAGGCAGATAATTTTTTAAGCGCTGCCCCTGAAAGTTGAAAAGCCCACACTGAACAAAACCAAGATAAAACTAATAGCCAACTGAAATCTGCAAACGTGGGTAAAAGCCTTACTTCGTTGTCAAATTGGTAATAAACAGGAACAAGTAGTGCAATAAAAAAGAAGCCAAACGATTGTTGCCAAACCAGTAGGGTTTGCACATTTGTCTTTTTTAGTATTTCACGATTAAGAATTGGAAAAAGTGAAGCCAATAATGCAGAAATAACTCCTAAAATTATTCCAGTAGTATACTGAGAATCAAAATGGAATATTATATATACACCCAGCAGTGTCAACAAACCCAAGAACATTTCTGTAACATCCAATTTCTTTTTTAGAATGACCGGCTCCAGCACGGCTGTAAAAAAGCTAATCAATGCAAAACACACTAAAGCAATTGAAACATTTGCATATTTTATGGCACCATAAAAAGTGAGCCAATGAGTGGCGGCAAAGATTGCGGCAATTAAAATCTGAAGTTTTTGTTTAAAAGAAGTTTCTTCAATCGCCTTTTTTAAGCTAAAAAGAAAAAACATTGTAATGGCCGTAATAAGTAAACGGTAGAAAACAATCATCAATTCGTTCAGTGTAATTAACCGTCCGAGAATACCCGTAAATCCGGCTAATAAAACAGCTCCATGCAATTGATAAAAAGCTTTCCGCATGCCAAAACTTAACTTTGTTTGGAACCATAATGAGCGGTCGCCGCATAATTTCTAAGCTTCCATACACCGACTACTCCTTCTTTAATAATTCCCTTGTTCATTTTAGATGCCCCAAGCGTCCGATCCTGAAATAGAATGGGCACTTCATGAACTACAAACCCCAATTTCCAAGCCGCATACTTCATCTCAATCTGGAAAGCATAGCCCACAAAGCGAATGGCATCAAGGTTCATTGCCTGCAAGACAGATGCTTTATAACAGACAAAACCCGCTGTGGGATCCATGACAGACATTCCCGTAAGAAATCTTGTATACAAGGAGGCGCCTTTTGAAAGTAAAACACGCAGAATTGGCCAATTGACTACTCCTCCCCCTTTTACATAACGCGATCCGACAGCTACATCAGCTCCTCCGCTTTTGCAGGATTCGTACAAACGCAGTAAATCAGTTGGATTATGAGAAAAATCTGCATCCATTTCAAAAATAAAAGAATACCCTTTTGCTAAGGCCCATCGAAATCCATGTATATAAGCAGTACCTAAGCCCAATTTTCCTTTTCGTTCCTCTAAAAAAAGTTTAGTAGGATAAACTATCATCAAATCTCTTACTAAATCTGCGGTGTGATCTGGAGACCCGTCATCCACTACTAATACATGAAACTCACCAGGCAAATTGAAAACTGCCTGGAGAATACTAGGAATATTTTCCCGTTCATTGTACGTAGGAATTATAACAAGTTTATCCATTCTTTTTGAGCATCGTTCTTGTAAATATTTCCGTCAACTTATTTTTAGTATGCTGAGGAAAGTCACCTTTCATCATCCAGTCATAGTATTGCGGTTCACTTCGCAATACCTCAGCAACAGGCTTTCCCTTGAATTTGCCAAAGTTGAAAACCTCTACCCCATTCTCCCACACAAAGCGACGAGCGAAATCAATAATTTGTTCCTCTCCAACAGATTTTAAAATCGAATCTACTGTGTTACCCAATGACGGATATCGCTCGACTTGCGAGGATAAGATTTCTAATGTCGCGGTGGCATCTACCTCAGCAGAGTGCGCGTTTTCCAATGATTTTTGACAATAAAACTGATATGCTGCAGATAAAGTACGAGGTTCCATCTTGTAAAAAATCTGTTGGATATCTAGCATTTTTCTCCCCTTCATATCGAACTCTATTTCCGCACGTAAAAATTCTTCAACGAGTAACGGAATGTCAAAACGATTGGAATTATAACCAGCGAGGTCACAGCCATCTAAAAATTGTTTTAATTCTTGTGCTACCTGTTTAAAAAAAGGTGCTTCTTTGACCATTTCATCAGTAATTCCATGCACATCACTAGATGCTTTTGGAATAGAAATTCCGGGATTAATCAATTTGCGTTTAACGGAACGGTTTCCATCCGTTAAAACTTTTACAATAGCAATTTCAATGATACGATCAGTTCCTAAATTGACACCTGTTGTTTCCAGATCGATGAATGCCAATGGTTTGGTAAGCTGTAGCATAGTGGTAAAGGTATGATATTCAGTGAGTGGTTTACCTTAAATTTAATGAAAGCAGTGCCACCTGTCAAGCGAACTACATAACAAAATGACTAGATTTGCGTTCAAAGGAAAAATCTTATGCGCAGAACATTCATTCTACTCTTTGGAATAGTGTTTTTCACACTGGTACTAAGTTCTTGCGTTGCACCCCGCGAAGGTTGTCCGATGAATGCAACTCCCCGTACTAAGTACAGATAATCAGTAGGCCAACTTACCCAATGTTGAGAGGCTAATAGCACTGCGCGTTAATAAAATTGACCAGCGACGCCGTGTTCTTCAACTTCAACTTGCGAAGGATGTTATATCGGTGAACCTCCACTGTCTTTAACGAAATAGTAAGACTCTTAGCAATTTCTTTGGAGGAAAGACCTTCCTTTATTAATTGAACAACTTCGATCTCTCTTTTTGATAAAGAATTCATATCAGGATGACCACCGCCATCTTCTAACTCTTGCTGCGCGACTATATTTTTGATTTCCTCACAAATGAATTTATTTCCAGCCTTGACCTCAAGTATGGCTGACACAAATTCTTCTTTGGAAGAATTTTTTGTTACATATCCTTTTGCACCCATCTGAAACATGCGACGAGCATAAGCAGGTAACGCATGCATGGAAATAGCCACAACAAGTGCGTCTGGGGCCTCTCTTAAAATAATTTTAGTAGCGTCAAACCCGTTTATTGGAGACATGTTTATGTCCATCAGAATTAAATCGGGTTTTCTTGTCTTTACGAACTCTACAGCATGATCAACATCATAAGTTTCTCCAATTACCTCAAAACGCGGATCTGCATTTAGAATGATAGACCAGGATTCACGGATAAGCTTATGGTCATCGACCAATAGAAGCGTGATCTTGCCCATAGGATAAGATTTTCACAGGATTAGGTTATATGCAATTTAGAAAAAATTGCGTACGTAACAATCCGAATTGCGAAAATAATGAGCCTAAAAAAACACTTAGTGGAGGCGACCGGATTCGAACCGGTGTCCAAACATATCCGCTGAAAGTCTTCTACATGTTTATTCCGGAATTAATTGTCGGAGTGAAACAAGAACCGGACGAACCAATTTCACTCGTAGTCACGATTGACTTAAGTAAACAGCGTGACTACTCTTTCGAGAAGAGACTGATTACCGCAACCTGTATTGTTTGTTGAGTCGGCGGCGGGGCGTGGTAACAGATCAACCGGCCCGGCGGCCCAAATGACTACTTAATCACTGATTAGGCAGCCATGGCATACTGAGTATTGCCATTTATAGTCTCGTATTCAGATTAAACTGCTAATTACGCAACGCAGTACATGCTTCTACTTTCAAAGAACTATGCTGTCAAAACCAAACGCCCCCAAACGAAAAACAAATTTCACCTATTTTCCCCAACCAAGCCAATCATTGGCATTGGCGTATACCATTAGAGATAATAATAAAACCATTCCAACTAGTTGCGCATACTCTAAAAATTTATCACTAGGTTTTCGACCCGTAATCATCTCATAGAGTGTAAATAAAACATGGCCGCCATCTAATGCTGGAATAGGCAACAAATTCATAAATGCTAAAACAATAGAGAGGAAAGCAGTGATTCTCCAAAAAGACTCCCAATCCCAACCAGTTCCTGGAAAAATAGAACCCATGGCCTTAAACCCACCTACCCCTTTGTAAGCGCCGGTTTCTGGATCTAAAATCTTTTTGAATTGATCAATGTAATCCTGCAATTCAGATGCAGCTTTTTTAACTCCGCCAGGAATGGCCTGTGGAAATGATAACCGCTCAACATCCAATTTAACCCAACCCAAGCTATCCATTTGCTGGTAACTATACCCGTAGGCAAGAAATCCCAACTTTCCCTCTGCGCTCACCGGTAAACTCAAGGGAACCTCCACTCCATTTCGCTCTACTAAAAAAGAAACTTTTTTTCCTTTGTAGGTTGACAATCTTTCTTGCAGCTCATCGTAATACGAGAGACGAAAACTGTCAATCGAAACTATTTTATCACCTGGCCTTAACCCGGCTTTGTAAGCAGGTGTTGTATCAGGAACTAAAAAAGCAATCGCTGGCCTTCTAGCTTCCAAAAACCCACGAATATTTTTATTTCGATTTTCTACCAGTTGCCCAATGAGATCTTTATCTAGAATGATTGTAACCTGATCATTGCCTCTTAATAATTGTACTTGTTGACCCAAAAGAAGTTTTCGACGTAATTTTTCAAAATCATTCACCGGCTCGCCATCTACGGCAAGAATACGGTCTCCATTACGAATTCCCATTTTATAAAGAGTACTATCAACAACATGCACTCCGAATTTCATAGAAGAAGTAGGAATCTTTTTATCACCCCAAACCATTAAAATGAAGGCATAAATAATAAAAGCCACTAACACATTCATAACGACTCCGCCAACCATGATGATGAGTCGTTGCCAGGCGGGCTTACTTCTAAATTCCCAAGGCTGTGCTGGGCTTTTCAAGGCTTCTTTATCCATGCTCTCATCAATCATCCCGGCTATTTTTACATACCCACCTAAAGGAAGCCACCCAATACCATATTCAGTTTCTCCTTTTTTCTTTTTGAATAAAGAAAACCAAGGATCGAAAAAAAGGTAAAATTTTTCAACTCTACACTTAAACCAGCGAGCGGTGATATAATGTCCAAACTCGTGGAGAATAACCAAGATGGAAAGCGAGAGTAATAATTGCCCGGCTTGTAAACCTACAGCGGACCAATTAATTGCAAGTAGTAACATAAAAGTTGATGCCGGCAGCAAAAAATAGCCGGATTATAAGTTTATTTGATCAGCTGCAAAGTTACGAGCAGCCGCATCGCTCTCAAAATATTCCTCAAGAGTTGGATGCTGTATAAATGGAATCTGCTCCATCGTCTTTTCAATGATAGTTGTCATATCCAAGAAATTAATTCTGTTTCTCAGAAACGCATAGACTACAATCTCATTGGCAGCATTCATTACGCAAGCCAAGTTACCCCCTCTTTCTAAGGCCTCTCCCGCGAGGGCAAGATTTCGAAATGTTTTTACATCTGGATCTTCAAAACTGAGATTTCGAACAGATTTGAAATCCAATCGAGGATATTGATTTGCTAAACGTAGGGGAAAAGCCATTGCATACTGAATTGGCAACTTCATATCAGGCAACCCCATTTGTGCCTTAATGCTACCATCTTCAAATTGAACCATACTATGTATGATACTTTGAGGGTGAACCACCACTTGAATTTGTTGAGGAAGCAAATTGAAAAGCCACTTTGCTTCAATCATTTCAAGCCCCTTGTTCATTAAGGTGGCAGAATCGATAGTGATTTTTGCACCCATTGACCAGTTAGGGTGCTGCAAGGCATGCTCACGTTTTACATTGACCAGATAGTTAGTCTTTCGACCTAAAAAAGGTCCACCAGAGGCAGTCAAAATAACTTTTTCAATTTTGTTTCGAGTCTCTCCGACCAGACATTGGAAAATAGCCGAATGCTCCGAATCAACAGGAATAATAGGAACTTTATTTTCCAATGCAGTACGCATCACGATATCTCCTGCAACAACTAATGTTTCTTTATTGGCTAGCGCAATTGCCTTTCCAATTTTTATTGCTGCAAGCGTTGGTCTCAATCCTGCATATCCCACGATAGCGGCTAACATCAAATCGTAACAATCCAACCCTGCCACTTCCTCCAGTGCTTTTTCACCTGCAAATACTTTTATGCCTTTATCCTGAAGCGCCTGCTTAACTACAGCATATTTTGTTTCATCTCCAATCACAACAATATTTGGTTCAAATCGAAGCGCTTGCTCGATTAACAACTTTTCATTTTGCTGTGCCGTTAATACTTCTGCCGTAAATAAGGAAGGATTAGCAGCAATCACCTCCAACGCCTGGGTTCCTATTGAACCTGTCGATCCAAAAATTGCAATTCGTTTAAGAGTGGGTGACTGATTCATGAATGTGCTGTGTTGTTTTGCGTGAATGAAGTTAACGCATCAGCGATCTTTCTGTCATTGCTGAGTCGCGGTACTTTATTTTGTCCCCCTAGTTTTCCAATAGATCGCATATAGTCAATAAATCCCCCTTTTTGGATAGGTATAATTTGCAAAGGGCCTAGGATGTTTCCTTTAATTAGGTCATCGTAATAAACATTCTTTTTTCGAAGATGAAGATCAATACAGCTTGAAAAAGCTGCTAGATTTTCGGGAGCCCTATCAAACTCAATAAACCACTCGTGACAGGACCTACTCTGATCTTTACTGACGCGAGGCGCCACTGTAAATTCCCGAATACTCACTGAAAACTCCTCCAATGCTTTATTTAAACTATACTCTACTTCCTCCCCAATTACGTGTTCTCCAAATGCAGATATAAAATGTTTGGTCCGGCCAACTACAATAATTCGATAGGGATCAACGGAAACAAATCGCACCACATCTCCAATCTCATAGCCCCAAAGCCCCGCATTACTATTAATAACCAAAGAATAATTTTCACCCACTTTTACCTCTGCAAGTGAAACGCGTTGAGCACCTTCTTTTCCAACATCCTGCAAAGGAATAAATTCAAAGAATATCCCACTATTCGTGTTCAGCAATAACCCCTGTTGATCCAAGGTATCTTGAAAAGCAAAAAAACCTTCACTAGCTGGAAACAATTCAATCGTATCCATTGGACGACCAATACTCTCCAACAATTTAGACTTGTAGGGTTCGAAGTTTACCCCTCCTTGCACCATCACACTAAAGTTGGGGAAAAGCTCTCCTACTTTTTTGCCACTTCGTTCTATTAACGCATCAAAATACATTTGCATCCAGGGTGGAATACCACTGATAAGTGTCATATTTTGCTGCCACGTTTCCTCTACTATTTTATTGAGCTTGGTTTCCCAATCTTCAATACAATTCGTTTCAAAAGAGGGCAACTGGTTCGAACGCAAATAACTTGGCACATGGTGATTGACAATGCCACTAAGTCGACCCGTTGGAATACCCCCAACCCGTTCCAATTGTGGAGAGCCTGATAAAAAAATCAATTTCCCATCCGCAAATTGAGTATTTCCACTTTCGGCCATATAACACAACAAAGCATTTCTTGCTGTATTAATATGATTGGGTATAGAGTCCTTTGTAATGGGGATATATTTCACCCCACTGGTTGTACCCGAGGTTTTAGCGAAGTAAAGAGGCTGACCTTTCCAGAGCACATTTTGAGCACCTTGCTTGATCTTTTCAATCCAGGGACGTAGTCCTTCATAATCTTGAAGTGGCACCAAATTTTTAAACGCATGATAATCAAGGCCTTCAACTAAATTAATATGACGCCCATACGCTGTTTTACTTCCTATTTTCACTAATTGCTGAAAAATACTCTTCTGATCAAGTAAAGCCGTTCGCTTCTCTTTTTGGATGGTCCGGTGGATATAAGTAGCAAATGGCTTGGCAAAAAATGACTTTATTTTCATAGATAGAGGGGACGCTTAGGCGAATTTGGCAAATTTAGGATAGGCAAACATAGGAAAAGGGGGGACCTTTTAGCTGCGAAAAGCCCTAAAAATGAATGATATTTTCCGTTGGTGGGTTCAGTCTTATTCCCTACCTTTGCCGTCCTAATTTTTATAGTATGGTAGCTATCGTTAAAGTAGCCGGACAGCAATTTAAAGTGGAAAAAGATCAAACTTTGTACGTACCACGCGTTGAAGGTAATGCAGGCGACAAGTTAGATTTAGAAGTTTTATTAGTAGACGCAAATGGCAAGCTGGCTGTTGGCGCCACTTCCGGATCAAAAGTACAAGCAGAAATCGTTGACCAAGTTAAAGGTGATACGGTTATTGCATACAAACAAAAGAGAAGAAAAGGCTTTCACAAAAAGAAAGGACATCGTACCGCTTACACTAAAATTAAAGTTGTAAGCATCGCTTAATTATAACTTGAACTAATTAAAACAATACAACCATGGCACATAAGAAAGGAGAAGGTAGTGTTAAGAACAACCGCGACTCACAAAGCAAACGTCTTGGTGTAAAAATTTTTGGCGGACAACCTGCTATATCTGGTAACGTAATTATACGTCAACGCGGAACAGTTTATCATCCTGGTAAAAATGTTGGCGTTGGAAGAGACTTTACCCTTTTTGCATTAACAGATGGATTAGTTGAATTCAAAAAAGGTAGAAATAACAGAACAATCGTTTCTGTTGCTCCAGCTGAAGCCTAATGGCGCTTTTTTAGGGTGTTTAAATTTTCTTAAAAAATATTTGGTTAGTAAAAATTAATTGTTATTTTTACTATCGTTAACCCATTTTTCTAACACCATTAAATTCTAAACAATGGCTACTAAGAAAAAAGCTGCTAAGAAAAAAGCTGCTCCAAAAAAGAAAGCTGCTAAGAAAAAAGCTGCTAAGAAGAAGAAGTAATTCTCTTCTAACTTATAGAAAGTCCTCCGAAATCGGGGGACTTTCTCGTTTTAGACCAACCCACTTACTTTGCAATAATGAATAATATAGAGATAGCTGAAAAATTCGAATTACTCTCGAAGCTCTTAGATATACACGGCGCAGATCCATTTAAAGCCAAAGCGTTTGCATCAGCATCCTTTACGATTGACAAACTTCCCTACCCCCTATTTAATACGCCCACAGAAAAGTGGAAACTGATTAGAGGGATTGGCTCCAGTGTAACCCAAGCCCTTTTGCAATTGCAGGAAACAGGAACGACTGATCAGTTAGAGGAGCTACTAAAAAATACCCCTCCTGGCGTAATTGAAATGTTACAAATAAAAGGGATTGGTCCAAAAAAAATCCATACCATCTGGAAAGAAATGGGCATTGAAAGTATGGGTGAGCTTCTTTACGCATGCCAGGAAAATAGACTATTGCATTACAAAGGATTTGGCGAAAAAACACAGGAAGCAGTAATTCAGTCTATTCAATTCATCTTGCAACATCAGGGACACTTTCTATTTGCAGAAATCGAAGCAATTTTTCCGCTTATCGAGAACTACCTTTCTCAGTTATTTGGAAAGGAAAAAATTGCCGTTACGGGATCATTTAGAAGACAGCTACCAATCATAGAGGAATTAGCATTCGTCGTACTTGCCGAGAAAGAAAGTAGCAAATCAAAATTTGAAACAGCCCAGCCCCCGGTGTTACTAGAAGAGAATGAAAATTCATTGCTCTATCAATTAAAAAATGGGCTACGACTGCGTCTCTACTTCACAAATGACTTACCCACTACTTTATTCAATACTTCCTGCGCTGAAGAGTTCAAGCTTGCATTTGAAAGCATTGAGATGAAAAAGGGGGTAAAAACAGCAATCCATGTTGCGCCAGATGCTATTTTATTTTCTGAAAAAGGAATTCCGTTTGTCCACCCTGCAAAGCGAGAAAAAGGCACGCAACTTTTTGACAGCACCTCTTCTAATCAAATAGTACTGCAAGAAAATCAAATAAGAGGTCTCATTCACTGCCATAGTACTTGGAGTGACGGGAGCAATGAGCTGGAGGAAATGGCACAAGAGTGCATAAAAAGAAACTGGGAATATATGGTGATCACGGATCACTCGGCCAGTGCATTCTATGCAAATGGGTTAACCGCGGAAAGAGTAGCTGCACAACATCAACAAATTGAACTACTAAATAAGCGGTATGCACCTTTTAAAATTTTCAAATCGATTGAATCTGATATTTTGTCTGACGGCTCATTAGACTATGAAGAAACCGTGTTATCCAGTTTTGACCTCGTGGTTGCTTCCGTTCACAGTAATCTTAGGATGTCGAAAGAAAAGGCAAATGAGCGCCTTCTTCGTGCCATAGAGAACCCCTTTACAACAATCTTGGGCCATCCAACTGGAAGGCTATTGCTCAGTAGAGCAGGATACCCAATCGATCATGAAAAAATTATAGATGCATGTGCTGCAAATCGGGTAGCCATCGAGATTAATGCACACCCCAGAAGACTAGACTTGGATTGGACATGGGTCGATCACGCCTTAGATAAGGGAGTTTTACTTTCGATCAACCCCGATGCCCACCAATTGGAGGGGTTTAATGATATCCGCTATGGGATTTTAGTGGCACAAAAAACTAAGCTGGATGCCAGTAAAAACTTGAGTAGTTTTTCTAAACAAGAATTAGAGAATTGGCTCAAAAAAAGAAAGTAAGTTAGTACTATGAAATTGCTTTATACTGCCTTCCTTTTTTTAGTCATCACCCAAGGTATCCCTGCAAGTGCACAGTTTTTTATCGGTAAAAAAAAGAACGAAATCAAACAACTTAAAATTGACATCCAAAAGCCAGCTCTCGTATTTGACAAAAGTGGCATCTGCATCCGGGAAATATACGAGGCCCCTACCCTAAATGATTGCAATAAAATCGTTGAAAAAATGCTAAAAGATAGCTCCTATGGATGGATTCGAATCAATGAAAACCAAGTTGTCAGTAACTTTAGCAAACAACGATTAATGGAGGTACTCGAGATCAATCAAGGGTGCCGCGTTCAAATACACCAAACCGCATGGACCAAAGAATTGTACGATCTTTTACTAAGTCAATGAGCTTTGTTACAACGCTATTACTACTTATAACTTCACTGCTGTATAGCGCTTGTAAAAACAACAATGCCGAGGATCTACTCACCGAAAAAGAGGTGATTGCCGTAATGGACAAATTTGATCAGGGCTGGAAAGAAAAAAATGCAGCACTAGTAGACTCTGTACTTTCCCCACACTATTTATACTTTACACAATCTGGTAAAACCTTTAACAGGGCCTCAATTGTGGCTACTGCCGGATCTAGTGACTACTCCTTACAAACGATGGAAAGAGACAACCTAACCATCCAATTGGAAGGAAATACCGCAGTAGTCAACACAATTTGGAAAGGCAAAGGAGCGTATCACGGCGAAAACTTTGATGACCGCCAGCGATGTAGTGTTACCATTGTAAAACTAAATAGGCAGGTACGTATACTAGCAGAACATTGCACACCTATTCGCTAAATAACATCTCTTAACTTCGCAACCGAAATCAAGTTTTATGAAACGTTTGTTTTTGGCAATTGTCATCTTATCGCTGCTTTCAACATCGATACTAGCTCAATCAACATTGGAAAGACCCAAATTAGTAGTAGGAATGGTGCTAGATCAGATGCGATGGGATTACCTCTACCGCTATTTTGATCGCTTTGCGGACAAAGGAGGATTTAAACGTCTACTGAAAGAAGGTAACTCTTGCGAAAATACACTCATCCCTTATACCCCTTCCGTTACTGCTTGCGGACACAGTGTAGTATACACAGGCAGCGCTCCCTCCATTACAGGTATCACTGGCAATGCATGGTGGGACAGAGATAATAACCGGACAATGTACTGCACAGAAGATAAAAATATGTCTACTGTGGGAAGTTCATCCCCGCAGGGCAAGATGAGTCCCAAAAATATGCTCGTTACTACCGTAGCAGATGAACTACGCTTAGCAACAAACTTTAAAAGTAAAGTAGTGGGCGTAGCCATTAAAGATCGCGGCGCCATTCTGCCAGCAGGGCATAGTGCGAATGCAGCATACTGGTATGACAACTCAGTTGGGAAATGGATAAGCTCTACATACTACATGCAAACACTTCCCGCTTGGGCGGTTGACTTCAACAACAAAAATCTTACCGACTCCTATTATGAAAAAGGATGGAGTTTATTGTATGATAGCAGCACCTATTTGCAAAGCACTGCTGATAACAAACCCTACGAAGCAAAACCATTTGGCAACAACTTTCCCTATGATTTAAAAAAGTACATAGGCAAAGATTATGGTAAAGTCAATACCACTTACTTTGGAAATGAATTGACTTTTGAATTTGCCAAAAGTGCGTTACAAGGCGAGCAATTGGGAAAGGATGGTATTACCGATTTTTTAGCGGTTAGCTTTTCTTCTCCTGATTATATAGGTCATAGTTTTGGCCCAAACTCCATAGAAGCTGAGGATGCTATGTTGCGTTTTGACCTTTCATTGGGCGCGTTTCTTGATTACCTAGACCAAGTTGTAGGAAAAAATCAATATGTACTATTCCTTACAGCTGACCACGGTGCTGCGCATATTCCTGAGTTCATGCAAGAAAATAAACTTCCAGGCGGAAGAGTTTATACAGGTAAGTTAATGGATCGCCTCAATGCAAGTCTTCAGCGCATCTATAACATCAAAAAAATAATTCTGAGCGACGACAATTATCAGTATTCTTTAGATCATGCCAAACTAGACTCGGCAGGAATTCCTTCTGCTGACATAATTAATTGGTTAAAAAAAGAATTAGCCACAGAACCAGGCATTGATCGTGTTTTCGCATTAAACGAACTTAATACCGTCCCATTACCTGCAAGCATCAGAAAAGCGATCAACTTGGGTTATCACCCTCGTCGAAGTGGTGATGTACAAGTAATTTTCAAACCAGGATTTATTGATGCGAGTAACACAACAGGTACTACGCATGGACTTTGGAATCCGTATGATACACACATTCCATTGCTTTGGTACGGATGGGGTATCAAGAAAGGGAAAACCTATAGGGAAACGACCATGTCAGACATTGCCCCCACACTGTCGTCTTTGCTTAAAATTCAGATGCCAAGCGGAAATATAGGAACTACCATTTCTGAAGTACTAAAGTAAGTTTAAGGGAGCGCTGCCACTATTTCAGAAAATTCAGTTGCTTGTAACGAAGCACCTCCTACTAAGCCACCATCCACATCCAAACAGGAGAATAGCTCCGATGCATTGGAAGCTTTTACACTCCCACCATACAAGATAGACACTTGTGCTGCCAATTGATCACCATAAGTAGTGGCCAATTGCTTACGAATAAAATGATGAATCTCCTGGGCCTGCGCAGTGGTAGCTGTTTTACCCGTGCCGATTGCCCAAATTGGCTCATACGCAATAACTGTTTTGGAAATTTGTTCTGGTGTCAACTTGAAAAGCGACTCTTGCAACTGTGTCTGAACAAAGGAATTCTGTTCGCCGCTATCCCGTGTGGGCAATGATTCTCCACAACAAAAAATCGGAGTGATTTCATGCGCAAAGCAAAGCGATAATTTCTCTGCGAGTTGACTATTTGACTCTGATTGGTATTCTCTTCTTTCACTATGCCCAACTATGCAATATTGTACTCCTATTGATTGTAACATTGAAGCTGATACCTCACCAGTGTAAGCACCTGCCGCTTTATGATGGCAATTCTGCGCAGCAATTGAAAAATCACTTCTGCTCTGGACTAGTTCTTGCGCTTTATTTAAATACGGGAACGGAACAGCTAAAACAACTAGTTGACTTGAAGACAAGGAGGAACATTCTTTTACTAATTTTTCTATTAGTGAGGTACCCTCTTGCCAAGTAAGATTCATTTTCCAGTTTGCCGCTGCAATTTTTTTTCTCATAGTTCGATCTTAATGATTCTTGTATAAAAATTTCAACATTTTAATTTCATTAGCTGTAAGCTGCATTCCTTTCAAAACCTTCCACTGTTCAATATCCCTGACAACTTTATCCAACTTATAGCGGGTGATCCCCTCTTCACCCCATGAAAATGGCGGAATATATCGAGGTGTCAATGCAGCTCCAAAAATAACAGAGGATGTACCAATAACAGAGCCTGTATTAATCGAGCTATTAATACTCGTACGTACGTAATCACCCATTACCACTCCGCATTTCAATCCAATTTCCAATTCGCCTGTTAGAGTATAAACACGTACAGGGCCTGCATTATTTTTAATATTAGAATTAGAGGTGCCTGCACCTAGATTGCACCACTCTCCTATTACTGAGTCGCCAAGGTATCCATCATGAGCCTTATTACTATAGCCAAACAAAATACTATTCTTAATTTCTCCGCCTACCACGCAAGAGGGACCAATAGTGGTTGCTCCATAAATTTTAGCTCCCATTTTGACAGTAGCCCCCTCGCAGATTCCGATTGGCCCCCGAAGACAGGCTCCCTCTAGAATTGTAGCCCCTTTGGCTATGTAAATGGGACCTTCAGTGGCATTTATTGATGCAAACTGAACAGAAGCTCCTTTCTCTATAAAAATATTCTTTAGTCCAGATACATTATTACCCTTTGGTATCACGGCCGATTTTCTACCCTTGGTTAATAATTTAAAATCTTCCCGAATACTCCAATCGTTAAAAGCTAGTAAATCCCATGGGTTCTGAACTTGATAAATTTTATCCGCGTACGTAATTGTTCTATTTATTTTTATTGCCCTCTTCTTATCTAATTGTCGAGCAGTTATATAATAAGCTAGTGGTGCATTTGTTGGGGTAACGAGACATTCTCCTTCCTCCATTTTTAGAATTGCAGTCACCAATGATTGTGTAGGAAGTAGATTACTATGAATCAAATACCAATTATCACTGGCTTTGATCTGTGTCAATTGCACACTTTTTTCATGGTCCTTATAATTATCCTCCTTCTTATCAAAGGAGGGAAGGCGTAATGAACGCTCCCATTTTCCACGAATGGTCAAGATCCCTACCCTGCAATCTTGTATCTGTCTTGTTAATGATAAGGGGAATAAATGCTCCGGTTGACAGAATTCCTCAGTAAAGATTATAGAACGCATAGTACAAAGTAAAATTAATCAGAATCGCTGGAGGAACTAAAAAAAACGCCCCGCGAAAGCGAGGCGTCGAGAAAAGATTATTTCTACAATTACTTCTTGGCGTATTTCTTTTTGAACTTATCGATACGACCAGCTGTGTCTACCAACATGTTTTTACCAGTAAAA
>JBEDEC010000066.1:0-2644 GCA_041175905.1 Bacteroidota bacterium
ATGCTGGGCTTATCCCTAAAACTGGCAGTACATAAATCCTGTTGACTAATTCCATCTTTTTTCCAAAGGTGATAGAGAACGCTCCACTGTTCAATTGTTACATTCAATCCGGTACCATTAAATTTTTTTTGCAAGCGGCGTGCAATAGCCGTGGAGGCAATACCTGTGATAAAACTGTAGAGCTCTCCTTTTTTGAATTGGTTGTTTGGCATATAGTTGTTTAAGCAACTATCAAATCTACCAAAATTTGTCAGCCTGAGCAATGACTTCAAAAAAAATTAACAAGACGCAAGGTCCCCGTGGAAACGGTAGTTTTGTGGCATGTGGTTAATCGGGCTACTTGCTTTACTCACGTTGGGATATGCCGGGTTGATTATTCATTTTAAAAAAGGCTGGGACACCCTTCCTAAATACATACCAGGTCCACCCAGCTCCCCTCTTCCATTTGTTACCGTGCTGATACCCGCCCGCAACGAAGAGGATAATATCGGTGTCTTATTGGACTCCCTATCCAAGCAAACTTATCCGCAAGAAAAAATAGAGGTTATTGTAATAGATGACCACTCAACAGATCGTACGGCTTCCATTGCCCACTCATACCCTTTTGTAAAATTGATCGAGCTAAAAGAAGATTGTGAAAATTCATATAAAAAAATAGCAATTGAAAGAGGGATTGAGCAGGCCACTGCGCCTTTCATTGTATGCACAGATGCCGATTGTGTACCGGGACCAGAGTGGCTAGAAACAATAGTTAGCTACCATCAGCAAAATAAATCTGCATTTATTGCGGCACCCGTATTACTGGGAAATAATTCCAGTATACTAGGTCGTTTTCAAACCCTAGACTTTTTAGTTATGCAGGGAATAACGGCCGCAGGTATTCAGCAACAATCGATTTACATGGCCAATGGCGCCAATATGGCCTACCCTAAAAAGGTATTTGAATCGGTGGGGGGTTACAAGGGCAGCAAACAACTTGCCTCTGGAGATGATTTCTTCCTTCTTCATAAAATCCAAAAAGAGTACCCTTCACAAATTCACTTTATCAAATCGGAAAAAGCAATCATTCGTACACAGGCCCAGCTCAGCTGGTCTGGATTTTTTCAACAACGAATTCGCTGGGCAAGTAAGTCTTCACAGTATGATAACCAATCCTTAAAACTTGTTTTATTACTAGTAGGAATATATAATCTCAGTTTACTTGTTGCATTGGCATCAAGTATAGTTTGCCCCCAGCTCCTATTATTCGCACTCGCTAGTATACTTGTAAAATCGCTAATAGAATGGCCATTTGTACAACCACTGGCAAGGTTCTTTAAGGTGCCGATTAATGGCTATCAGTTTTTACTTTTTCAACCATTGCATATCTTATATATCCCTATTACGGGGATGCTGAGTTTTCGAAAAAAATATGTCTGGAAAGGGAGAAAGGTTCGCTAATAAGAATCTGTATTTCTATTCAGTAAAATTGATAGTTTTGGAGCTCGAAATTTAGCAGATGCCTCTAGTTCGTTTTGTATTATTCTTTATTCTGTCATTGAGTTTTTTTTTCAGTGATGCGCAAGATGCCTCTATTCGAAAATTACAAGCAGAGTCACTACGACCTGTAAAAAAATACGTGCCTGATTCATTAATAAAAAAATGGAAATCGGGAGGTAACTATACCCTTACGATTGGACAAGGCACGTTGAGTAACTGGGCAGCAGGTGGCGATCAATTCTCCCTCACAGTCAATACGATTCTTCAACTCTATTCTTATTATCGTAAAGGGCGCAATAGCTGGGATAATACATTAGACATTTTTTTCGGCTATATCAATACTACGTCACTGGGCAGCAGAAAAAATGATGACCGTTTTGATTTGATTTCCAAATACGGTTATTCATTAAATAAAAAAATAAACCTAGCAACACTATTTAATGTTCGTTCACAATTTATTCGAGGATACACCTACCCTAACAATGTAAAAACATTTGCTTCAAGTTTTTTGTCTCCTGCCTATATCATCTTTAGCCAGGGACTTGATTTTCGTCCTAATAAACAGATTTCTGTTTTCTTTTCGCCAATCACAGCAAGATGGGTAGTTGTTTCTAACCCGGTTCTCTCTGCAAGAGGCGAATATGGCGTAAAGGCTGGCACAAACAGTATTGGACAGTTTGGTGCATTTGGAACAGTTACCATTGAAAAGAACTTCAATAAAAAAGTACTCTACAAATCAAGGCTTGATCTTTTTTCTAACTATCAGCGTAAACCACAAAACGTGGATCTCTTTATAACAAACGTACTTACCACTAAGATTGGAAAAAATCTTGCATTCAACTGGAACGTAGATCTTATCTATGATGACGATGTACGTTTATTTGGCCCCCGCAAATCATCGCCTGGGTTACAAGCTAAATCAATCATTGGTCTTGGCTTACAGGTAAAATTTTAAAATGGGACAAAAAAAACTAGTTCGTTTTGCGGAGCTCAAAACATTTTCGAATGTGCGGGAATTTCCTGAAGATGCTGCAGGTAACTGGCATCACTATTTTGGCAATTCCAACCCAATTACATTAGAATTAGCTTGTGGAAAAGGTGAGTATGCAATTGGTCTTGGTCAACTTTATCCTAATCGTAATTTCATAGGCGTCGATATTAAAGG
>JBEDEC010000067.1:0-2965 GCA_041175905.1 Bacteroidota bacterium
AAATCGACGAAATATCAGGGACCGGTAATCATAATACAGCAACATTTTGGGAATATGACGGAAGATTTGGCAGAAGGTGGAATATTGATCCAGTTGTGAAGCCTTGGGAAAGTCTTTATGCAATTAATGGCGATAATCCCATTTTTTACACAGACCCTAATGGAGATTTTAAAACTTGGTTTAGTGCTCAGTTGTATAAATATTCTCATGGGGGGCGGGGTCATGTATCAAAAGCCAATTCTGGTATTCATAAAGGGGAATGGTCAGTATCCCAAAAAGTTCACCGCGAAGGAGGCGCAGAAGGAAATGAAAATAGAATTGGTGATGTATTAATAGTACAACAAGTAAGATGGTCTTGGTGGCAAGGTGGTAAAACTAAGAATACTCAAAGTAAAGGGGGTGATAGAAACTTAAGTGATCCTAAACAATATCCCGGAATTAGCATTTATCAGAATAACGATAAGTCGGATATGACAGCCGTAACGTTGCCCGGTTTTGGCATATATATCGGTGGCGGTTATAGTGGTCGCAGTCTTACCCGTGTAATGCAACATGAGTACGGACACTATTTAGATTATCGGTTTAGTCCGGATTTAAATTATAACGGACAAGGATTTACAAACTTTTATTTAATGATTGGAGTTCCAAGCTTATTTAATGCAACAACAGGAATAGGAGGCGTTCATCCTTCATACTGGACCGAAATAAGAGCAAATCAATGGGCTCAAATATGGTTTGGTAAAAATTTAGACGCTGATTTTTTAAAAGAATATCCACTAAAATAAGGCATGAAATCTGTAACTATTATTTTTTTAATTACCATTATTTTATTTACAGCAGGATGTGATCCTCATGATGGCAAATTAACTATCGTCAATAATACTGATGATTCAATCTTTTACAGCTTTTCCTATGACAACGATAGTATATCATCATACCCGATAAACCAAAAAGATGGAAAAGATAATTATGAAGACTCGTATATTGTATTGCCTAATAGTGAAAACCATGAACCTATTATGGGTACTTGGGAATATTTTATAAATACCAAATGCAAAGACAGCAGTTTGATAATATTTTTCTTCAGTAAAGAATTATTAAGAACAGCGGGTAAGGACTCTATTATGAGGAATCAGCTATATTCTAAAAGTGAAAGGCTAAAAGTGACGGATTTGGAAAAATTAAACTGGCGAATAGTTTACGATGAAACGCAATAACAACAAAGCTCGCTATTTGGAAAAAACGCTTAAGTTGACCCTGTTCGTCGGAGTAAATTGACCCCCTGGAAAAGTGCTAAAACTGAGATGTTGAACGTGTTGATATTACTTGTGGAAAAAACGCCGTACATAAACCCTATTTGTCGCTGCAAACGGACTCATCTTCGTTGGAACTCACCAATGCCCAAAATACCCAATGTTTTCATTGTTTGACTTCTTATTATGCATCATGGATTTGCCTCGACTAAGGGGGTCAATTTCAGTCCAACGAAGAGGGTTTGGTTTGTCCGATTATTCCAGCTTAGGCAAAAACCTAAAACTATAGAGCCAAAGGATAATAGAGCCAGCTATAAATGCAAAAGTTAATAAGGCATATTTCCACATCTCCCCCTTTGTCCATTTTTCAAACTGCCGGAAGTAACTTAAATATTTATCTCCCTTAAAAACTGTATAATGACAAATTCTGTATGCTATTAAAATACAAAATAAAAACGGGAGTCCAGAAGATTTAATTGGGATGGGCAAAACACCATTAAATATATCAAAAACAGCTAAAATTATTAGAAATACAGCAATAACAAGCCCGCCACCTGATATCATTATTGAAAAGCCATATCTCTTATCTCCCCAAATCTTCTTGGTTTCTCCCAAAAGGCTCGTTCCTTGTTCTTCAAGTTTTTTCTTTACAGCAGGTATTTTTCCAATGAGTACAAACGGATTAAGTTTATTTGAAAGCAGATGCCTTTTGGAATCTGCTTTATACAAACAAAAGTGTATAATGTTAAAAAACAACTCCATAAAAGTCACGATTTAGCGTCCATGATAATAATTAACCGCACTTCCGCCAAGTTTACCGCCATAGTACCCGCCTGCTGCACCAACCCCAAACCCACCTATAACACCACCTATTACTGCTCCTGGAATTGCTCCAAATCCACCAAACAATGCCCCAATACTCGCTCCAGTTAAAGCACCAGCTTCTGCACCAGCAATCCCTCCTGCAATACTTCCTGCACTCCTTGCTGCTGCCATTTGTGCATTGTATCCAAATTGGCCTCCATCCATCTGATACCCTACTCTTGTATTATAAATGCCGATTAATGCAGAGCCAATAACTGTAGCTCTACCAGCAAATGTATAATTACTCGCTGCTTTAAACGCTCCCGAACGACCACCTGTATATTGGTTTCCTCCCCAAGAATTGCTATAGTATTTCCCATTTTTACCTAACCAGTAACCTTGTGAAGATGTCAATCCTTGCAACCCACCATAAATTTCGCCACCAATGTCTAATGCTAAACTTGAGTTACTAAAATCAATACCTACACCAATTTGAGCAACAGAAGTAGGTTTATTTGATTTATCTGCAGAAATTAGCATCGTTCTCAAAACTCCATCTTCCTGCACCCCAATTATATCAGGCCGAGCAGCTTTGAGATCATCTCTACTATAACTCCATCCTCCGTTTTTATCTTCGATTGAATAAATACCATCATTCCCTTTTTTTATTTTGGCCCCCTGTAATTTGAGATCCTTTCTATGTTCTCTTCTGTATTCTCTTGCTTCTTTAAGAGAACCAAACAAACCAAGTGGATCAGTAAAAACTATAGAATTGTTATTGTTTGTCGCATAAAGACTTTCCCAAGGCTTCACAACTGGATCAATATTCCACCTTCTGCCAAATCTTCCGTCATATTCCCAAAATGTTGCTGTATTATGATTACCGGTCCCTGATATTTCGTCGATTT
>JBEDEC010000068.1:0-17010 GCA_041175905.1 Bacteroidota bacterium
GATTCTTTTTAGCGTGCGCTACGTACTCATTCTTCAGCTCAGCATCTAAAATTCTTGCTTTAACAGTGTCTTCCAATTGAATTTCCAAAATATCTTTCAATTCCTTTCGTAGAGCAGGATGATGTACCTCAACAGCTGCCTCAATTCGATAATCTAAATTTCGAACCATCCAATCAGCTGAGGATATATACATCTTTTCTTTCCCCCGATGGTGAAAAATAAGAACGCGAGCATGCTCCAAATACTCGTCTACAATGCTGATTGCCTTTGGCGTCAGTCCTTTTTTTGAAATGGGGAAATGCGCACAGTATATTCCTCTAATTATCAATTTAACCTCTACTCCTGCAGCAACAGCTCGATAAAGAAGCTTGATTAGTTTTGTATCACTAAGTGAGTTAAGTTTAATAACTATAGACGCCTTCTTTCCGTTTTTTGCCGCTTTAATTTCAAATTCAATAAGCTGCTCAATACGCTGCCGCATAGATACCGGAGAAACCAGGAGGGTTTGACATTTTCGTAGTGGCATCATTCCCTTACGCCAATTTTGTAAGTACTCAAAAATTAGCGACGCGTCTTTCATGATCGAAGGTGAGGCTGTAAGTAAACAATGATCAGCGTACACTTTGGCACTGGATTCATTTAAATTTCCCGTGCTTACAAATCCATATTTCGAAACTCCTTTTTTATCTCTACGCGTAATCACACAAAGCTTTGCGTGAACTTTCATATTGGGCACGCCTAATAAAACCTGTATTCCCTCCTCTTCTAATGCGACCTTCCACTCTAAATTTGCCTCCTCATCAAAACGGGCCTTTAACTCAAGCATCACAATAACCTGTTTTCCGTTTCGAGCTGCATTAATCAATGCATGAATAATACGAGACTCACTAGCCAACCGATAGGCCGTAATTTGAATACGTTCCACCGTACTATCCATTGCAGCTTCTCGCAACAAATCAATTAGAGAATCAAAGGAGTGATAGGGAAAATGAAGTAATACATCCCGAGTTAAAACTACATCCGTAACTCTTAGTTTTCCTTTCAGTAACGGATGCGTGAAGGGATTTTTTCGGATAACCGTACTATTTAGTACAGCAGGAAAATCCATAAAATGCCGGAAATTATGAATACGTCCGCCTGGTATAATTGCACTTTTCTTGGTTAATCCTAGACGCCCAATTAAATACTGCAATAAGCCATTATCCATTTCTTTATCATAAACAAAGCGAACAGGCTTGCCCTTACGACGACTTTTGATACCCTTAGCCATACGGTCTACAAAACTGACAGCTACATCATGGTCAATTTCGATTTCTGCGTCCTTTGTAACCTTGAATATCCAAGCTTCAAAAGAATCATAGTTGAAATAAGGGAAAATGCGAGGCAAATTGTAGCGGATGATATCTTCTAAAAGAATAATGTGCTTTTCGTTTCCCCTGGTGGGAAGCTGCACAAACCTTCCGATAGATTTTACCGGAACCTCAATCAGCGCATATTGATCTTGGTAGGCAGTATGTCTTCGTCGCATGACCACTCCCAAATAAATACTTTTGTCTCGAATGTAAGGAAGCTGAGGAAGTGACTCAATCATTAGCGGAATCACATAATTTCTGACTTGCTTCTCAAAATAGGTCTTGACAAAATGCTGCTGCTCACGAGTCAATTGTTTCTCTGTTCTAATAAACACTTTTTGCTGACGTAACTCTAGTTGGATATTTTTCCAAATACGCTCAAACTCATTCTGTTGTCGAATGACAATGGTTTGAATTTCGTCAAGAATCTCCTGGGGGTTTTCTTCAAAATTTACTTTACTTTTTTGCTTTTTTTGAGAAAAGTCAGCCATTCTTTTTAAAGTAGCCACACGAACTCTGAAAAATTCATCCAGGTTATTTGAAAAAATTCCTAAAAATCTGATGCGCTGTTGGAGGGGAACGGATGTATCGTTCGCCTCTTGCAAAACACGGCCATTAAAACTAAGCCAACTAATATCGCGAGGAATAAGCATGCAAGGTTATAATTAACTCAAATCTAAATAGATGGCCGAGAGGAAAAGAATATCTACTGTTAATTTAATAATTGTTTCACATTGACCCATGCCGCAATAAAATGAAATGCAAACTAATTATTCAAGATCCGGCGAGAAGATACCTCCTCATACAAAGTATGGATAAGCCCATCAGCTAAGCCGATCTTTGGAACATAAATTTCCTCTGCATCCGCCCACCGCATCGCATTAATATAGATCTGCAATGCGGGAACAATGACATCCGCACGATCTTCACGCATTTTATAAATATCCATCCGCTCTTCCATTGTTAAAGCTTCCAACTCTTTATGATACTCTTTTAAAAGGTCAAGATCTAAAGGCTTACCCTCCTTCCGCTTTGACAAATTGAATATCTTATTGATATTTCCGCCAGATCCAATTGCAGTCACCTGATGATACCCCTTTGTCTTGGATCGTAAGTACTCTTTCATCTCCTCCCAATGTGAGTTTTTGACTTGCCCTTTTAGCAACCGAATAGTGCCTATATCAAATGATTTTTTTGAAATTAATTCGCCATCACTAAAAAAAGTTAGCTCAGTGCTTCCCCCTCCCACATCAATATACAAGTATGATGCAGAGTCATCCATATAATCCGCAATATGATTTTCATATATCAGGGTAGCCTCTTCATCACCGCTGATCACCTTTACAATCAAACCTGTTTCAGCCTTAATTTTTTGAAGTATCTGTATGGTATTCTTTGCATCACGCATGGCCGAAGTCGCACATACTTTTACATTTTTAATTCCGTACACCTCTAATAGTAACTTATAGGATAAAAGCGTTTTTGTAAGTTGATCAGCCTTTAAGGCAGAGATGAAACCAGTTTCAAAAACATCAAACCCTAAACGAAGAGGTACCCTTACCAATCCCGTTTTAATAAAGGTTGGTTTTGATTTTGGGTTCTCAATGACATCTGTAATTAACAAACGAACAGCGTTACTCCCTATATCTATTGCAGCTAATTTCACTCCAGTTGATTTGTTACTACTCAATTCTCAAATATACTAGTCGGCGGGGTAATTTGTTTTATTATATTCAAAATGTATTCAACATTTTCATTCACTTTTCGATAACATAGGTTTAATAATGGGATAACAAATAAGTTTTTCTTTTGAAAAACCCAACATGACTAGACGAACGCTAGACGTTGTTGTTCTAAGTGACATTCATCTTGGCACCTATGGCTGTCACGCTAAGGAGTTAGTTCAATATCTTAAAAGTATCTCCCCGCAATTACTCATCCTAAATGGGGATGTCATAGACGGCTGGCAGTTTAGCAAAAGCTACTTTCCCACTGCGCATATGCAGGTTATTAAAGAGATTTTGGATCTCATGAGTAGAGGCACAAGGGTAGTTTATATCACAGGCAACCATGATGAAATGCTCCGTCGCTACAGTGATCTTTCATTGGGCAATTTCCAGTTGACTGACAAATTGGTGATAGAGATGAATGGAGAGAAAACATGGATTTTCCACGGTGATGTGTTTGATGCAACCACCAAAGGCAGTGCAAAAATTATTGCCAAATTAGGAGGCGTCGGCTACGATTGGTTGATTCTTGCCAATCGCTTTATAAACTGGTTTTTAACCAGAGTGGGGCAGCCAAAAATGAGTTTGAGCAAACAGGTTAAAAATGGAGTTAAAAAAGCGGTTCGCTGGATAGCCGATTTTGAACAAACAGCCGCTGAATTAGCTATTGATAAGGGATACGATTATGTGATTTGTGGACATATACATCAACCTCAACAAAGAGTCATTAAGACTAAAACCGGACAGGTGACCTATTTGAATAGTGGTGATTGGATTGAAAATCTAACTGCCCTAGAGTACAACAATAAAGAGTGGGAGATTTACCACTATCAGGAGAATGAATTTGAAATGACTCCTGTTATTAGTATTCAAAAGCAATTACCAGAGCTTAATGTATTAACAGACGAGGTAGGCTTACATATTCATCAACTTCCTTTCTAATTGGCCCTTATATGAAAATACTATATGCAGTACAAGCTACCGGTAATGGGCACATAAGCAGAGCAATCACACTTCTGCCTCACCTTGAAAAAAAGGGGGCCGTGGATGTTTTTCTTAGTGGTAGCAACAGCCACCTGAATCCTCAGCTCCCCGTACGATACAGAAGTAAGGGTATAAGTTTGTATTATAACAATAAGGGGGGGCTTGACTATGGAAGAATAGCACTCCAACGAAATCTTTTTAATGTAATGCGGGAAGTCAAACAGTTGCCCGTAGAAAAGTATGACTTAGTAATAAATGACTTTGATTTTATTACTTCTCTAGCTTGTAAAATAAAAAAAGTCCGGTCGATACATTATGGGCATCAAGCAAGTTTTCACTACCGGGAAACACCCAGACCCATCAATAAAAGTTGGCATGGAGAGCTACTACTTAAAGATTATGTTAGGGCAAGCCATCACATAGGCCTTCATTTTGAAAAATACCATCCCTCAATATTTGGAGCTGTAATTAAAGAGCAATTTTTAGTTGCCAACCCCTCTGACAATGGGCATATTACGGTATACTTACCCGCGCTTAACCAAAGAAAAATTGAAGACTTACTATGTGAAGTACCTGATCAGAAATTTGAAATTTTTACTAAAGAGGTGAAGTTCCCCTATCGCTATCGAAATTTATACTTTTACCCTATTGAGCAGGAACAATTCAATAAAAGCCTTATTTCTTGTAAGGGAATTATTTGTGGTGCCGGATTTGAAACACCAGCGGAAGCTATTCAAATGGGCAAGAAAATTCTGGCAGTACCAATAGAAGGCCAATATGAGCAAAAATGTAACGCAGTAGCGCTGGAAAACTTAGGAGTTTCAACAAGTAAAATCAGTAAGTTAGACAGCAACAGAATAATTGACTGGTTAGACAATGGGAAAATTATTCAAAAGGACTACAGCCGGTCCATCCCAGACTCTTTGAACTATTTATTTTCGTCACTAGAATGTGACAAGTATGAAACCACTACGCAACTAGCAGCCTCTTATGTTCCATAATTCGATGGATATACACCCTTGCTGCTTGAATCATTGTCCACTCCATGTAATCAGTAACCGAGATTGGATCAATCTTACTCAGTTCAATTCGTAATTGCTTTAGTAAAGTGAACTTACTTTCTTCCGCTATCTTATCGCCAGCACCTTTAAAAAAATCAAGTAACTCAATTAATTTATCATCAGTACGTGCCTTGCGAATTTTCACAATCAAGTCAGCAATTTGATTGTCAATTAAACTAGTCATACAAGCGGGGTTGAACGCAAATGTAGGTAGGTATGTCTGCGTAAAACAAGGTTCAATGTTAAGTTTTTAAAATAAAAAAGGCTCAGTTTTGAAACTGAGCCTTCACCTATACATTTGATTTTTAATAAATTAATTCCAAACTGTCCATCCCTTCCACCAGCTAGACAATGCACCTGCTGGAGCAACACCACCTCGGAAAGTTACTGTCTTATCAAAAAATGTATCACTTGTAAATTTATTATCCGTAAAGCCACCACCAGTTAATATTTTTTGATTACCACTTGATCCTCCAAAAGGCGTTGGGTCAAAAGCAGTGTAGTTAAATGGCTGGATTAATCGAGCATCCGAAGAGTTTGCTAAAATGTCATTATTATAAAAGGTATTAGTGAACCAAGTGGCAAATTGAGCCGCATTAGTAATACTAGCACCGGTTCCACCAGCAAAGAATGTATTTTCTAATGGATTATTTCCAGCCAACGTAATATTTCTTAATCGTAATGTGCTATCCTCGACATTAAGTATTGTTGAGCGACCAGTAGTACCATCTATTTCAACTCCTCTAGGCCAACCAATCAAAATACTATTGAAAATAGATATACCTGAATTACGACGGATATGTGCAGCACCACGATAAAGTGTGTTTCCAATATTATTCAATGTTGCGCGAGGACCAATGGCAGTGATATTACTGAAAATTGCTCTGGTTTGAGGAGCTGCAGTAGTTCCACTGGGGTTATTATCGCTTTCAAAAGCTTCTGACCTGGAAATATCCGCAATCACTGAATCGCGGAAGATTATTCCAAACTGTACTTTTCCGCTATACCCATTATCCGTATCAAAGTCGTCATCCTGCGTCTTATAGGCAATCAAGTTTTTGCAATTAACCGATCCTCCAAACCACTCGTAGGCATCATCTTTTGCATAAGTTATCTGGATATTATTTATAGTAGTACCGCTACCCACTCCTGCCATTGTTAAACTATTGATTTCTTTGTCAGGCTGAAACGCGTACCCTGCATACTCTATACGAACAAAACTTAAAACACCTGAATTGTCATCATTTACAGGAGTTGGAGCAATTGCATCGCCAGATCCCGCTAAGCCATCCCCATTGGCGTTATCAATTCCACCTTCACACTGATAAAGTCCTGTTACACCATTAAAGGAGGTATTAATAGCCGCTTTACCGCAGATTATGATACCACCCCAGTCACCCGATTGAGGGTTTGGAGATAATGAAGTAAATACGATTGGTGCAGTGGAAGATCCCTGAGCAACAATTTTAGATCCACGTGTGATTACTAGTGCTGCCACATCTGAACCACTGAATGAACCTTTGATCACCGTTCCCGCTTCAATAGTCATGGTTTTATTATTAACCATGTAAACAATACCCTTTAATATGTAGGTATTTTGCTTACGCAAAATAGTGTCAGCGCTAATTCTTCCTTGTAAAGTAATTGTTTGTCCGGTTGTTGGAGTTGATCCCCCACCACCGTTTACAACAACAACTTGAATCTCTCCATCGGACTCAATCTTTCTACAACCAGTAATGGCTAGTAAAAAAAGACCGGCAATAAACAAAATCGACTTTTTCATGATATAGGTGTTTGTGTTTTTATAATTATAGTGAAAATTGAAAAGAAAGTTGATAGTTGGTTCCAGGTTTACGAGTAAAACGATATGCATCTGAATCTTTCTGCAAACGAACATTTTTATCGGAGTTTTGATAGAAGTATTGCGTAGCATTTAACATATCAGAAATATTCAATCTTATTTCAGCTTTCTTTTTTGCTATTTTCTTTGTCAACTGAAAATCAAGAAGTGGACGAGGGGCCTCCCAGATATCTGGTGATCCAGCACCTGATGTCAAATCTCCTACCAAGTAAATGCGCTCTCCAATCAAGTTGAATAATAAAGTGCTACTAACTCCTGCTTTTTCTAAATCGTACAATAAACCAACATTGATCAAATAAGGAGATTGACCTTGCATAGGTCGATCAATATTAAATCCTTCATCCTTTACAGTACTTTTTATGTAAGAAGCGTTCGCTTGGAAAGTAAAGTTCTTGAATGCAGTTGAAAAATCTAGTTTCTTCCTTAACTCCATTTCTACACCGTACGCAGTTGCCAAATTCGCATTTTGAAAACTGAATGTACTTGCTCCCCCAATTCCCTCATTGAATAGTTGTTCAATAGGATCTTTAAAGTTTTTATAAAATACCCCTGCAGTAAAAACTTCACCCGCTTTAGGGTACAATTCATATCGAAGATCCAAATTAGTAACCTTTGTCCTACGTAAACTTGGATTACCCTGCACGGATGCATTCAATTCAAAATCATAAATATTTAAAAAAGAAAGCTCTCTCAATTCCGGTCTGATTACTGTCTGCGATGCAGAAAGTCTGAGATTTGTTTTGGCATTCAACTTCAAAGTGGTGTTCAATCCTGGAAGAAAATCCAGCACTTTTGTATAGGAATGTCTAGGATCCCAAGTTTTTACACTTCCAACCAATTGATCAAAGTGCTCAGCCCTCACACCCCATACTAATCTTATCTTTTCACTTAGCTGATTATCAAATTGAATAAAACCAGCATTCAGGATCGTATTGGCCATATAACGGAATGTCTTTCCCTTGATTGCATCAAAACCAAATTTGTTATCAAGCCCATTCCCAAAATTAGCAGGAGAAAAAACCGTTTCTGCAGGTAACAAAGTCAAGGTCGCATTGTCGCGAGGAAGGAAGTTTGCAAAAAGCTGTGCATCATATAACCTATCCTTTACTTGAATCATATATCCGGTTTTCAACGTTTGCTTTTGTCCAAATGCATTGAAACCAAATGACAAGTCACCACCCGCTGTATAAATGTAGTCACTTAATGATTGATAAATACGACTGCCACTTTGCTGAGAAAGTGTATTAGATAATAGTAATCGATATTGATTTTGAGTTCCAGATGTTCTAACGTAAGCAATTCTTCTTTGATCCGGTATATATCCGTCTAAGATGTTAAAAGAACCATACCACTTGAACTTAATCGTAGGACTAAAGGAGTGATCACCGTTTAATTGAGAGGTGTAAAATGTATTTTGCTTAAACTGTAATTCACTTGCAGTCAAGTCCTCATCTCTATTGTACTCAATACCATTTCGCATGGTAACGCTTGAGGGCGAGTTTAAATTTAAAATACTCTTGTAAGAAATTCTATTCATAGAGTTTAACTGAATAGAAATTCCTGCTATAGCCCCAGCATTTATTTCTTGAACAAATCGAGTGTCGTCAAAATTGTAGTTTACGCTAAATGTATTCCCCGTTAGAGAATTAGAGCGGTTAACTAATTTTAGCAATTTATAACTACGGTTGTAGGATATGCCAAATGAAAGGCCAACACTTTTACCGAAAATTTTAGTTGCAACTCCGCCATTTAACTGAAGAGACGCATTGGGGCTAATGTTTGCCATTAGTGGAGCCCACGCGTTTCTTAGTTGTTTTCCAATGGCAGTTTTATCAGCTGGAGATAATGTATCAAATGCAGCCTTTCTTACATATGAAGAGGGTAAAGCACGTGAACCATTGTCAAAACCTAACCAGTCAGTTGAACTGGATTGATCTTTATAAAATGTATTACCGAGTGTTTGAGAGTTAAACCCTGATCCAACTTGTAATTGGAAAAAACTTTTTGAAGGAATATCCTTTGTATTTACTTGGATTAAGCCTCCAGCCCACTCACCTGGATACTCAGGAACAAATGCTTTATTAATAACTAAGTTATCAATGATATTAGAGGGAATGATGTCAAAAGAAAAAGTTTTTCTATCAGGCTCAGTACTTGTTAAAAGGATACCATTGATCATCGCCTGATTATAACGATCCGCTAAACCACGAATAACAATGAATTTACCTTCCTGAATACTCGCACCTGGTGTACGCTTTAATACTTCTCCAGTGTTTCTGTCTGGAGATCTGCGAATCGCTTCCGCTGCAATCACAGAAGCAACTGTGTTAGTGTTTCGCTGAAATGAAATCATGGAGTTCACTGACTCTCTTCTTGCTGTAGAGGTTCTGGCAGTTACTACAACCGCTTCCTCCGTTTTGGCCTTTACTTCGAGTATTACATTCAATTCATTCTCTACACCAGTCGAAACCTCAACATCAGAGATTGTCTTTGTTGTGTATCCCACCGCACTAAACTCGAGTGAGTACTTTTTCCCAGCAACTAGAGATAGAGAAAAGCGGCCATCTAAGTCGGACATTGTACCAGCCGTAGAACCACCTATTTTAATTGTAACGCCAGACAATGCTTCATTTTTGTTATTGGTTACTTTCCCACTCAATCGTAAATTCTGTGCGAAAGTGGTGTTACAAAAAAGATTGACTATTAAAAGGAGACCGAATGCCCTCAAAAACATACACGATGAATTTGACGCAAAGGTGTGCCCGCCATGTTACCAGATCTTAAACCGTATGTTAAGAGATGATTAACACAAGATGAACATAATGTTAAGGACTCGGGCTAGAGGTTAGGCTAAAGTAGTTTGAAATTATTAATTATAATATTGATTTTCAGTATTTTAAACCGATTATTAAGTAATTATTAATTCGGGCCTCCCCTCATGAAAACGTTTAAAGGACCGGTAATTTCGCAAGTGAGTTAATTACACAACCCTGCAAAAAAGTTACCATGGCTGGACTTAATGACTTTCTAAAAATTTTCATCCCTCAAAACACCGTTTTTTTTGAGCTATTTGAAAAAGTAGCTGATAACCTAGGACAAATGGGTACACAGCTTAAAGCAGTAATTGCAGAGCCTGACTTCGATAAAAGAGCTGCTTTAATATCTTCCATCGAAGATCTGGAACATCAAAACGATGATCTAACGCACAGCCTTTTTACCGAATTAGGAAGAAACTTCATTACACCATTTGACCGTGAGGATATTCACTACCTAGCAACCTCTTTAGATGATATTGCAGATTATATTTACGGCTCTGCAAAAAAAGTAAACTTCTATCGTGTCAACACCAACGATATGGGTATGCAAAAGTTTGCTGAGTTAATTGAACAAGGTTGCCAGCAAGTACGTATTGCAGTGAAAGAGTTGCGTGATATGAAAAACGTAAAATCAATCACGGACGCCTTAATCAAAATAAACAGTATCGAAAACCAAGCTGACGATATTTTTGACATGAGCATTGAGCGCTTATTCGCAACTGAGCAAGATGCAAAAGAGGTCATCAAAATCAGAGAAATTTATCAGGTGATGGAATTAGCTACTGATAAATGCGAGGATGCAGGTAATGTAATTGAGTCTATCATTATCAAATACGCATAAGGCGCCTGACATGACGACCTTTTTGATTTCAATTATTGTTTTAGCGTTAGCATTCGATTACATCAATGGCTTTCACGACGCTGCCAATTCAATTGCCACAGTAGTATCAACCAAAGTTTTAACTCCCTTTCAGGCAGTGCTATGGGCCGCTCTTTTTAACTCTATTGCCTTTTTTATATTTAAAGATCATGGAGTAGCCAATACGGTTGCTAAAACGGTCAATGCCGAAGCAGTTGATGGAGGTAATATGATGAATGTGATTTTTGCAGGACTAATTGCAGCTATCATTTGGAACTTATTAACCTGGTGGTTTGGGATACCTTCCTCTTCGTCACACACGCTGATAGGTGGATTCGCCGGTGCAGGTATTGCTGCAGCAGGGCTGGATGCCGTAAATACTGCAGTAATTGTAAAAACAGTCAGCTTTATTTTTCTTGCTCCCCTCATTGGAATGTTCATGGCCTTTGTTATGTCGCTTTGGTTTTTAAGTTCGTTTGGAAAAGGATGGACCTCTAAAATCTTCTCCGTTATAGTAATTCTTTATGTACTATACTTTTTACAGTCAAACCTATTGTTTGATGCAAAACAACTTGCCGCGAATACAGACTTTGAAAACTATTATGTGCAAGTAATTTTTTACTCCAAAAATTTCAAATGGATTCTTTTGGCCTTTATTCTTTTGACAATGGCCATATTTGCACTTTTCCTGAATACCTTGAACGCGCACCGCTCCAATCTATGGTTCAAAAAATTACAGCTGGTGTCTTCTGCCGCTTTTAGTATTGGTCATGGTGGAAATGATGCACAAAAAGTAATGGGAATTATCACGGCTGCCTTGATTGCAGGTGGTCAAATCTCCTCCTTTGAAGAAATGCCAAACTGGGTGCCCATCGCTTGTTATGCGGCCATTGGAATAGGAACGATGAGTGGTGGCTGGAAGATTGTAAAAACTATGGGAACCCGCATTACCAAAGTGACTCCATTTGAAGGGGTGGCTGCAGAAACTGCAGGTGCGCTGACGCTCTTTTTAACAGAAGCCCTTAAAATACCTGTGAGCACTACGCATACGATTACAGGAGCAATCATGGGAGTAGGCGCTACCAAACGACTTTCGGCTGTTCGTTGGGGTGTTACCATCAATTTAATCTGGGCCTGGATCCTAACCATTCCCATCAGCGCCTTACTAGCTGGATTTGTTTACTGGATTATGCGATTCTTTTAATCTTTTCTTGCACTCCACACAAGAAATACAGATTTTTGCCCCGTAACTGATCCTATGGCAAAAATCATCGTAACAGGTGGCTGCGGCTATATTGGCTCGCACACTATTGTTGACCTTCTTGAAAATGGATACGAAGTAATTTGTATCGATAACAACTCCCGATCACACACAACAGTGCTCAATGCGGTTGAAAAAATTACCGGCAAAACTGTCAAACATTACAAAATCGATCTGTGCAATTACGAAGATACCTGTGCAGTTTTTGAAGAGCACACAGATATCAGCGGCGTCATTCATTTTGCAGCGTACAAAGCAGTGGGGGAATCAGTTGAGCAACCTCTGTTATACTTTGAAAATAACCTGATCTCATTAATCAACTTATTAAAATGTGTAGACGAATTTGGCGTCTCACATTTTGTTTTCTCCTCTTCTTGTACTGTATATGGCAATCCAGATAACATTCCTGTCACCGAGGATACGCCTATTAAAAAGGCGGAGTCGCCCTATGGCTCCACCAAGCAAATTAGTGAGCAAATCATAGAGGACTATGCAAAGAACTCTCCTGCCGAACATATTTTGTTGCGCTACTTTAATCCAGCGGGTGCTCATCCTAGTGCCTTAATGGGCGAACTGCCTCTGGGAAAACCACAGAACTTGGTTCCTGCCATTACCCAAACGGCCATTGGGAAGCTAGAAAAATTATGGGTACATGGAAATGACTACCCGACTCGTGATGGCTCTTGCATCCGGGATTATATTCATGTTTGCGACCTGGCCCATGCTCATACCCTAGCTTTAAGATACCTGGAACAAGAAAAAAATGAAAAGTCCTGCGAAATTTTTAATCTGGGGACTGGAAACGGGAATACTGTCCTGGAAGCTATCCACGCCTTTGAAAAAACCAGCGGTGTTGCTCTCAACTATGCAATCGGACCACGCCGTTCGGGAGACGTCATTGCTATTTATGCCAACAATGACCGGGCCCAAAAAGTGCTAGGCTGGCAGGCCAAGTACTCGCTGGAAGACATCATGTCTACAGCCTGGAAATGGGAACAAGAATTAAAAGCCGGACAGACTGTTTTCAATTGATAACTCCAACTTGAACTCCTACTTTTGTGACCATGTTAAAAGCAATCCAATCCACCGGAAATAAAGATACGCGTAGCGGCTTCGGAGATGGCATCGTAGAAGCAGCACGTAAAAATCCAAACATCGTTGCGCTTACCGCAGATCTGGCAGGTTCTTTGAAACTGAATCAGTTCATGAAAGAATTTCCTGATCGTTTTATTCAATGCGGAATTGCAGAGGCTAATATGATTGGCGTAGCAGCGGGACTCACGATTGGAGGTAAGATTCCTTTCACCACCACCTTTGCAAACTTTTCTACCGGAAGAGTATATGATCAAATTCGTCAGAGTGTGGCTTACAGTGAAAAGAATGTAAAGATCTGTGCCTCACATGCAGGACTAACACTGGGAGAAGATGGTGCGACACACCAGATTTTGGAAGATATCGGACTCATGAAAATGCTTCCGGGTATGACTGTAGTAGTTCCTTGTGATTATGCACAAACAAAAGCAGCAACCGAAGCAATTGCACTTTATCAAGGACCTGTTTATTTACGATTTGGTCGTCCATCCTGGCCCATTTTCACATCCACCCTTCCCTTTGAAATAGGAAAGGCGCAGCATTTTTCACAAGGAACAGATATCAGCATTTTTGCCTGTGGCCATATGGTTTGGAATGCAATCCAAGCTGGCATTCAATTGGAAGAAAAAGGAATCAGTGTCGAAGTAATCAATATTCATACGATCAAACCACTCGATGAAGCTGCTGTGATTGCTTCTCTCCAAAAAACGGGTTGCGCGGTTACAGCTGAAGAACACAATATTATTGGAGGACTGGGTGACTCCATTGCACAAGTAGCAGCCAAACATTGTCCGGTGCCGATTGAATACGTAGGAACAAAAGACACATTTGGAGAAAGTGGAACACCAGCGCAACTCTTGAAAAAATATGGCCTGGATGTTCCCGATATTGTGGCTGCAGCAGAAAAAGCGATTCAGCGCAAGGGTTAAACTCCATCGTATCTTCAAGGTCTAACCGTTAACCGGTACATGACCCACCACTCTGACCAAGAAATTCTCTTTCGCTTTCGTCAGCTTGACACCAAAGAAGCTGCTTTTACTGCATTGGTAGAAAAATACCAGCAACGCATTTATTGGCATGTCCGAAGAATGGTCGTATCACATGAAGATGCTAATGATGTTGTTCAAAATATTTTTATCCGCGTATGGAACGGACTGGAAAAATTCAGAGAAGACAGTCAACTATTTACCTGGATGTACCGAATTGCGACGAATGAATGTTTGAGTTTTTTAGACCAACAAAAAAGAAAGCTAAAAGCGCACTCAATAGAACAAGAAGAAGGACTGGCAGAACGGATTAAAGGAGACGATCATTTTGATGCCCAAAAGTTAGAGTGGAAACTTCAGATTGCCATTCAACAGCTACCTGAAAAACAACGTCTTGTTTTTACCCTCCGCTACTATGATGAGATGCCCTATGAACAAATGAGTAAAGTGTTGGGAACCAGTGAAGGAGCTTTAAAAGCAAGCTATCATCATGCCGCAAAAAAAATTGAAGACTATTTACTGAATCATTAAACCGCCTATTTTTTAATTTGTCTTATACAAGAACATGAACGAAAAAGAAACGATACAGAATGAACTAAAAGAGATTGCTCCAGGTCTTCCTACTGGCATTAGCGTACCTTATCAGGTACCTACCAATTATTTTGAAAACCTGTCTGCATCGATAGTACAGCAAATTCATCGTCAACCTGTAAAAAAAACAGCTCCTCTATTCTATCTGAGCAAACAGGGTTGGTTGACAGTTGCCGCAGCGGCATCCATTTGTGGGATTTTATTTGCAAGTCTCTATTTTTTTACTGACCGCCAACAAAATGAAAGTGCAGCTGACACTACTAAATGGGTGAAAAAAGAAGTCACCAATTTAAGCGAAGAAAGTCTGTCCGAGTTTATTCAATCAAATGCGCCGATTCAAACTACCACACCAAGCGTTGCCGCGATAGACAATAAAGAAATTGCACAGTTAGTAAAAGAAATTCCTACCGAAGAGTTAAGTTCATTTTTAAACGAAATCTCTACTAATACACCATGAGATATTTAATTATCCTCACTTTATTTTGCTGGGGACTTCTGCAAACCACATTAGCACAGCCTCCACTGGGAGACAGAATTCCTGAAAAAATGAATCTGTTCATTCAAAAGAGAATGCGATTGACAGAGCGAGAAAGAGAAGCCTTCGGCCCTGTTTATGCGAAGTATCAAAAAGAATTTCAACAAACACTTCGAAAAAACAGAGAAGACCGTTTGCTGAGTCGTCAACAAATCATTGAACTTCAAATCAGATATCGAAAAGAGTTTGCTCCCATCGTAGGAGAGGGACGAGTTTTGCAGATTTATGACTTACAAGAAGATTTTATCCGAACACTTCGTGAAATACAGAGTGAAAGAATGAAAAATAGAAAAGGCCCAGGAAGAATGGGGCCACCCCCACCACCGAGAGACTTTTAATTGTTGGATGAAAAAGAGAACGTTGGGTGCTTTACATCATGATAGAAAAGAAAGGTCCAATTCTCTTCCTCTCCTTTTTTCCACCACTCTTGCCGCAATTCCATTGCGCGCTTGCCATCAAAATCATACTTCGCTACAAAGCGGTGACGCATTTGTTGTAACTGAGGCGCTTCGTCACCACCATAAAACAGAATAGACGCTCCCTCTCGAATCCAAATAGCCTGGTGAAAGCGGGAATGACCACCCGTCAATTTACAATCAATGTATCCGTCAATCAATGCTGAACCCGATAGAATTTTAGTTTTGGGGTAGGAAGAAAGCCAGGAAACTATTGGAGCAGTGTAAGAAGCGCCAGTGTGAGAGAGTGCATGTTCTAATTCAGCTGCTTGCACATAATAGATGGCATTTGGAAATGCAGGATGAAACCCCTGTTCTGTTTTCAACACAATACCGCCTATATGATCCTTGTGCAAATGAGAAAGAAGTACTTTGGTAATTTGAAGAGGTGCTATCCCTGCTGCTTGTAAGTTGGAATGAAGCTGCAAGGCTCCATTAATTGAAAATCCCAAACCGGCGTCTATTAAAATAATATCCTTAGAAGTAACCACTACAAATGGTTGTATCTCTACCAATAAACTTCCTGCTGGACGATTTTGAATATTGTCAGCACTAGCATCAAAAGGAACAAATTGCTTAGAATGATCTACTGTAAACCAACCTTCAGAGAGGGGAATTATTTTCATAGAGCAAAGGTACAATCACCGAAGCACCATTTGACGATCGGCATCGAGCCGAACTAAAATAGCTAGTAATATGGTAAACGTTAAAAGAGCGGTTCCACCATAGCTAATAAAAGGAAGTGGAATACCAATAACGGGTGCTAACCCAATCGTCATAGAAATATTAACTGCAATATGGAAAAAGAAAACAGATAAAACGCCATACGCATACACACGACTAAACGTGCTTCGCTGACGCTCAGCAATATTGATAATCTTTAATAACAGAGTTAAATAAAGCCCAAGCAAAATCATACTCCCCAAAAAGCCAAAACCTTCCCCTACTGTACAAAAAATAAAATCAGTGCGCTGCTCCGGAACAAAATCATATCGCGTTTGCGTAGCACTAAAAATTCCTTTGCCAAAAAATCCACCACTACCAATAGCAATTTTAGATTGCCGAACATTATAACTACTTCCGCTTTCTTTTTTCTTTTTTGAATCTTCTTCAGGAAGTGCCGCATAGTTTGGATCGTAAGGGTTATCTTTTCCAAAGAGGTTATAGATTCTTTCCACCTGGTGTTTCTGCAGTACTTTTTCAAAAATGAGCGGTACGGCAAATCGTTGAATCCCCACCGCAATTGCCCAGATCAATAGAATACTGGTCAAAATCTGTTTACGACGTTTAACCTGGCGACGAAGTACATAGATTAATAAGACAGCAATAACCGATAATACTATTGCCAATGTATTCGGCGGAATCAAGATACTGGCAATAATGAGAATAGCTAACGCAAATCCAATAGTAGGAATGATAGAAGGTAGTCC
>JBEDEC010000069.1:0-2825 GCA_041175905.1 Bacteroidota bacterium
GATGCGATTGTAACAGAAATCAAAAACGAAACAGCTGATTTTATTTGTCTCAACTACGCTAATGCAGATATGGTAGGACATACTGGTGTATGGGAAGCTGCTATCAAAGCAGCCGAAACTGTTGATCACTGTGTAGAACAAGTAGTAACTGCGGCATTAGCGCATGACTACACTGTATTTTTAACAGCAGATCACGGTAATTCTGATTATTTAATTAATCCCGACGGAACTCCTAACACAGCGCATACACTAAACCCCGTACCTCTCTTTATCATTGACAAAAACTGGCACCCCACACTAAAACCAGGCAAACTAGCTGATATTGCCCCAACGCTGTTGACACGAATGAATATTGATGTACCTTCCGAAATGACCGGTACTAATTTAACAACATAAAACGGTTGACATGAAACCTTTGAAAACAATTGGATGGTCTTTATTGGGCGCGTTGGTACTGATTCAGTTTGTCAAGCCTGAAAAAAACATAATGGAAGGCCCGCAACCAAATGCAATCACAAACAGCTACGAAATGCCGGTTGAAGTCAAGACAATTTTAGATAAAGCTTGCATGGATTGTCATAGCAATAACACAAAGTACCCATGGTATTCCAATTTACAACCCGTTGCTTGGTGGCTAGCTGATCACGTAAAAGATGGAAAGCGTCATCTCAATTTGGATGAGTACACCAATCGTTCTCTCCGTTATCAATATCACAAAATGGAAGAGACCATAGAAATGGTAAAAGAAGAAGAAATGCCATTACCTTCTTATACCTGGACGCATACCGATGCCAGACTAACACAAGAAGAAAGAGTAATCATTACTCGATGGGCGCAATCAATAATGGAGTCCATGAAAGCGCAATATCCACTAGATAGTTTGATTAAAAAGAAGTAATTGATTTTCTAAAGCACCGTTTCATAGAAAAATTGTCAACCCAGAAGTACATTTTTATCACCTTATCCTTTTTGGGATTTATTACGCTGAGTTACGCGCAGAGTGATACTGCAAATGCCGTAAATCTGGAGGAGGCCGTGATCTACTCCGGAAAATTCAAGGAGAAAAGAAAAAACATTGCTCAACAAATAGAGGTAATAACGGCTCGTAAAATCGCGCGTGCCAATTCGCAAAATACAGGCGACCTACTTAGCAACACTGGAGCAATTTTTGTTCAAAAAAGTCAGCAAGGCGGAAGCAGTCCTGTAATTAGAGGATTTGAAGCAAGTCGCGTTTTATTAGTAGTAGACGGAATACGACTCAACAATGCCATTTACCGCGCAGGTCATTTGCAAAATGTGATTACTGTAGATCAAAACTTATTAGAACGAGTAGAAGTGCTCTATGGACCTACTTCTACTCTATATGGCAGTGATGCGTTGGGCGGCGTAATACATATGCGCACTAAACAACCTATTTTTTCTGCCAATGGAAAAACTATTTTTAAAACAAATACGGTAACACGCATCAGCAGCGCTAACCAGGAAAAAACTGTGCACCTTACCCAACAAATTGGAGGAAAAAAATGGGGCTGGTTACAAGCTCTTACATTTAGTGATTTTGGAGATTTAAAAATGGGCAGCCGCTACCCCAAAAAATATCCTGACTTTGGTAGAAGAACACAATACATTCAAACGCTGAACGGAGTGGATCAGTTGCTGACGAATGAGGACGACCGCGTACAAAAATTTTCCGGATACAAACAATGGGACCTATTAGGAAAGTTGCAATTCAAACCCAACACTACTCAATCTCATCAACTCAATATTCAACATTCCAACTCAACCAATGTACCCCGCTATGACCGGTTACAAGACACAAAAGTATTTCCAGGTATTGGAAACTCATTGCGCTGGGCAGAGTGGTACTACGGGCCACAAACCCGCTGGCTTGCCTCGTATGAATGGAACAGCAGTCAATCAAAAGTTGCTGATGAAATGCGTTTTATAGCCGGTTATCAAGATATCAAGGAAAGTCGTCAGCAACGAGAATATTTGGCCTATACTCGTTTTGATAGTCGAAGAGAACATATACGTGTGGCTTCTTTCAATTGGGATGCCAAGGAAAAATGGAATGATCAGGAATTAATTATTGGAGTAGATGGCCAGTTTAATTTTATAAAATCGGTAGCAGATCGAACCAACCTGCTAACTGGGGCTGTAACTCCGCTAGACAGTCGCTATCCCAATGGAGACAATCAAATGCATTTAGTGGGTGTATATGCCCAACATCTTGCTAAGTTCAAAAAGGGAAAGTTGGTTTTAAATGATGGATTACGATTTCAATTGACAAATCTTCGATCAACGATTGCTGATAATAGTTTCTTTCGATTCCCCTTTACTAGTATTCGACAGAACACGCGTTCACTTACAGGAAATATTGGACTCGTACTCATGCCCAGTGATGAGTTGAGAGTCTCAACTAATTTCTCTTCAGGTTTTCGAGCTCCTAACATTGACGATGGTGCACGCATTTTTGAAAGCAGCACAGCCCTAGCCCGACTGGTTGTTCCAAATCCAGCCATAAAATCCGAATACACCTATAATGGCGATTTACAAATGCAATACCAAATGGGAGCTATTCGGTTAGAAGTGACTGGATTTTATACCTTTTTTCGCAATGCAATCATATTGGCACCCTTCCAATTAAATGGGCAAGATTCCGTCTTATTCAACGGAATAAAAGCGCAGGTCATTGCCAACCAAAATGCTAGAAATGCTTTTGTCCGTGGTTTTCAATACAAGTCTGTTGTCACCCTCAATCAAAATCTTACCTGGGAAACTACAATCAGCCAAACCTATGGACGTTTTGCTGCAAATAATGGCAT
>JBEDEC010000070.1:0-4148 GCA_041175905.1 Bacteroidota bacterium
TCATACTTGTGGATTAACTTTTTCTATACTGAGTCCAAATAGAATATCCTTCACGTGGGGAGTATATTTTGAATTTTACAATTACGTAAACTGCATTTCCAATAGCATCTGTAGTAAAATAGCCCACCCCATCTCCATTAGAGAAATCATGAAAAACAAGTTTCCATTTGGGTATTTCTTTTGTCATCTTCCATTCTAATACATCAAGTGTAGAAAATGGTACAATACTTATTTTACCTCTTTTTCCATAATATGACCAGGTTCCGTCTAAATTAATCCGAATAGGCTCATAATCTCCGGTCGACCCGCTCTCAATTCCTCCATTTTTAAATTCATTTCTTATTACAAGATTATACCACTTTCCAGTAATTTTTGCCAGCTCTGTACTGTTACTACCACTTTGCTGCGACTCTGATTTGTATTGTTTTTCAATGGGAGGTGCTAAGGCAATTTCATCTGTAAGTTTAGTGCTGATTGCAGGAGAGGTAACAGGCAGCAAATCAGTTTTACCAAAATTGATAGTTGAAATCCATTCAATCATTTTATACACATCTTCTAAATACAAATAGGTATACCGGCTTTCCATTGTGCCCATTGTATTCCAAGTCATTTTTAATCGGTATCTATTATTTTCTTTATCAAACTCTGTTTCAAGTGAAGCATTATTTCCGCTTGCTAGGAAAGGTTTTTTACTTTTTGTATCTATTGCAATTAATGCCTTTTTAAGTTGTTCTTGGTAGGTATTGAGTGATTTTTCGGTAAAAAAACTAAATTCCCTTGTTTTACCTCCAAACGAAAGCAGTTTTGACGTTACCGGATGAACATCGGTCATTACTATCGATACCAAATAGCTGGTGTCATTTTTTGCTTTTTTTATGATTTGCTCATAGCTAAAAGTCAAATTACTGATAGCTGTATTAGCTATAGTAATAAATTCTCTTTTCTTTTGCGCTTGCAACTCGGTTGTATTTTGTAAAAGAGCCAATAAAATAAGACAGGGCAAAAACTTGTTAATTAGTTTATATATGTAGTCTCCCAATTTATACGCCACCCCTAATAGAAACGGATAAATCATATACAGCCATGCATAGTCAAACCATCGAATAGGGGTGCTATCATTTTTATTCATAATAAGTTTTAAGTAATCATACCAGCTCAGAATACCAATTTTAGCCGCTAAACCATTTAGGATTATTGCAATTCCTAGAATGACTAGTCCGATAATATAAATCTTGATCATGGAACAGTGATTAGGTTTGTTGTAACTGTATGAATTTACTACTATTTTGAAAACCATTATTTACTCCTAAATTGTGTCCCATAAATAATGAGTATGAAACGATCTGCACTTTTCGTCACTGCCGCATTAGCATTATTTGCTTACGCTAGTCAAGCTCAAAATAAAAAAGTGGTAGCTAGTCCCGAAGAAGGGTTCAAGGCAGCGGTGATTCAAAACTTACAAAACGCGTATCCTTCCTATAGAGATATTGCCTTGCAAATCTGGAACTATGCTGAACTCGGATATAAGGAAGTGAAAAGTTCTGCCTTACTTGTTGAAACCCTTCGAAAAGAAGGTTTCACTCTTGAAACAGGAGTGGCCGAGATCCCTACTGCATTTGTAGCAACTTACGGGTCTGGTCAACCTGTTATTGGAATATTGGCTGAATTTGATGCTTTGCCTGGTTTAGCGCAAGAGGCGGTTGCTGAAAAAAAATCGATTCAGGGAAAAGCTGGTGGGCATGGCTGTGGTCATCATCTTTTTGGAACGGCATCTGTGGCTGCAGGTATAGAAATTAAAAAACTCATTGAGCAAAAAAAGTTTTCTGGAACAATCAAAGTATATGGATGCCCTGCAGAAGAGGGGGGCTCTGGAAAAGTGTATATGGTTCGTGCTGGCTTGTTCAATAATGTCGATGCTGTATTACATTGGCATCCGGGTAATGGAAACTCTGTAACGATGATGAGTGCGTTGGCGAATAGTTCAGCTAAATTTAGATTTAATGGATTGTCTGCGCATGCAGCGGCCTCACCGGAAAATGGACGCTCTGCATTAGATGCGGTTGAGTCGATGAACTATATGGTTAATTTGATGCGGGAGCATATTCCACAGGAAACCCGAATTCATTATGTGATTACGAATGGAGGTAAAGCGCCAAATGTAGTGCCCGATTTTGCCGAAGTATATTATTATGTACGTCACCCCAAGCGTCAACAAGTAAAAGATATTTTTGAAAGAGTAGTTAATGCAGCAAAAGCAGCTGCATTAGGCACAGGAACTACGATGAATTACGAAATCATTGGAGGCACACATGATTTGTTACTAAATAAAACGCTAGCCGAAGCCATGCAGAAAAATTTAGAAAAGGTGGGTGGAGTATCGTATACGCCAAGTGAAATAGAATTTGCAGAAAAAATTCAACAGTCTTTTACGTTTAGCTATCCTCCAGTTTCTGATGCTGCTACTGTGAAGCCATTGAAATTAGAGTTTGATGCAGGTGGTGGCTCTACTGATGTAGGAGATGTAAGTTATGCCGTACCAACAGTTGGATTACGCGCAGCTACCTGGGCACCTGGTACGCCAGCGCATAGCTGGCAAGCGGTTGCGTGTGGAGGAACAGAAATAGGGACTAAGGGAATGAATGTAGCAGCAAAGACCATGGCTTTAACTGCAATCGACTTATTTACCAAGCCGGTGCTTATTCAACAAGCAAAAGAAGAGTTTATGAAACTCAAAGGCGACTATCAATACAAAGCATTATTGGGTGATAGAAAGCCGGCGCTCAATTATAGAGACTAGTTAGAAAATAATTGCTAGCGTCGCTTTATTATTTTTAATATCAAGTATAAAACGATTGATAAAAATAAAAGACCAGACCAGGGCTGTACCATTAATATTGAGGTATTCAAACTAAAGTTGTCTGCGATATTGAAAATCCAAAAAATAAGATTTAGCCAAAGAAATCCTGTTTTTTCTTGATATAATGCTTTATAAAAAATCAATTTGTTTTGATAGGGCTTCCACTTTGATAAATCTGGAATAAAAGCGGGACGCCCTGCTGCCCAACTTTCATAGGGCTCCCCAAATTTATTACGTAGGTAATCTTCTTCCGCTAACATGATTCGTTCGTAATAAATCCAATATATAAAAACAAATAGTCCAATAAACCAGCTATGAAACGTTAGCAGTGCGGGACCGAGCCACATTAAAAAATTTCCCAAATAAAGTGGATGTCTCACAACTGAGTATAGTCCATCACTATTAATTGTATCTGCAATTTGACCTTCTGTATTTCTTCCAGAAGTATTGGGTGCGGCATGCCCCACTATGATAAAACGAAGGATTAATCCAATTAGTGAAATACCATAAGCTGTGTAAGTAGTCAACTCAGCATGTTCCTGTAGCCAATTTGTGTGAATGCTACAGATTCGAAGCAGGATTGCTGGAATAATTATTAATAGGGGGAGCGTACCTCTATGTCTAAATAGAAAGTTACCTTGTTTAACCATTTCTTGTTGCAGTGCCATTTGTTGTTAGAGCTTTTTTAAAAAATTAATGATACCCGTATAATACGTTTCTTGGTCGTCATACATAGACATATGACTTCCGTTGGGGCAATATAGGAATTGTCCATTTTGTACGGACTCACTGATTTTTTTCATTGCTTCAGGATCCATTGTATCATGTTTTGAACCAATGGCCAGTGTAGGAACTTTTATCTGTTTCAAATCTTGTGTGCGGTCCCAATTTTTTAGTGTTGCATTACCTACTACACCAAATTCACTAGGTCCTTGCATTTTTAAATACAAGGGATAGTTGAGTTTTGCAAAAGAGCGATTAACTGGTTCTGGCCAGTTTTTGGGATCCATGCGAAGGACATGCTCAGGGTAGTAGTATTGTTGAATGAGGCCAAGGTATTCGGCATTCGTATAATCTTCTTTGGCTTCAAAGGCACGTATTTTTTTAAGAATCTCAGGTGGTAACTGTGGTCCCAACACTTCGTTGGCATATTTAACGTATTCAGGAATTGAAGCGACCATGTTTGATATGATAATACCTTTCAGGTGTTGTTGATATTTTAATGCATATTCCATTGCGAGTATTCCTCCCCAGGAATGACCGAGTAAAACAAAATTGCTGGAATCAAGGT
>JBEDEC010000071.1:0-9932 GCA_041175905.1 Bacteroidota bacterium
CAGCCGCACTAGGCATGGCCATGGCTGCCAAGTACAAAGGTGAGAAAGACCGAAAAGTGGTTGCCGTAATTGGAGACGGAGCCATGACTGCAGGACTTGCTTTTGAAGGAATGAATCATGCGGGCGTTGCAGACGCCGATGTCTTGATCATTCTCAATGATAATTGCATGGGGATCGATCCCAATGTAGGTGCCCTCAAACAATATCTAACGGACATTGCACTCTCTCCTACCTATAACAAAATGAAAGGAGAGGTATGGAACCTATTGGGAAAACTACCCGTAGGTAAAAATTTTAGTCGCTCCATGGCCCACAAGCTAACAGAGGGCATTAAAGGAGTGATTAGCAGTAGTGCGAACTTGTTTGAGGCATTGAACATTCGATATTTTGGCCCCATAGATGGACATAATATTTCCAATTTAGTTGACACCTTGAATGATCTGCGCAATATTCCAGGTCCCAAACTATTACACATCATTACCACGAAAGGAAAAGGGTATGCGCTGGCTGAAAAAGATCAAACTAAATGGCATGCGCCGGGCTTATTTGATAAAGTGACGGGCGAGATCATGCAAAAGAAAAAAGAAGGGCCGCAACCTCCCAAATACCAGGATGTATTTGGTCACACCATGATTGAGCTAGCTGAACAGAATGAAAAAATATTCGGAATCACCCCTGCAATGCCCTCTGGTTCTTCATTAAAATTCATGATGGAGAAAATGCCACACCGGGCATTTGATGTAGGCATTGCTGAACAACATGCCGTAACGGTAAGTGCCGGAATGGCTACACAGGGGCTGAAAGTATTTTGCAATATTTACTCTTCATTCATGCAACGTGCGTATGATTCAGTAGTGCATGATGTAGCGATACAAAAATTACCTGTGATCTTTTGTTTAGATCGTGCAGGTGTTGTAGGTGATGATGGTCCTACCCACCATGGTTGCTATGATGTTGCTTATTTCCGTTGCATTCCCAATATGATTATCAGTGCGCCCATGAACGAAAGTGAATTGCGCAACCTCATGTATACCGCACAACTAGAAAGCACTAAGCTTCCATTTGTGATTCGCTATCCCCGTGGTGAAGGAGTCATGCCAGAATGGAAAACGCCTTTCAAAGAAATTGAAATTGGGAAAGGCCGCAAACTAAAAGACGGCGAAGAGATTGCAATTCTAAGTCTGGGTCACCCAGGTAATTTTGCTGCAGCAGCCATTCGCGAGTTGACGAGTGATGGCATCCGTCCTGCGCACTATGACGTTCGATTTGTAAAGCCACTGGACGAAGCATTGTTACATGAAGCCTGTCAGAGATATCCAAAACTTATTACTGTTGAAGACGGAACAGTGAAAGGTGGTTTTGGCTCTGCCGTATTGGAGTTTATGGCTGAACATGGCTACAAAAATGATCTGCAGATACTAGGAATTCCCGACCGGTTAGTAGAGCATGGTACGCCAGCCGAATTACACCGCGAATGTCATTACGATGCAGCTGCGATCGCTGAGACTGTACGAAAAATGGTAGGAGTCTCTGTAAAAGTTTCGAGTTAATTCAATGAAGGATCCACTAGGTCTATCGCAGCAGCTTCAGCCTGCGCAGCACCTTCTTCATCATACTCTATGATAAAATTATTCTTTCCTTCTCCAATTAAAATGCGGAGATAGTGGAGTTGAATTAATTCCAGAACAGAAAGAAACATGAAAATAGCATGTACCCTGTTTTCGCAGGTTTCAAATATTTTCTCAAAAGAAAGCGTCTTCTCTGCTTTGGCCATAGAAAGCATCGATTTTCGACTTCCCTCCATGGTATAATTGTAGCGCACCACCGTATGAACAGGTTTGTTCACACGATCACTGTATTTCTGCAGGGCCTTTTCAAAGGCCTTCATGAGTTTGAAAAGAGTAACCTGCGTAATCTCTGTGCCCTCACTGGCTTCTTCGCCAATTGAAGAAAGTTCACGCTGAATATTTCCTCGTTTCACCATCAACAAGCGCTGGGCTTCCATTTCTGCCATTTGCGCAGAAGCTTCTTTAAATCGCTTGTACTCCAATATCTTGTTGACCAACTCTGCACGTGGATCAATTTCGTTCCCCTGCTCATCCAATTCTTTTCTGGGCAACAACATTTTTGCTTTGATGCGCATCAAGGTTGAAATAAACAGAATAAACTCGCTACTCAGCTCAACATTCAGTACTTCTTGTGAGTGGATATAATCCAAAAAATCATTGGTAATACGAGTAATGGGGATATTATAAATATCGAGTTCGTCTCGCTCTATAAAAAACAACAAAAGATCAAAGGGACCTTCAAATTGTGGAAGCTTAATCTGGTAGGAATTCGACTGCACGTATTAATTCTTTATTGTTTGTGACGCAAGTAAACAAATTTACAGAACTTTGCGCCCGATGTCCAACAAATTAATCAGCTGGCTGCTCTTTGTGCTTCTTTGTCTAATCTGGGGAAGCTCTTTCAAATTAATGAAAGACAGCACCAACGCCCTTACCGGCTCACAGATTGCATCATTACGAATATTTGCGGCTGCGTTAGTTTTGCTGCCCTTTGCTTTGTTACAATGGAAAAAAATTGAGTCCAAAAGACTTCCACTGGTTGCATTTAGTGCCGTCATTGGAAATTTATTACCCGCCTTTTTGTTTGCCATTGCCCTTACCCGAATCGACGGGTCATTGGGTGGGATTCTAAACTCTCTCACCCCCATTTGTGTTGTATTAATTGGAGTACTTTTTTATGGAGATAAAATAGCAGGCCAAAAATTGTTTGGATTGTTGGTAGGTTTTGTCGGACTTGTTCTCCTCACGCTGGCACCGGTTTTTATGGGTGAGCGTTCGATTAGTTTTGAAAATCTTAGTTATCTGCTGCTACCCGTTGCCGCTACCTTACTCTATGGATTCAATGTAAATATGGTCAGCCATCGTTTAAAAGATATCAATCCGATTAATCTGGCTACTGTTTCTGTCTCCTTTATGATTTTTCCCTCAGGACTTTTGCTTGGATGGCTGGGATTCTTTTCGCTTGATTTCTCTAACACCGCCGTGCAACAAGCAGTCATTTCCACCTCGGCACTTGGCATTTTAGGGAGTGCCTTAGCAACAGTCATCTTCTACTCACTAGTGCGGCGAGCAGGTGGATTATTTGCTTCCTTAGTAACGTACGGAATTCCTTTTGTAGCCCTCTTTTGGGGATTTCTAGACCAGGAAGCAATCACAGGACTAGAGGTAGGTTGCTTACTGTTGATTCTTGCAGGAGTCTATTTAGCGAATAGCAGTCCAATCAAAAAGAAAAGCGAGGCCAATTAAACAGCCATAATTTCTTTTTCCTTAGCAGCAAGATGCGTCTCCACCAATGTAATGTGCTTGTCTGTTAGTTGCTGAACACCCTCTTCGGCGTCTTTGCATACGTCCTCACTCAAGCCATTTTTCTGCAGCTTTTTGATCTGCTCAATTGCATCTCTGCGAATATTACGAATTGCCACTTTACATTGTTCACCTTCGCCCTGGCATTTTTTTACCAGTTCTTTTCTTCTTTCTTCTGTTAATGGGGGCATAAAAATGCGGATGAGTACACCATCGTTTTGAGGGGTAACACCCATATTGGCTGCTATGATAGCCCGCTCAATAGGTTGAACCATATTCTTCTCCCAAGGCTGAATGCTCAACGTGCGCGCATCCATCACGCTAATGTTTGCCACCTGATTAATGGGAACCGGAGCGCCATAATAATCAACAACCAGCCCATCAAACATTTGGGGATTAGCCTTGCCGGCTCTAATCTTGATTAACTCGGCTTCCAAGTGGCCGATTGCTTTTTTCATGTGATCCTGCGCATGTGCGCTGATCGATTGAACATCATCTGACATGGGTCAAAATTATGAAGTTTTACACACTAATTGCAGGATGGATTTACTATCCCAAAAAGAAATAGGTTTGTAAAAATTTTTTACATGGCCACTACAGCTGAGCTTAAAAATATTGCTACCCAAATCAGAAGAGATGTTGTTCGCATGGTACATGCCGTTAATAGTGGCCATCCTGGTGGATCGTTGGGTTGCGCAGATTACTTTACTGCCCTTTATTTTAAAGTGATGAAACATGATCCATCTTTTAAAATGGATGCAAGTGACGAAGATGTTTTTGTTCTCTCAAACGGACACATCTCACCTGTTTTTTATTCTACCCTTGCACGTAGTGGTTATTTTGCTAAAGAAGAATTAGGGACTTTCAGAAAAATCAATAGCCGCTTACAAGGACACCCTGCCACACACGAACATCTACCAGGTATACGCATTGCTTCTGGTTCATTGGGACAAGGATTGAGTGTAGCTGCGGGAGCCGCGCTGACAAAAAAACTAAACGGCAAAAAAGACCTTGTCTTTTCCTTACATGGTGACGGAGAATTGAACGAAGGACAGATCTGGGAAGCCGTTTTATTTGCAGCCCATCATAAGGTTGATAATCTAATCGCAACCATAGACTGGAATGGACAACAAATTGATGGTCCCACTGACAAAGTAATGAACCTAGGCGACCTGGAAGCAAAGTTTCGCGCGTTTGACTGGACCGTTCTCCAAATGGATGGAAATGATATGGACGATACCGTTGCAACATTAGAAAAAGCAAAATCCTTAACTGGTCAAGGAAAACCAATCGTGATTTTGATGCGTACGGCTATGGGAAAGGGTGTTGATTTTATGGAAGGAACACACGAATGGCATGGTGTCGCTCCCAATGATGAACAACTAGCGCGCGCGTTGGAACAATTACCCGAAACACTGGGTGACTATTAATTCCATTTAGGATTCTCGAAGTGCAATGGGTGCTTTTGCTGCGCTGGATGCTGGAAACCAAGAGGCGATGATGGCAATAAAAAAGACGGTAGCTCCCACCAATAGAAAGTCTTCAATTTTTAATTGCACGGGATAATAATCAATTAAGAAACTTCCTCCCTCTAACGGAATTAAGTGATAGCGTAACTGCAAGGTAGCAAGTAAGGCTGCGAGTAACATTCCTACGCCGCCTCCAATCCAAGCCAGTAATACACCTTCGCCAATAAATATTTTTTTAATGAGTGTTTGATCCGCCCCCAGTGCATGTAATACTCGAATATCTTTTTGTTTTTCCAAAACAAGCATGGTTAGTGCACCAATCATCGTAAACGCTGCTACGACTAATATCAAGGAAAGCACCCCGTACACAATCCATTTTTCGGTGCGCATCACTTTATAGAGTGTTTCATTTTGTTCAAATCGGTTTCGCACAAGGACTGTTTCGCCCATCACTCTCTCTAATGCGGCACGAACAGCAGCAGCATTGGCAGTAGATGATACTTTAATTTCAACACCTGTGGCTTGAGAAGACTGTAGCTGCAAGGCTTTTTGCATAAACGCAAGCGAAGTGATTGCGTATTGATCATCAAAATCCTGTTGTATTAAAAACGAAGCCGCGGTTTGCGCCGGTTCAATCTGAATAGCTGAAGCCCAATCAACTTGAAGCCCCGTTGTTTTTTTAGGAAGATATATTGACAGCGGAGAAAGATTACGATCAGCCATTATATTCAAGGCAGATTCCACTCCCACTCCCAATACCAATAAAGGGAAATCAGCGTTGCCCGTTTCAAAATTACCACTCGCTAAATGCGAGGGTACTCCACTCACTTGCGCATAGTTAAGATCAACCCCTTTCAGATTAACCATTACCTGGTTTTCACCAGCCTGTAACAATGCTTTTTCTTGCAATACAACAGAAGCCGCTTCAATACCAGGGATTTTTTGAATTGTATCGAGCTGAGCGGCTGAGATCGTAAGCACTTTACCCGTTTTAGGTGAAAGTGCCCAATCCGGATAAAAGGAAGAATAAAGTGATTTAACCATCCCCTCAAAACCATTGAAGACACTCAATACCAAAATCAAGGCCATGGTGCCCACCGTAATTCCCAAAACAGAAATCCAGGCAATCCAATTGATTGCTTGCGTGGATTTTGGTGCTTTAAAATAACGCCAGGCAAATAAAAACTGCATGGGATTTACTTAAGAGTCCGTCTCGTTGGCAGCAGAAGGACCTTTCTCTTCACTGATCTTTTTAAACAGCTCCTCCATGCGAAATACATGATCTAATGTATCGTCCTTAAAAAATTTCAATACCGGTATGCTTCGAAGTTGATGTCGAACCCTAGCCGCCAACTCTTTTTTGATATCGTGATGACGATCTTCAATTTTTCGAAGTGCTGCTTCTGCATCTTTTACTTGAAAAAAACTGAGATAGAAGCGAGCTTCTAAAAGGTCAGGGGTGACTTTTACAGATGAAATAGACACCATTCCTCCCTCCAGCATATTTAAGCCCAGGCGTTGAAAGATGGTATTCATCTCTTCATTCAGTAGCCCTGCAATTTGTTTCTGTCTTTTACCTTCTTCCATAATTCCTCGTGATGTCCCTGTAAAAGTAGTTACTTTGTCGGGAACCCGTTCATCCGTATGCGCGCTTACTACAGAATTTTTGGTTATTTAGGCTTTTATAAGGGTCGTATAACGCTCTATGCACTATTTGTGCTTCTCAGTATTTTGTTTTCGATTGTATCCATTGGCATGCTCATGCCTTTTTTACAACTCATTTTTACTGGCGAGGAATCTAGTGCTCTTTCGCATAGCAATAATCAAGTTATTGAAACACTCAACCACTATCTTGCTAGTTCAGTACTTGAGAACGGGAAAGTTCATACACTAGGCCTGATCTGCCTATTGATGATTGTGTTTATAGCAGGAAAAAATCTTTTTCTCTATCTAGCTTATTATGTGCTCAACCCGATTAAGCACGAATTAGTGAACCGTTTGCGCGAAGAAGTGTACGGCAAGGTTTTACAATTACCGGTGGGATATTTTACAGAGCGCAAAAAGGGAGACCTGATGAGTCGTATGACAAATGATGTCAATGAAGTGGAGGTTTCTCTCATTGGTGCGCTAGAGGGATGGATACGTGATCCGCTTACCATACTCATTACGCTTGCCGTGCTTTTTCTAATCAGCCCTCAACTCACCTTATTCATTCTACTGCTTATCCCAGTGCTAGGCTTAGTGATTGGACGAATCACTCGATCCTTAAAAAAAATATCACAAGAGGTTTCTATAAAATTTGGAGAGACTTTATCCGTATTGGACGAAACGTTGGGCGGACTTCGCGTTATCAAAGCGTTTGGAATTGAATCAATCCTAACTCAAAAGTTCAAAGAAAGTAATCAACGACTTTTAGAAGCCCGTAACCGTATTGGCTATCGACGTGATTTAGCTTCTCCACTTTCAGAAATCATGGGCATCGCAGTTTTTACAGCAGTTTTATTTTATGGAGGTCGACTTGTTTTACAGCAACAACTACTAGAAGCGTCAGCGTTTATCGGGTTTCTGGGTATTTTTTATAACCTGATCAATCCCGCCAAAGCATTGTCCACTTCGTTTAGCAATATGCGAAAAGGAAGTGCGGCTATTGGGAGAATTGAAGAAATTTTACATGCACCTCTTGTGGTTGAAGACAGTCCAACTGCTGTTGAATTAAAAGGATTTGAACATAGCATTGAATTCAAAAATGTTTCATTTGGTTATGGCGATCAACCCGTCGTAAAAAATATTAACCTGGTAATTCCAAAAGGTAAAACAGTAGCACTAGTAGGTTCATCTGGTGCCGGCAAATCCACACTAGCTGATCTGCTACCTCGTTTTCATGATGTAACGGAGGGAGAAATTTTAATTGATGGAAGAAACATCAAAGCCTACACACTTGCTTCGGTTCGCAAGCAAATGAGTATTGTTACGCAGGAGCCTATTCTTTTTAATGATACAATCGCGGGTAATATTGCAATGGCGGCACCTACTACTAGTAGTGAAGCGATTGAGCAAGCAGCTCGTACTGCTAATGCGCATGAATTTATTTTACGAAAAGAAGACGGCTATGCTACTAATATTGGTGATAGAGGTAGTAAACTAAGTGGGGGTGAGAGACAACGACTAACGATTGCAAGAGCTGTGTTGAAAAATCCTCCAATCCTTATTTTGGACGAAGCCACTTCTTCTTTAGACACAGAGAGTGAACGCTTAGTACAAGAGGCTATCAATAATATGATGCAACAGCGAACTAGCCTAGTAATTGCACACCGGCTGTCTACGATTCGTCATGCAGATGAAATCATCGTGCTTCAAAAAGGTTGTATTGTGGAAAGAGGAAGACACGAAGAATTGATTGCACAAAATGGTTTCTATAAAAAACTGGTAGAGCTACAGGAAGTACGTTAGTGCGTTCGCAGGGCCTCGCGCGCAATCACCAGTTTTTGAATTTCACTGGTTCCCTCCCCAATCGTACACAACTTGGCATCACGATAAAACTTTTCTACTGGAAAATCTTTTGTATATCCGTATCCTCCAAAAATTTGAATGGCATCGGTGGCTACACGAACAGCTACCTCACTGGCATAATACTTTGCCATCGCTGCTTCTTTTGTCATTGGTAGATGCTGGTCTTTTAAGTAACAAGCTTGATCAATCAACAATTCTGCAGCTTCAATTTCAGTAGCCATATCGGCTAGCTTAAATGCAATAGCTTGAAAACTTGCAATCGGCTTATCAAACTGCTGTCTTTCCTGTGCATATTTTTTAGCAGCTTCATATGCGCCTTTTGCAATACCCAGCGAAAGGGCTGCAATAGAGATACGTCCTCCATCCAGAATTTTCATTGCTTGTTTAAATCCGTCACCCACTTCTCCTAAGCGATTAGCATCTGGAATTTCACAATTTTCAAAAATCAATTCCGCCGTTTCACTAGCACGCATGCCGAGCTTATTTTCTTTTTTACCCGCTGAAAATCCTTTGGTGTTTCTTTCCACAATAAACGCAGTTGCATTATTTTTTGCACGCGGCTCTCCCGTACGACATAGCACTACAGCGATTTCTGCTGAAATACCATGGGTGATCCAGTTTTTGGTACCATTCAACACCCAATTTCCTGCAGCATTCTTTGTTGCGGTGCATTGCATATTCCCAGCATCACTTCCCGTATTTGCTTCGGTCAATCCCCAAGCCCCAATCCATTCTCCACTGGCCAATTTTGGCAACCACTTCTTTTTTTGCTCTTCATTGCCAAATGCAAGTAGATGTCCTGTACAAAGTGAATTATGAGCAGCCACGCTAAGCCCAAATGCGCCACATACTTTTGAAATTTCTACTACTACTTCTTTATATTCTGCATAAGTCAAACCTGCGCCGCCATATTGCTCAGGTACTAAGACACCCATCATTCCCAACTTACCTAATTCTTGCAAAGTTTGTTTGGGAAAAAATTGTTGTTCGTCCCACTCCATCAAATGTGGTGCAATCTGCGTTTTTGCAAATTCACGGGCTGCTTCCGCCACTTGTTTGGTCAAATCGTTCTGCTCAAAATTCATATTCGTTTTTTTAATAGAGATGCCACCCTTGTGAGAGTGGCATTCTTTTATATACTATCAAGCAATTGCCAGAGGCCGTAGCTAAGTTAGGAAAGAATTTTAGAAAGCTAACACTTGTTAGTGTTATTTTTTATCTACTCGGTGCGCAATACTAACCCATCCCAAGCGAGATGAATATGCTCGGGCAATTCAGACTCCACCTCAGCATGTAACCCCAATTGGTGGGAGATATGCGTTAGATAACCAGTGGGCACTTTTAATTGATCAATCATCTCTAGTGCCTGCTCCAATGTAAAGTGAGAAAGGTGTTCCTGCTTTCGAAGCGCATTTAAAACCAACACCTTGCTTCCTCTGATTTTTTGTTGCTGATCCTCGTCAATCCGGTTGGCGTCAGTGATGTAGGTAAAGCTTCCAAAACGAAAACCTAACACGGGCATACGGTGGTGCCAAACCTGAATGGGTTGAACAGGAATATCCCCTACCCAAAAAATTTCTTC
>JBEDEC010000072.1:0-3189 GCA_041175905.1 Bacteroidota bacterium
ACTGAGTAGACTCACTGTTACAGTAATAGCTCCCTGCTATCTTGAAGCGATTTAATAACTATGCGCTTTCACGATCGACAGGATGCAGCCAAACAACTTCTTCCCTTACTAGAAGAATATCAAGATAAAAGTCCAGTTATTCTAGCAATACCACGGGGCGGTGTCCCCATTGGGTACATTTTAGCAAAAGCACTAAAAGGACAAATGGATTTACTAATGACAAAAAAGATTGGCGCACCCGGCAATCCTGAATTTGCAATAGGCGCAGTAGGACCTGACTTTGTATTGATAGAAGATGAATTTCCAGTTGACAGAACCTACTTACAGAAAGAAGTTAAACGGATTCAACAGCAATTGAACGAACGGTATACGCTTTTCAGAAAAGGAGAACTCCCATTACCCCTAGAGGGGAAAACGGTAATCATAACAGACGATGGCATTGCCACAGGACGAACACTATTAGCAGCATTGCCAGCGCTTCGCAAAAAAAATCCAAAAGAATTAATAATTGCAGTACCGGTTTGTTCGGTTCCTGCCCGAATGCGGCTAGAACCCCTCGTAGAAAAATTAATCAGCTGTGATGACCCGGATCCCTTTATCGGTGTAGGACGTTTTTATGAAAATTTCGAAGAAGTAACGGATGCTGAAGTACTTTTTTTAATAGAGGAAAACCAAAAAACAAACTATGAAACCAACTCGTAACAAGACTCTTTTTTATCTAATCAATAGCATTACTCTCTATAGAATTATTACTGCACCCCTGCTGGTGTATTTGTTATTGACAGGAAACCTCGATTGGTTCAAATGGCTACTTGGAATTAGCTTCTTTACGGACCTCATTGATGGAGAACTAGCAAGAAGCTATAATGTAACAAGCGTGGTGGGCACACGGTTAGATTCCATTGGAGATGACCTCACTGTACTTGTAGCCATTTTTGGACTTTGGTACTTAAATCCCTCTTTTATAAAACAAGAATGGGTGGTGCTAGTCCCGTTAAGCTTTTTGTTTCTGTTACAAACCGGATCGGCGTTATATCGTTATGGCAAAATCACTAGTTTTCATACCTATCTAGCTAAGCTAGGTGCATTGACGCAAGGAGTTTTTTTATTATCATTCTTTTTCTTAGAGAATATACAATACTCACTTTTTTACACCGCCGTTGTGATAACAGGTATCGAACTGATTGAAGAAATTATTTTGGTCTACTTACTTCCCCAATGGGAATCAAATGTCAAGGGACTTTGGTGGGTATGGAAGAAAAAGCAATAACGCGTTTGTTCACTAAATCATCTACAATTAAACGCCCGTATTCTTTACCCATCGCAGTAGAAGAAGGAGGATCAAAACTTTGACTTTGCGCCGAGTACAATAACTCCCCGCTTTCTAAATCATACAAATTGGATTCCCAGAAATACTTTGTATCCGTTGTGTAATACCCTGGAGAGTAAATTCGTCCATAAATCGTGCGAGAATAGCCCCAAAAGCGATTATAGTAAATTCCATAAGGTGTATAGTAGGAATGACCCGGTATATAATACCGTTCGCGCGTTTTATCTAGCAGCACAATTGTAAGAACCGCATCTATACCAGAGTCTTTTAATTTTTCAAGAGCCTGTTTCTCCGTTAGCTCATCAAATTCTTTGGGGCCATACAGATCACAGGCGCATACAGCAGATTGTCCGCGCAATCTTAATTCCTGCGCTAAGTCCTGCTCCATCTCTTCACGTATGGTTCGATCTGATTCTTTAATCAATCCTAGAACAATGACTTTTTTAAACGTAACAGCTGCTTTTTCACTGGAGCGCCATGAACTGGTAATACGCGATGATGAACTACAAGCAAGTACTACGAAAAGTAAAATAACCGCTGCGTATTTGGGTATTGCATACATGCACCCAATTTAATAAGAGAGAGAGGAGATAATAGATGAGCCCAATCAGGCTACACCTGTCAAGAATCAGGACTTTTTAGCTGTGGTGCAATTTTTACAGACCCCTTTTACCAACACATCTACTTCCTGCGGCTGATAACCACGTGGAAGTCCAATAGAGGGAGTAACAATATCATCCAAACAAAAGGTTTGATGACATTGACGACAGAAAAAATGAATGTGCTGGTGTTCATGATGGCCGGGAGCACAATCATCATTACAAAGCGCATAACGAACTGATGCGTCTGCACTGGGGATTGCATGAATGATTCCCTTATCTAAAAAAGTTTGGAGCGTTCTGTAAATGGTAACACGGTCAAAAGCAGTCCCAGCCTTTTTTTCAATATCACTGTGTGAGAGCGCCCCTTTTTGCTGCACAAACAGCTGCATTATTTTTTTGCGGCTATCTGTCACACTAAGTCCCTTGCGCTTGAGAGACTCTCCGATTTCAATTGTTTTATCGTTGTGTTTGGAGCCTGACATCACTTAAAATTAGCATCATTTACCAATAGCTTACGAGCGTCCTCGATCAGTTTTTTTACTTCTCGGTCATCCAAGCCATCATAAATTTTTCGCACATCTCCATTACGATCAATTAATGCCCAAAACTGCGTATGGAGAAAGTCGTCATCAATAGACTTTACATTGTTTGCAGGATCATCAATCGTATAACTCAAACGAGCCATGCTATATAAACTATCTTTTCTTCCTGTCAAAAAAATCCATTTGCGTGTGTCCACACCCAGAGAATCTACATATTTTTTTAGCTGGGGCACAGAATCTGTTTCGGGATCACAGGTATGAGAGAGCAATAAAAAATCAGGTTCAGCTTTTAGTTCCTCATAAACTGTTTTGAGATTATAGTTCATGCGGGGACAGATGCCTTTACAAGTAGTAAAAAAGTAAGCAGCAACAAACACTTTACCCTTCACAATTTCTTGTGTTACGGGTTGACCATCCTGATTAATAAATTGAAACGGGCGCACAAAACTGATAGGAGCCACTCCACGTTTGGTAAAACCAGGAATGGTATAAACCAGTACTGCATAAAATACGAGCGCAAGCGAAACGAAAAACGCAGTGTAAAGCCAACCTTTTTTTGACATGGGTTTTATTGTAGTGCAAAATTACGAAGGGGAAGTGTGCCGGATGACACAAGAGTTTGATTTTTGCAACTTTGTTGCTTTTTTAATAATTTTGTAATCTACATGAAGTTCCGAATCAATTGGGATACCCTTGGAATTAGCGCCTCGATAGC
>JBEDEC010000073.1:0-3996 GCA_041175905.1 Bacteroidota bacterium
CAAAAGGAGCTGCCGATGAGCAAATTGTTTTTGAAAATATTAAGATAGATGGAAATCTAGCAATTGCATGGACTCCCTATCGTTTCATTTATAATGGAAATTTCAGTCATTGTGGTGTCAACTCTTTTACCTTGGTTAAACTAAATGGGGAATGGAAGATTAATTATATAATTGACACAAGAAGAAAGTTGAATTGCGATTAATCTTGAAACATGAAAATATGAAAAAATCACTCGTTTTATTGGCTATTCTACTTGGATCTCTTTCTTGGATTAGCTGGAATAAAAATTCTTACACAGGAAATAATCGCACTATAGAAGAAGTGATCAGCTGCTATAACATGGAAACCATAAACGCCTACCAAAAAGAGGCGTCGTCAGTGCCATTTGCTCTTTTACACCAGAATGCAAGAAAAATTGAAAACTATCAGGAATTAGGGAAAATGATAAATTTCCAGACCGAAGATGGCAAAGAGGGAAGCGCTTACTTTATTGCAGCAAAGAAAAAAACAAATAACTGGCTTATCGTTATTCAAGAATGGTGGGGACTAAATGATAATATTAAAAAGGAAGCTGACACCTATTATAAAGATCTAGGTAATATGAATGTACTAGCAGTAGACATGTATGATGGTAAAATAGCTACTACTTCAGACAGTGCAATGAAACTAATGCGTGGAGCAGATATGAAAAGAATGGTTTCCATTATACAGGGAGCAATAGAGCATGCGGGAAAAAATTCAAATATTTATAGCGTAGGATGGTGCTTTGGAGGAATGTGGAGTTTACAAACCGCCATACTTGCAGGATCAAAAGCGAAAGGTTCAATCATGTTTTATGGAAGACCGGAAACTAATATTGAAAAATTAAAAACACTCAACTGTGACATTATTGGATTTTTCGGCAATAAAGATCAATCCCCATCACCAGTGGTAGTCAGCGAGTTTGAAAAAAACATGCAAATCGCTAATAAAAAATTAGAAACACACAAATATGAAGCGGGACATGGATTTGCAAATCCAAGCAATCCTAGTTTCAATGCAGAAGCTGCAGCGGATGCGTACAAAAAAGCAATTGCCTTTTTAAAATCACACAGTAAATAACTGAGACTGGGCTTCAACCATATAAACATAATTTAATCGCGTCTCTTCGCCGTAATAAGCCACTTGTTCTTCTCCAATTTTAATAGCTCCTAGTTTTTCCATTGCTTTTTGCGATCGAATATTTTGAGCACCAACATGAAAAATAACTCTAGGCACAAATTGAAAAGCATAGGTAAGCATTAAATGCTTTGTAGCTCTATTATAAGGCATTCCCCAGCATGTCCTTGAAAAAAAAGTATAGCCAATTTTCACCTCGCCTTTTTCTGAAAAAAAATCATAAAACCGGGTAGATCCAATTACATCCCCATCCATACTACTTATAAGAAATGCCCCCTTAGAGGCAAGTGCACCAGCAAAATAGTTTTGAAAAACGTCTTTTTTGTAGCGGTCGGGGTTTGGATGTTGCTCCCAAATTAATGGATCACACGCCACTCGATATAATACATCAAAATCATCTTCCACCAAGGGTGTCAGTTTTACCCATTCATTTACTAGGTGTCTTGGCTGCAGATCCATATATGCAATTGAATTAAAAGTTATGTTAGTAGTAGTAAGATAAATTAATTAGCTAACTTTCTGAAAAATCAGAATAATACAATGCGCGCAACATTAGTACTTTTTTTCATATTACTTCATTCAATCGTATTTGCACAGAAAGAACTTAAAGTTATTAGTCTAAAAGAAACCAAGCGTATCGAAACAACTCTTTCGGCAGATAACATGGAAGGAAGACGTGCCTTTACAAAAGGAAATGAAAAAGCGGCAGCTTTTATCGCAAAGGAGTTCCAAAAAATAGGTTTAAAAAGATGGAGTGATCACGATACCTATTTACAAACATTCCCCATGCTGAAAAAAGTCAATGCTAATAAAAGAGCTTCCTACTCATTTGATCTTTCGCAGGAGGGTGAAAAAGTACAACTATCAAATGTCGTAGGTGTTCTTCCCGGAAAGTCAAAACCAAATGAGTATGTAATTTTTTCAGGACACTTTGATCATTTAGGTATTAATTCCAGAAATCTACAAAACAATGACAGTATATATAATGGAGCCAATGATGATGCAGCGGGGATTACCGCTATGATTATGCTTGCCAAATATTTCAAGAAGTTAAATAGCAATGAAAGAACCCTAATATTCGCAGCTTTCAATGCAGAAGAAATGGGGGGATTTGGAGCTACCTACTTTTCAAAAAAATTTGATCCCAATCAAGTAGTAGCCATGTTTAATATAGAAATGATTGGCACCGAAAGTAAGTGGGGTAAAAACTCTGCATTCATTACGGGCTATGAAAAAACAAACATGGGAGAAATACTACAAAAGAACTTATCTGGAACCAACTTCACTTTTTATCCTGACCCCTACCCTGCACAGCAACTTTTTTATCGCTCAGATAATGCCACGCTGGCAAGATTAGGTGTACCCGCACATACTATCTCTACATCAAAAATGGATAACGAGCCAAATTATCACAAAGCGAGTGATGAAGTGAGCACACTTGATTTAAAAAACATGAATGAGATTATAAAAGCTATTGCACTCAGTTCCAGAGGGATTGTTGCTGGAAAAGAGACACCAACAAGAGTTGATACCTCGTCACTCAATAAAAGATAGTTATTTCTTTACCCGCTTTGCCCTACCAAATAAGATTTGAAAAAAAAGAGGAGCAATAAAAAGATAAACCACCCACCCTTTTTTTATATAAGCCAACGGGATGATGAGTATATAAATAATAGTGGGCAAAATAATACGCCAACACATATTATGGTAGAGCGTTCTACTTACAGTGGGATCAATAAAACGCTTTTCCCACGAATAGACCAACATTGCTAAATGTAGTAAGCTAACCAAGATAAGATTCAAACTGTATACGATTATACTAATGCTGGTATAGAGATAGTTTGCTAAAAACCCCGATGAAAAAGGAATCAAGCAAACAAACATCAAAAAGAAAATATTAAGCCAAATACTGAAAATATTTGTTTTAACCATGTGATGGTGATTAAAATGGGTATCGACCCAAAAAGCACCCACTACAATAAATCCTAAAAAGAAAATAAAGAGTTTAGGAATTATTTGATCGAGTAAAAACCGTTTAAGGTCATTTTCGTTTTCACCAGGTGGTATAACTAATGTAAGTGATAAGATGGTAATAACAATTGCAAAAACAGCATCTGTCAATGCTTGAATCCGATTCACATTCAGTTCTGTAAACTGAATAATTGTATCTTTTTTCATTATCACAATTTAATGTCGGGAAATAACTGATTATATGATACCCTAGTAAAGTCTGGATGATAACTGTCATTCAAAAAAATAGAGTAATCACTACATTACTATTAGTTTTTGTATATTGTCCTATAAACAAATTCTATGCAATTAAAACTTGTCTTATCTATAATTATCGTAGGCTTATTTGCTTGCAAAAACCCCAACCAGTCTACGCAGAAAGCGAACTACTTTGATTATAGCAATTCAGATACAAAGCTGACGGGCGGAGCTAAACTCATTCCTATTAAAACCCCACTAGGCGAGTTTAAGGTGTGGACAAAGAGAGTGGGCAATAACCCTTCCATAAAAGTTTTATTTCTTCATGGGGGGCCCGGCGCAACCAGTGAATACTTTGAATCGGCAGACTCCTATTTTCCAGGTGCAGGTATTGAGTATTACTATTACGACCAGCTAGGGTCAGGTAGAAGCGATAATCCGGCGAATGACTCCCTATGGGAAGTTAATCGATTTGTAGAGGAGGTAGAACAAGTTCGACTGGCACTAAACCTTGATTCCAGCAATTTTGTTTTACTCGGTCATTCCTGGGGAGGAATACTCGCAATGGAATATGCATTAAAATATCAACAACACCTGAAAGGTATTATCATATCAAACATGGTCGCTTC
>JBEDEC010000074.1:0-2669 GCA_041175905.1 Bacteroidota bacterium
TCAAATACTTTTCCTTCGCGCTGTACCGTAACATGTAATTTGGTACTGAGGGCATTTACGCAACTCACTCCCACTCCGTGTAAACCACCAGATACTTTGTAAGAATCTTTATCAAACTTACCACCAGCATGCAACACAGTCATGACCACTTCTAATGCAGACCTTTTTTCTTTTGTGTGCATCGCAGTGGGAATGCCTCGACCATCATCTTGTACAGAAATAGAATTATCCTCGTGGATAGTGACATCAATGTTCTTGCAGTAACCAGCCAATGCTTCATCGATAGAGTTGTCGACCACTTCGTAAACCAAGTGATGCAATCCTTTTACTCCGATGTCGCCGATGTACATCGCAGGGCGTTTACGCACGGCTTCGAGTCCTTCCAGGACCTGGATACTGTCGGCGCTATATTGGGCTTTTTCGGTGCTCATGGTTTGGTCGATTCGCTGTTTTTTTTGCTAAAAAAGCAAGGTGTGCAAATCTACTGAAACCCCTCTGGGAAACCCTGTTTTCTGACTTGTTTTTTGGCTGGTTTTTTCCCCATTTATCGCTTGACGATCTGGGCTACCAAAATGGCTTCCGTGCATACTTTTCCAGCTACGTAAATGGTACCGCGCATTTCACAGATTCCTCTGCGAATGGGGTTGATTAGTTCCATTTTTAGCAGGAGTGTATCGCCCGGGCGCACCATCTGTTTGAACTTGCAATTATCGATCTTAAGGAAATACGTGTCGTACTGACCTTCCCCACTCAGGTTGATAGCAAGAATGCCTCCGCATTGTGCTAAGGCTTCTATTTGCAATACACCGGGCATTACCGGATTACCTGGAAAATGGCCTTGAAAATACCACTCGTTAAAAGTGACATTTTTTACGCCCACAATATGCGTGTCGCTCAGCTCGATTACTTTATCAACTAATGCAAAAGGGAAGCGATGTGGTAGTGTTTTTTCAATGTACTGTTGATCGTACACAGGGGGTATAGCAGGATCGTAATAAGGCACATCTTTAGTGTGCTTATTTTTTTTAATGTACTGTTTGATTTTTTTGGCAAAGGCGATATTGCTACTATGACCAGGTCGGTTGGCAATAATGCGGGCTTTAATTGGATAACCAACAAGGGCTAAATCGCCTATCACATCGAGTAGCTTGTGACGTGCGGGTTCATTGGGAAAACGCAAGTCCAGGTTGTTGAGATAGCCTTCGCTTTTTACCTCGATTTTTTCTTTCTTAAATATTTTTTTGAGACGGTCTAATTCTTGATCATCTACCGGCTTATCAACAATGACAATGGCGTTATTGATATCTCCACCCTTAATGAGATTGTTGTCTAACAGCATTTCTAACTCGTGTAAAAAACAAAATGTTCTACAAGAGGAGATCTCAGCTTTGAAGTCGCTGATTTTTTTAAGACCCGCGTGTTGCGTTCCTAATACAGGTGAATTAAAATCGATTAGTGTAGTAATTTGATAGTCGAGTGCAGGCATAGCTACCATCTCTACGCGCTTTCCTTCGTCGTAATGAAAAATATTTTCATCAATGCTGTACCAGTTTTTTGTAGCGTCTTGTTCAACTACCCCTGCTTTTTCAATTAGCTCTACAAAAGGAGCAGAGCTTCCATCCATAATGGGAATTTCTGGACCGTTCACCTCAATCAAGCAATTGTCAACGCCCATACCTACCAGGGCTGCCAGTATATGCTCAATGGTGCTGATTTTTGCGCCGTTGAATTCTAGTGTGGTGCCGCGACTGGTGTCAGTAACTAAATCGCAATCCGCTTTGATGACGGGCTGCTCAGGCAGATCCGTTCTTTTGAATTGGATGCCGTAGCCTGGGTTGGCTGCATTAAGGGTCAATTCAGCTAAAATCCCAGTGTGGAGTCCTGTACCAGAAATGGTTACAGAAGAACCAATGGTGTGCTGTTTATCGGGGTTGAACGGAGTAGCCATGGACGGGTTTTGGTGCTGCAAAGATAACAAATGCAGAAGGGTCGCCAATTATTGCTCCTAACTATTTGATTGTAAATCTTTTATGATCCTTTCAAGTTCTAGAATTCGCTTCTCCAGTTCAGGGAGTCGTCTAACGACAGCCTGACTTCTAAGGGCCTGGGTATAGTCGGTTGCAGGGGTACCGGTAACTGCTTTTCCAGGTTCTAAGGATTTACTAACTCCGCTTTGTGCGTTGACTTTTGCGCCGTCGCCCAGGGTGATATGCCCAACAATTCCAGCTTGACCGCCAATCATTACTCCCTTTCCAATTTTAGTGCTTCCACTGATGCCGGTTTGTGCCGCAATCACAGTACTGTTGCCAATTTCCACGTTATGTGCAACCTGAATCAGGTTATCGAGTTTGGCACCTTTGTGAATGAGTGTGGATCCAATCGTTGCTCTATCAATTGTGGTGTTAGCTCCAATTTCTACGCCATCTTCAATGACAACATTTCCTATCTGTGGTACTTTTTGTAAACTACCATCGGCCTGTGGTGCAAAGCCAAAACCATCACTTCCAATGACAGTGCCTGCATGAATGATCACGTTGTCGCCCAACACACATTGGTGATAAATTTTTACACCGGGATGTATGACACAGTTGCGTCCAATTTTTACATCTTCTCCAATAAAGCAGTTGGGATAAATTTTTGTTCCTTCTCCCACGGTGGCTTTTTCTCCG
>JBEDEC010000075.1:0-4862 GCA_041175905.1 Bacteroidota bacterium
TGAAAAATGATTACTATCTTGCACCCATGCCAATAATTGCCCCCTCACTTCTCTCTGCAAATTTTTTACAACTACAGGCAGATTGTGACTTGCTTAACAAAAGCGAAGCTGATTGGTACCACTTGGATGTGATGGATGGAAACTTTGTGCCTAACATCAGTTTTGGCCCCATGCTCATCTCTTTTTTCAGAAAAGCAACTACCAAAACATGTGATGTTCACTTAATGATTGAAAAACCTGAGCGCTATCTTACTGCTTTTAAAGAGGCGGGTGCTGATATTTTGACTGTACATGTAGAAGCATGTATTCATTTGCACAGAACCATTCAGGAAATCAAAGAATTGGGAATGAAAGCGGGCGTTGCTATCAATCCACATACACCCGTTTCCATTTTAGAACCTTTGATTAAAGAGATCGATTTAGTATGTCTGATGAGCGTGAACCCGGGTTTTGGTGGGCAGAAATTTATTCCGGCGACGCTACAAAAAATTACCGAACTAAAAAGGATGATTGATTTAGCTGGCGCAGTTACTTTAATTGAAGTAGACGGCGGAGTCACGCTTGAAAATGCTTCATCCATAATAAAAGCCGGCGCAGATGTTCTGGTTGCAGGAAACACTGTTTTTAAATCTACTGATCCTCTTGCGACCATCGCTTCCCTCAAGAGAATTTCGACCTCTGCATAATGGAAATCCGTTGGACATTACAAGAATTTTCGGAGCTAACGAACTCCGATTTATACGAACTATTAAAACTTCGTTCAGCCATTTTTGTAGTGGAGCAAAACTGCGTATTTCCAGATATGGATGATAAAGATTATTCATCCTACCATCTTTGCGGATGGGATAATGAAAAGTTAGTCGCCTATACCCGCTTATTACCTCCCGGATTAGCGTATGAAAACTGTTCCATTGGAAGAGTGGTTACTGCTGCATCGGTACGAAGACAAGGCATAGGCAAAATACTTATGAAAAAGTCTATTGAAGCGTGCCAACAATTATTTAGTTCCCAGGATATTGAAATTGGAGCTCAACTATACCTAGAGCAATTTTATGGCTCTTTTCAATTTAAACGTGAAGGAGAAGTTTATCTAGAAGATGGGATCGATCACATTCACATGCGGCGTCCACTTCACTGAGCTACTGAAGCTCTTGTTTAAGAAAACGCGCGGTGTGAGTTTTTGTTTTATTGACCAACTCTTCGGGAGTACCCTCAAATAAAATTTTTCCTCCTCCATCCCCACCCTCTGGGCCGAGGTCAATAATATGATCTGCCATTTTAATCACATCCATATTATGCTCAATAACTAAAACTGTATTACCACGATCTACCAGTTTAGTGAGCACATCCATCAAATGCGTAATGTCTTCAAAATGTAATCCAGTAGTAGGTTCATCCAGAATATAAAATGTTTTTCCAGTTTCTCTTTTAGCTAATTCAGTAGAGAGTTTAATTCGTTGCGCTTCTCCCCCACTCAATGTAGTGGCTGCCTGCCCAAGTGTAATATATCCTAGACCCACTTCTTCCAGCACTTTTATTTTTCTGTATATATATGGCACTGCAGTAAAAAATATCAATGCTTCTTCTACTGTCATTTCTAATACATCGGAGATAGATTTCCCTTTGTAGCGAATTTCTAACGTTTCCCGGTTATATCTTTTCCCATTGCAACTAGAACAGTGTACATACACATCAGGTAAAAAATTCATTTCAATGACACGCATACCCCCGCCCTCACAAGTATTGCATCGACCTGATTTTACATTGAAAGAAAAGCGACCAGCCGTATATCCTCTTACCTTACTCTCAGGTAAACTTGCAAACAATGTTCTGATCTCCGTGAAAAAGCCGCAATAGGTGGCAGGATTACTACGTGGTGTGCGGCCAATCGGAGACTGATCAATTTCAATAACCTTATCGATATGCTCCAGCCCTGTCACTTTTTTGTACGACAAAGGATTGGTACGTGAATCAAAACAGTGATGCGCTAAAATGGGGTATAGTGTTTCATTGATCAGTGTAGATTTACCAGATCCACTCACACCCGTTACCACGATTAATTTTCCCAATGGAAAATCAACATTTACATTTTGTAAGTTATTTCCGCTTGCTGATTTGATAGAAAGCACTTTTCCATTTCCGGCTCTTCGTACAGCAGGAACAGGAAGTTGATGTTTCCCATTTAAATAACCTGCAGTAAGTGTATCCAACTTTAAAAACGATGCAGGCTTCCCCTGCGCCACAATTTTTCCGCCATGAAAACCTGCCTTAGGTCCCACATCAATTAAATGATCCGCCGCCAGCATGATATCCTTGTCATGTTCTACTACCAAAACAGTATTACCCAGATCACGCATTTTTTTTAGCGCTTCGATCAATTGATGATTATCGCGTTGGTGTAGTCCAATAGATGGTTCATCCAAAATATAGGTGATGCCCCGCAATTGTGAACCAATCTGTGTTGCCAAGCGTATGCGCTGTGACTCGCCCCCACTTAAACTGCGACTCGGTCTATTCAGCGATAAATAACCTAGTCCAACTTGTAAAAGAAATTCCAGCCGATCTCTGATTTCTTTAAAAATATCTTTCCCTATCTGATTATCTTTTTTATCCAATCGCAATTCCAATCCATCAAACCAGGCGGCTAGATTATCAAGATTAAGTGCACTTAGTTCAGCAATGGTGTGCGTATCTACCCTAAACCAATTACTCTCTTTTCTTAACCGAGTTCCCATGCAACTGGCACAAGGTTTTACTTCCATATAGGCTTCTGTCCATTCTCGTATGCTTTCACTATATGGATTAGCATACCAACGATGTAACAAATTAACTACTCCTTCAAATGGAGCATTAGGATCGAACTTTAATTCAGAAAAGTCAATATCAGCCACACTCCCATCTTCATTTCCGTATAATAAAAGGTTCAATTGTTTTTTTGGTAGTTCACCAACTGGTGTTTTGACAGAGATTTTATTTTTACGCGCCAGTTCTTGCGCCTGTCTAAACACCCAAGCGTCACGCTCTTCTCCCAATGGGGCAATTCCCCCTTCGCTAATACTTAATGAAGGATCGGGAATAACCTGAGACATATTCACATGATGACTTACGCCCAAACCTTTACAAGCAGAACAAGCCCCATAAGGTGAATTGAATGAAAATGAATTGGGAGAGGGTTCCTCATAGCTCAATCCTGTTTCTTCACACATCAACTGACGAGAATACTGTGTCAACTTTCCTCCTTCCACTTCTATAAATAATAAACCCTTACCCAATTGCAGACCCTGCTGAACACTCTGACTTAAACGAGCCTTTAGTTCAGTGGTCAATAACATTCGATCCACCACCAATTCAATATCATGAATCACATAGCGATCAACTTGCATTTTGGGTTGCAATTCTTTGACCACTCCATCAATGCGCATTTTTAGATACCCCTTTTTGCGATAGTCTTCAAACAATTCTCGATAATGCCCCTTTCGTCCCCTGACAAGTGGAGCAAGAATTGAAATCTTTTTTCCTGAAAAATTCTTGACAATCGCTTGCACAATCTCTTCCTCACTCCATTTAACCATGGGCTTACCCGTATTGTACGAATAGGCTTTCCCAATACGCGCAAAAAGGAGTCGCAAAAAATCATACACCTCTGTTACCGTACCTACAGTGGAGCGAGGGTTTTTACTCGTCGTCTTTTGTTCAATAGCAATAACTGGAGATAAGCCTGTAATTCGATCTACATCCGGACGTTCCATATCCCCCACAAATTGTCGAGCATACGCACCAAATGTTTCTAAATATCTTCTTTGTCCCTCGGCATAGATTGTATCAAAAGCTAATGATGATTTTCCAGAACCACTGATACCCGTAATAACAACTAACTTGTTTTTGGGAATCGATATATCAATGTTCTTTAGATTATGTACCCGCGCACCTGTAACTTCTATCGTTTCTTCGATAGCAACTTTTTTTGGGGTCTTTGATTGGACGCTCGGCATATAGAAGCGCAAAGATACACGCTATGGAGCTGGAGGCAGTAGTCGATTTTGAATAAGCCGATTATGATATTGTTGAATAAAGGCCTTTAGAAACTGCTCCATTGCTTTAACCTTGTCCGGAGCAGTTCCCATTAAATTGTTCTTAAGCAAAGGATCTGTTTTAAAATTATAGAGCGCTGCTGCCGTTGCGTTGTTTAGCTGTAACAAATAATTGCCCTGGAAAAATTGAAAGCCACCATAATAATTAACCGCCCAATTTTCTTTTGATTTCGCAAACACATTTTTACCAAATCCAAAAATCGGTTTACGATGCCCCAAAAAACCTAACACCGAAGGCATAATATCGGTTTGCTGAATGATTCCTCCTTTTTGAAAAGACTGCAGACTATCAGAGGGATGATAAAAGAAAATAGGAATAGCCATGTTACCCCAAGCAGTTTGATAGGTGGGATCATAGGTCAAGGAAGCATGGTCCGCTGTTATTACAAATAAGGTTCTTTTAAACCAGGGTTTATTCTGAATACTTGCAAAAAATTTACGCAGTGCATAATCGGTGTATCCGGTTACCTCTCGGATTGGGTGGTCCCCTTTTGGAAACTTACCCTTGTAAATGGCGGGCACTACAAAGGGCTCATGCGAAGAAACAGAAAACAGTGTGCTTTGGAAAGGTTCTGGAAATGAGTCCAGCTTTCTTGCATAAAAATGAAGAAATGGCTCGTCCCAAATACCCCACGTACCATCAAAATCTTCATCATTGCCGTATTCATCTTTTCCAAAGTAATGCTTCACGCCAATTAGATTAGTAAACGCCTTGAAGCCCATCGACCCATTAGGTGCTCCATGAAAAAAAGAAGTATGATAGCCCTTTTT
>JBEDEC010000076.1:0-2619 GCA_041175905.1 Bacteroidota bacterium
TTAATGTCTTTGTAATGGTCTTCTAATAGGTTTTTAAATAGGATGGTGTAATCAAACTCTTCGCCTTTTCGGATTTCTTTAAATCCGGAATTTCTTCTTTCTCTTTCCGCTAATAAAAGAAAATTATGTAATAAGTTGTGAAGAATGTCATGTTTAAATGCATCATTGGGTTTAGCAATTTCAAGTTCGATTTCTTTAAATATCGATAGGATGGGGGAATCTTTTTTTAGATTCAAAACCGGCTCTTCTAAAAAATCATTGAACAAAATATTATTCCGTAGGTACTTAATGTCCTCCGGATATTTGTCAAAAAAATTTTCTGTAAATAAAAGGAATTTGCCATCATAGCCCCCTTTGGGGTCTATCATTTGTACCCTATTTTTATTGACAAATAAGAGCGTATATGGCTTTACTTTAATCTCTTTAAAATCAACAAGGTGGTTCGCTGTACCTTTTTGATAGAGAAAAATATTGTAATAATTATCTCGGTGTGGAAATGCAATATTATCGTGGTGTTTTAACAACGTATCCGCAATAGAAATTACTTCAATTTCAAGGGCTAAGCCTTCCTTAAAGGAGATACGCTTGATGTTTTTTGTCATTTCCCAAATATAAAATATCCTTTACTCTTAAAGAAGAATAAAGGATAGATAATCTTGTTTAATGACTTTACTTGATTTTAATAGGAATTAAAAGCGTTTCCCACGTTAGTGTAATTCTACTATCTGAAACAATATACAGTAAAGTTTCTTGAGTTGTGTTAGCATTTATCGCATTCACCGTAACGACTAAAATATCTTTCTCCGGATTACGTGTTGTTTCTCCACTTCTCTCGATTCCCCACTGCCCGACTTGTGTATTGAAAATAATTTGCCATTCTTTTTCATTAGGAATCGTATAGATGGTATATTTCCCTGCTGGCAATTTTTTCCCTTCAACCATAATATCTGCGTCGCATTCTATTTGTGTTGCTTCATTGGCGCCTGCTCTCCATACTTTTCCAAATGGCACCAAATCTCCCCAAATCTTTCTCCCCTTGACAGAAGGGCTGCCATATGTTATTGTAATTGTTGCATTCCCGATTTTCCCTGTCGCCATTAATTTGGGACTTTGTCGCACGCGCGCTTGCTGTGCCTGAACATTGACTAAACCTGTTAGCATAAAAAATGCCAAACACATTACATTCCATTTACTTTTCATAGTTCTATTATTTTTGTTTAAATAATCCGGCTCCAATTTTAGCAGCCTCGCTTCCTTCAACAGGGTGTAAGAAATTCCGACTTTCTTGATTGAAATCTAATTCTATCGCTTGATCTGTCACTTTTGTATTGTTGAATTTCAATAAAATGGGGTCAATATCCTTGAAGTTCAATTGTGGACCACCACCTGTACCCGTAATCTTTTTATTCCCAGCAATTAAACTATTATTAACTTGGTATAAAATTGGTTCTTTAGCCTTTTGCTCAACTCCAGCAGCTTCTTGCTGACCACGGTCTCTATCTAATTGACTAATCCACGCATATTGTCCATTGGCCACCACATTATTCTCAAAAACAAAATCATTAGCAATGGCCGAAGTCCATAAACCACAACCATAACCACCATAAATCAACGTATTTCTCATCACATGGCCTGTACTTTTACGAGACCAATAGACAATCGCTTGTTTCAGATTATAGAAAATACAATGATCAACGACTATTCCTGTACCATTCGCAATAACACCTAAATGGTTAGGAGCATTCACTTCATCTCCCGCAAAAACACATTGTGAAATTTCTAAATCATCCAGGTTTGCATTCGGTCTTGTGATAGGATAAACACGAATGATCTTCCCTTTTTGAGGATGCTCAATAATAGGTGCTCCCATGATTTTTAATCCTTGAATAGAAAGGTGGCTCATCTCCACTTTTATGCCATACATTCCGCCACCAAATGGGTCTTTAACACCCATCCAATCATCTGAAAGTGGCATGGTGTGAATTAATGTGGGCATGCTTCCAGAATTCCAATTAGGGTCGTCTGGCAAAATTTCGGCTCTAATCGTTAGTCGTGCTTGTTTGGTAAAGGTTCGCTTCGTTGGATGAAAAGTGGAAGGTTCCATCAGCGCATATACGCCCTGAGAAAGGTAAATGGTTACCGGATTTTCTCCTTCACTTGAATTAACCAATTTGGATGCGGCAACCAAACTCCTTAGTGGGCGTTCTTTTGAACCATCGTTGGAATCATTGCCAACATTCGGATTTACATAAATGGAAGAAATCGATTGTGCCCAAACTTGTTGGCTCAAAATCAATAAAAGAAGGGTCGATTTAAATGTTATTTTCATTTTGTCTGATAATTGTGATTTATAAAGACAAAAATGGTCAATCAAATTCGATGCATGATGATACTTTTGGGCCTTATTATGATACATTGGGCCTCACCACTCCTAAAATTATCTGGAGAATATTATGGTAGCACATAAACGAAAAAAGCCGATCATTTCTGATCGGCTTGCTCCCTCTCCTGGGCTCGAACCAGGGACCCCATGATTAACAGTCATGTGCTCTAACCAACTGAGCTAAGAAGGAATTTTGTTCCTATTGGGACTGCAAAAATAGGGGGCTAAATCATTAA
>JBEDEC010000077.1:0-20279 GCA_041175905.1 Bacteroidota bacterium
GCCCCAGTAGTACAGATCTATTTTCGAATTCATACTCTTGAAACCACTGTATCGCATTTAATGCATGATAGAGTGCGTTATCTCCTTCTTCGCGCGCAGCGTGCCCGGCTTTTCCAGTAGCAATTGCATCTAAAACCAATAGTCCTCTTTCCGCAACTGCCATCGATAGTAAGGTGGGTTCCCCAACAATTGCGCAGGTATTGGAATGTAAATGATCTTTTGTAAAACAACCTTTTGTCTGCTGAATGAAAAGAGGATCTTTTAAAAGTGCTTCTACGCCACCACTTCCACTGATTTCTTCTTCAGCAGTGGCTGCCAATACTAGGTTCCATCCTGGTATACCATTCGAATGAAAATGTAAAAAAGTGGCAATTAGTGCAACCAATGGACCACCTGCATCATTTGCTCCCAATCCATACAATTTTTCGTTTTCAATGATTGGCGTAAAAGGATCCTTTGTATACTGTGGATTGGGTTTTACGGTATCGTGGTGCGAGTTGAGCAAGAGAGTAGGTTTTGTGAGATCAATATCACCCGCTACTGCATACACATTATTGCCAGTTCTATAACTTGTTACCCCTTTTTGCTGAAGATAATTTTCTATACAGGTTGCGGTTTGCTCTTCTTCTTTGCTAAAGGAGGGAATCGCGATGAGCGATTTTAATAACTCCAGAGCTTCCTGTTTTAGCAAATCGTTATTCATAGTTATAAACTAATAGTCGTTCCTGCTTTACCTTGTACCAAGTCTTGTAATTTTTCCGCTTTTCCAATGATTACCTGTTGTACTCCAGCACGTAGAGCACTGAATGCATTATCTAATTTTGGAATCATTCCCGCATGAATCTGTCCCGTTTTTTTCAATTGTTCATATAATGAAGGATTGATCGATTGCAATACAGAATCTTCCTGCTCCGAATTTTCCAGTACTCCTTCTTTTTCAAAGGTAAAGAGTAGTCGAGTTTGAAAAGTATTGCTTAAACTCACTGCAATTTCTTGTGCGAGCGTATCGGCATTGGTATTTAGTAATTGACCTTTTTTGTCATGGGTGATGGGTGCCAGTACAGGAGTTGCTTCGCTAAGAAGTAGACCTTTTAAAAAAGTTGTATTGACTTGATCAATATCACCCACCCAACCGTAATCAATAGTGGGGTGATTGCGTTTATGGGCTTGCACCGTATTGCCATCTGCTCCGGTAAGGCCAACTGCGTTACAGCAAAGAGCTTGTAGCTGTGCTACAATATTCTTATTGATATAGCCAGCATACACCATTGTAACAATCTTAAGTGTTTCCGCATCTGTAATTCGACGGCCTTCAATCATTTGTGGAACGATACCTATTTTTTCACTTAGCTGACTAGCTAATTTTCCTCCACCGTGTATTAATAAAGTATAGCAAGGATTCAGATTGTTTTTGGTGATAGTGAACGTTGCAAAAAGTTGCAAAAATTCCTCCAATTTTTTGGGATTGTCAATCAGCTGACCGCCCACTTTAATGATATAGAGGGTAGGTTTACTCATTGTTGTTCCAAAAGGGTTTTCAAAACGGCTTGTGCAGCCCATACTCGGTTACCTGCTTGTTGGGTGACTAAGCTTTGTGTGCCATCCAAGATTTCATCACTTAATTCAACATTTCTGCGAACAGGTAAGCAGTGCATTACTTTGGCTTGATTGGTGCTAGCCAACAACTGGTTGGTTAACATCCAAGAATCGTTTCCTTCAATCAGTTTTCCATACTCCTGATAAGAACTCCAGTTTTTTACATAGACGAAATCTGCCTTTTCAAGTGCCTCTTTTTGATTGTGCACAACGGTTGCCCCTTCTGTAAATTGCTTGTCTAATTCCAGGCCTTTTGGATGTGTAATTACAAATTCTGCTTCTCCCCATGCATTGACCCACTCTGCAAAACTATTTGCTACACATTGTGGCAATGGCTTAATGTGTGGGGCCCAGGTTAAAACAATTCGAGGTTTGCGATTAGCGTAGCTGGATGAGTGATTTAGTATTTCTTCTTTGATGGTTATAAGATCTGCCAACGATTGAAGCGGATGACGAGTTGCTGATTCGAGGCTTAGTATTGGGATGCCGGCGTATTTTACAAATTGGTGAAGGATTTTTTCCTGATAATCTTCTTCTCTGTTCTTTAATGAGGGAAAGGTGCGTATAGCAAGTATATCAAAATACTGTCCTAAAATAGGGGCTGCATCTTTTACATGTTCTACCGTTGTGCCATTCATGATGGCACCTTCTGCAAATTCAAGCGCCCAACCCTCTGAACCAATGTTAAAAATAATGGTCTCCATTCCCAGTTGCTGTGCAGCTACTTGAGTGCTTAGCCTTGTACGCATACTGGGGTTCAAAAAAAGACATCCGATACGCTTACTTTTTCCTAGCTGTTGATCTTGAAAAGGTTGTTTTTTATACAGTAGTCCTTGTTCAATGAGTGCATCAATATTATTGGCGTCTTTGACTGATAAAAAATGTTTCATACAATAGTTCAAGAATTCGAGACAGAAGATAATTTTTTAATGGCATTTATAAATCGAGTTGCATCTGCTTGCGTAAGTGCTAATGAAGGAAGAAGACGTATCACATTGGGTTTAGCTTCTCCAGTGAAAATATGTTCTTCCCACAAAAGCTTTTTTTTGAGTTCACTTAACTCAGCGGGTACATCAAACCCAATCATCAGTCCTCTGCCTCTTACATGCTTAATAGTTGAAATTGACTTCAATTCTTTTTGTACGTACGCTCCAATTTTGGCTGCATTGTTCAAGAGATTCTCTTTTTCTATCACCTCTAAAACGCCAAGCGCGGCCGCACAAGCCAAGTGATTGCCACCAAAGGTGGTTCCTAGCTGAAAATGCTTAGGTTGAATATGAGGAGCAATCAAGATACCTGCTACAGGAAATCCATTTCCCATACCCTTCGCCATCGAATAGATATCAGCATTTACCCCTGCAAAATCATGACTAAAAAATTGGCCACTTCTTCCGTAGCCACATTGCACACTATCTGCAATATAAACGGCGCCATATTTAGTACAGCAGGTACGTATTTGACGTAAAAAACTATCTTCTGCAATATGAATACCTCCCACACCTTGTATGCCTTCAATAATTACTGCTGCAATTTCGTCTCCTTGTTTTTTAAAACAATCCTCTAAAGCTTGCTCATCGTTGAAGGAAAGAAAAATGACATTATCTGTTTCGTTTACAGGAGCTACATAATTTTTATTATCTGTTACTGCAACAGCTAATGAAGTGCGTCCATGAAATGCTTTTGAAAAGGCAATCACTTTCTTTCTTCCGGTATGAAAACTGGCAAGCTTAAGCGCATTTTCATTTGCTTCAGCACCACTATTGCATAAAAACAATTGATAGTCCTCTTTACCGGATACTCGTCCAAGTTTGGTTGCTAACTCTTGTTGTATGGGAATACGAATCGAGTTGGAGTAAAAGGCAATCTGATGAAGCTGTGTTTCAATTCTATTTACCCAGTGCGGATGTGTATGCCCGATACTAATAACTGCATGTCCACCATATAGATCTAAATATTCTTGTCCCTTGTCATCCCAAACAGTCGAACCTAGTGCTTTTTGAATGGAGATGTCTTGTATTGGATATACGTCAAAAAGGCGCATAATCAGAAATAGTTTGCTTTTAATTGAAGACCGGTGGTTTCATCCCAGCCAAATAATAAGTTCATATTTTGTACTGCTTGTCCCGCGGCACCTTTTAGGAGATTGTCAATGGCAGTATGGATTACCAGTTTATTGCCCTGCATCTCTAATTGCAGTACTGCTTTATTGGTTCCCACTACTTGTTTTAAAAAAATGGATTCTTCTGAAAGATGAACAAAGGGGTGAGTGGCATAGTAATCTTGAAAAAGTGCTGTTATTTCTTTTAATGATTTTTCAACAGAAACAGTTGAGCTGATAAAAATGCCTCTTGTAAAGTCTCCTCTCCAAGGAACAAAATGGACAGAAGTTGTATTCCCATTTGATTCTTGAGATAGTGACTCATTTATTTCTGAAAGATGCTGGTGCGTGAGGGTTTTATAGGCTTGTATATTGTTGGCACGCCAGCTAAAATGTGAGGTAGCACTTAATGATTGACCTGCACCCGTAGAACCCGTAATACCTGTTGTATATACCTCTTGCAATAAACCTGCTTTTGCCAGGGGTAGTAGGCCCAGTTGAATGGCAGTTGCAAAACAACCTGGATTAGCGATCGCAGTGGCAGTCTTAATTTGAGCTCGATTTAACTCGGGTAATCCATATATAAAGGAATGTGAGGCAGACTGGCTTTCTTTTTTTAATCTAAAATCATTAGCCAGGTCTATGATACGAACTGAAGCAGGAATAGTAGTTTCTTTCAAAAATTGACGAGACTCGCCGTGTCCCAAACAAAGGAATAAAACATCAATCGAGGTATCAATCTGGTCAGTGTATTGTAGTGTAGTTTCTCCAATTAGATCGGCGTGGAGTTGTGAAATATTTTTTCCAGCATTGCTTCTACTATGAACAAATGCTATATCAACATGTGGGTGACGGAGCAGGAGTCGAATGGTTTCTCCACCTGTGTAACCGGCACCTCCAATAATTCCGGCTTTAATCTTTTTCATGTGCGGATTGTTGAACACGGTGATAAATTCCAACTTGGTTTCCAAAGATTCGTGTGAAGCCTCTCACATCTTCTCCGGTAAAGCCAGCATTCATTTCTCCATACTTTCCAAACATACTGTTCATTAGGTCGTGTGGGCTTTCAATCCCAATTAGTTGGAAACGATAGGGGAGAAGTTGAATAAACACTTTTCCGCTCACCGTTTGCTGACTATTTTTTAGATAGGATTCAATATCCCGCATCACCGGATCTAGTATCTGACCTTCATGCAGCCAATTTCCGTAGAACTGTGCGAGTTGGTCTTTCCACTGCAATTGCCATTTAGTTAGCACATGTTTTTCTAGTGCATGATGTGCTTTTAAAATAATCATCGGTGCAGCAGCCTCAAAGCCTACTCTTCCTTTAATACCAATAATGGTATCTCCAACATGGATATCTCTTCCAATTGCATATCCTCCTGCTATTTGTTGTAATGCTTGAATTGCTTCTACCGGGTGTGAAAAGGATTGGTCATTAATAGTAACAAGTTCTCCTTTTTCAAAAGTCAAACTAACTTCCTCTGTTCCATTTTTAGTTAGTTGTGTTGGCCAAGCCTCCTCGGGAAGTAGTCCTTTTGAATGTAAGGTTTCCTTTCCTCCCACACTTGTTCCCCATAATCCTTTATTGATAGAGTAGAGCGCTTTTTCAAAGTTCATATCTACGCCCTTACTTTTTAAATAACTGATTTCTTCTTCACGACTTAATTTCAATTCTCTAATTGGCGTAATGATTTCTATACCTGGAATCATAATCTGTAAGACCATGTCAAAACGAACCTGGTCATTTCCTGCGCCCGTACTTCCATGTGCAACAGCATCTGCTTTTAATTTTACGGCATATTCTGCCATATGTAGTGCCTGACTCAAACGTTCAGCTGAAACAGATAATGGATAGGTGTTGTTTTTTAAAATATTTCCATAAATCAAATAGCGTACAATACGGTCATAATAATCTTTAGTGGCATCAATTGTGGTGTGCGAGTGTACGCCTAGCTTTTGTGCGTGTTGTTCAATTTTGGCTAATTCCTCTTTAGAAAAACCTCCTGTATTCACTAGAATGCTATGTACTTCATACCCTTTTTCATCTTTGAGGTATTTGACGCAGTAACTAGTATCGAGGCCACCACTGAAACCCAATACAACTTTCTTTGCCATAGTTGATGTTATAATTTATCGATTGAATAAATGGTGTAAAAAGCCAATGCTTTTACCTCCACTACTTTTTTTTATAAATGGACGTAGCAGTTTCCATTCTTTGAACCGTACCAGGCGCTCCAATCCTTTTTTATTTTCTTCAAAAAAACGCTTCGTTTCTTCCGGCTCATAATGATCAGCGGGATCATATAGCATAGCTGTACACATACAGTTTTTACGATCCTTGCTCATCAAGATCTCATAATTGACACAGCTTTTACACCCTGCCCAAAATGCTTCGTCTTGTGTTAGTTCAGCGTACGTCACGGGTTCGTACCCCAACTCACTATTTATTTTCATTACCGCTAATCCTGTAGTAAGTCCAAATATTTTTGCCTGTGGGTATTTTTCGCGAGAGAGCTCAAAGATTTTTCTTTTAATGGCACGGGCCACACCGCTCTTTCGGTAGGGCTGTGCCACAATCAAACCACTATTGGCCACATACTCACCATGACCCCAGGTTTCGATATAACAGAATCCTACCCAATCGTTTTGAGGGGTGAGTGCAATTACGGCTTTTCCTTCCTCCATTTTTTTCGCCACATATTCCGGTGATCTGCGTGCAATTCCCGTTCCTCGGGCAGCAGCGGAAGTTGCCATTTCTTCAGTAATAATCTCTGCGTAAATAGAGTCGGCGGAAGTGGCCACTCTGACTAAGAATGGTGCATTCAATTTAGTTTCGGAATTGAGGGTTGGATCACCAGTCCAAATTTGTTTGTCGGGGGTAGTTCACTGACAGGGACCGGGGTGAAGGGTTCGTCCTGTCAGCAAAGACGGAGGCGTCTGGTTAAAAAGAAAATCGTTGTTCTTTTCATTTTTTAAAACCGCTCAATGGTTAAGGGGGCAAAGCTAATTGATTAATTGAAATCAGGCCTCTTTTTTTCAAAGAGTTTTGAAAGCAAAAATGACTTGTCGTTTGTGTAGTTCAGGCGGCGACTGTCTCCATTGGGACACTGCCTTTGTAGTGATCCACTCATTGGGGCCTGTCAGGTCAGCAGCAATACACAAACGAGTGTTAGCAGAGAGGTATTTTAAAAGTGCAGATAACAAGGTGTTGTTTCTATAGGGAGTTTCGATAAAGAGCTGCGTACAATTGTCTTTTCGGGAAGCTTGCTCCAGATCAGTAATCGCTTTTTGTCTTGCTTTCTCTTCTATAGGCAAATATCCATTAAAACGAAACTGTTGACCGTTTAGTCCACTTGCCATTAAGGCCAATAAGATGGAGCTGGGACCAACCAGTGGACGAATAGTGCATTTCATTTCATGTGCCAGTGCAATTAATTCTTGTCCAGGATCAGCTACTCCCGGACAACCGGCTTCACTTACAATTCCAATTATTTTTTTATCCTTTACTAATTTTTTGAATAGGGATACTGAATCTTGTGTTCCCATCGTAGACCACGTATAGGCATCAATTACAATTGATTTATCCAGCTGCTTGAAATAGCGGCGAGTTGTTCGTTCATTCTCTACAAAAAAAGCGTCACAGGATTTAATTTGATCTAATAAATATGAGGGTAGAGAAGCGAGACCTTCTTCATGCAGCGGAGCAGGTATTAATAAAATTATACTCATGCTTGTTTTACCTGACGTACACTAAGCGTTGCAGCAATGATTGCATAAGCTGGAGCTAGTAGTACAATTACGTGCATTACAAAAAATAGAATTCCATTACCAATGGCTAGTCCTTTGTGGTGACTTGAAAAACGAACACTTTGTTCTAGTGTCAATTTATGTCGAGCAAAAGAATAGTCCAACATGGAAACCCCAAAGTAATAGCCTTGCATCAAAAGAGCAATCAAGGGGGTTATCCATCCTGCTAATGGCACAATCGCAAGTAGGATCAGTCCTGCAAAATTGAGTAGCTCCTTTCCTGTATTTTGTATAGCCAGTCGTATGCCCCTTCTGGCATCAACCCATACTTCTTCCCAATTGAAGTGGTGCTGTTTTCCTTCCAGTAATGCTTCTGTTTTTTCACTTAAAAAAGCAAAGGCAGGAGACCCTATGATTAGAATTAAATTTTTGAATAAAGAGAAATAGAAAAGAAGTAGAACCAGTCGCAGCATCATTCCATTCATTACAAATATGAAACTGAGCCACTCGCTTCTTTCCCGTTGAAGCCATTGCTCAATTCCGATTTTTTCACTCATCCAACTAACTGCGTCATTGGAGGAAATGAAAAATAAAATCAAAAAAAGAATAGAAAAGAGGGTGTACGCTACTCCAGGCCATACAATTCCTTTCAACAGATGATGCCGCTGAATGAAATGACGGGCTTCTTGCCAGGATCGGAATGCGATTACGAGTTCCTTCAATGCTTGGTATTAATCAACAACTGCCTCAGAATTTGGGACAGTTGAGTCGTTTTAGACTTGGATCAGAAGGTTGTTTGATATAGATTAATGAAATTTCCAAACCTCCTCTTGAGTTTGATGCAGGCTTCAGGAGAGATGTATTAGCGTCATAGCTTGCTCCCAGTCTAAACCCACTAAATTCTAAGCCCACATAAGGAATCACTGCATCATTCAATCGGTACCAACTTCCCAAATAAACATTCACTGGATTTTCTTCACTTCTATTTACATTATACGAAAAGGCAGCACCCATTATAGTGTTGGTTGCTTTTGCTTGCATGCTGTGCACTGCCGCTAAATGAATATAATGATAACCTCCAACGGGAATACGTCCACCTGCTTGTAGGGTGGTTCGAGTATTTAAAATATATTGTCCACCCTGAAAACTTTCTTTAGGTCGATTCAAATGATACATGGAGGCTCCGAGATAAAAATTATTGTAGCCATTTGTTGTTCCGCTGTAGAGAAGTCCTGCGTTTAGATCAAAATAACCCAGGCTCAATTGACGACTATCAAAAATTTCACTGGTGACACCAGTAAAACCAAGCGGAGTTAATTGGTCTGCAAAAATGACTTTAGTGATATCTAATCTTTTGTTGACGAAAGCTCCTTGAAATCCAACCCCTATTTGGTGAAAACCATCTTCGTCGAGTCCTTTATGGTAGGAAAAAGAGGCCCCAGCGTAGTTTGTGACTAAAATGCCATCACCTGCTACATCCGTCATACCTAAAATACCGACTCCCATGTTATCAGATGAAATCAGTTTGTTTTTTAGTAAGCCAAAATCAACAGAAACAGTTTTTGTAACATATGCATTTTCAATGGTTGGCCACTGGTTTCTGTAGTTACCAGCTACCCGAACGGCGCCATCAAATTTTCCAGTCAGCGCAGGGTTCAAGGTGAGTGGGGACGCAAAAAATTGCGAGAAATTAGGATCCTGTGCCTTGATAATCAAGACTTCAGCGAGTATAACAACCAGGGTAAATAGTACTTTTCTCATCGGTTCTTAAAACGAAAAATTAAGCCGAAGATTGTGCCAATTAGGTTGGCCAAACCAGGCGAATAGGCAAGTTACGATTTTTCAGAGGAAATCAGCTCTGCATTTTAGTGCCAAAAGCCAGGTCCCCGGCGTCACCTAGGCCTGGTACGATATAACTTTTAGCCGTTAACTCCTCATCAATATCTCCACACCAAATATGCGCATGAGGGGCCAGTCTTTGTATATATTCAATACCAGCGGTGCAAGCGATTGCAACAACTAGGTGTACGGCGGCTGGCTTACCTTGTTCTTCTAATTGCTGAATGGTTTTAACGAGTGAAGCACCTGTAGCCAACATGGGGTCTGCAATAATGAGCACACGGTTAGTGAGATCTGGACATGAAACATACTCCAAACTAATTTCAAAACTTCCATCTTTATGGTGCTTTCGATACGCACTGATAAAAGCATTATCGGCTTTGTCAAAATAATTAAGCAATCCTTGGTGAAGTGGAAGTCCTGCGCGAAGAATAGTTGCGAGAACAGGCTGCGATTGTAATACCGAATGATTGGCAACACCTAATGGCGTTTGTATCTCCTTAGACTCGTGAGGCAGAATTTTACTGATCTCATAAGCTGCCACTTCTCCAATACGTTCCAGGTTTCTTCGAAAGCGCATTCTGTCATTTTGAATAGAAACGTCACGGATTTCACTGATCCAATTACTGATTAATGAATGTTCTTTACAAAGATTAATTACCATGTGGTCTATTTCAGGTGAACGCTTACTTTTACCCGTCGAATTTAATTTGTTTTTATGGTTTATCATGCATTGGGTTTAATGAGCGGTAGTTCGCTGGACGGACTTGACCTGGTTTTTGCGCATTTTCATGAGCAAGGAGGACAGTGGACGTATGAAATCGAGAAAACAGCGTGTTACCCCTACACTGCTTCATGGGAGAATCGATTAAAAACTGCAACCGGGTTGCCAGCACGTGATTATTGTCAATTACATGTTGACTACGGTCATTATTTGGGACAAGAGATCAACAGATTTATCAATGAAAATAATTTGCATTACAAGATTGGATTAATCGGTAGTCATGGTCATACTGTTTTTCATTCACCTGCAAGCGGATTGACAGCACAGATTGGAGAGGGTGCCGCCCTTGCTGCTGAAACCGGACTGCCGGTGATTACTGATCTGCGTTCGATGGATCTGGCCTATGGGGGGCAAGGGGCTCCACTTGTCCCAATGGGAGAGCGCTGTCTTTTTCCGGACTATACGCTCTTTTTGAATATCGGTGGTATTGCAAATATTACAAGAGGTGGGAAATCGTACATTGCCTTTGATATTTGTCCAGCTAATCGGGTTTTGAATTTGCTCGCTAATAAACTGGGAAAACCGTTTGATGAAAATGGTGCGATAGCTGCAAAAGGTAAAGTGATTGCTGACTTGCTTTCGCAATTAAATGCGCATTCCTATTATAAGCAACAGTTTCCAAAATCACTTGCCAATGAATTGGGTACTGATGAGCATTTTCCTCTTCTGCTTAATAGTGGGTATGCTATCGAAGATTTATTAGCTACCTATACGCAACATGTGGCAGAGCAAATTGCTGCTAGTGCTCGATCACTAGTGAATAGTCAATCCGAAGGACAACAAAAAATGTTAGTGACAGGTGGAGGTGCGCTTAACAAACACTTGATTAAATCTCTTACTCAACAATTGCAATCAAACGACATCGAAGTGGTAATTCCTGATGAACAACTAGTTCAATACAAAGAGGCCTTGATCATGGCCTTTTTGGGTGTTTTACGCTGGCGCCAAGAATATACAGTTATACCTACTGTAACGGGTGCAAGAAGAGCTAGTATTGGAGGTGCCCTTTGGAATGGACAGGAAGCCTAAGCGCTAAACTGTTTTGTTCTTTGCTTCAATAATTGAATCGCTTCTTCTTCTGAACTAAACATTTGATCAATATTAACCAGTCTAGCAGCAAGCTTGTCATAGCGTTTAGTCATTAGCCAGATAAAAATGTGCAAGTAGTGAATACCTTCAAAGGTGAAAATTTTTTGTGCAGCTAATTTTCCTTTAGTTCGTAAAAATTCGCCAGGCAAATCTGTGTAGTGTAGGGCAGGTCGTGCGTGGTGAATAGCATGATATCCGTCGTTCCAGCAAATATGATTGTAAGAAGTGTTAATGCAATTGATTGTGTTCTCCTCCGGATCATGGGGGTCAACAAATGCATGTTGCGCCCAATTACCTAGCATCATCACGATGCGCGCAAATAAAAAAGGAATAATAAAAATAAGTAAAGCAGCTTTGAGGTTGATGAAGCAAAGTGCTACGCAGGCCGCATAAAAAGAGAGTTCACCGGCAGTGAGACGCATGTAAAATTTTTTTCTTTTTCGAGAGAAAAAATAAGAAAACGTATCTCTAAAGCCCAGTAATAAAAAGCGACCTACGTATTGAAAAAAATGCCACAATGAGTCTCGTTGATAATGTAAGGTGCTACTTGCATCCTCTTTCATGTTGTTCTCTACATGGTGCATCCCCATGTGGTGGGCAAAATAAGTTTCAGGGGTATGACCAAAAAAAGGACAGATAAACCAAATGATCCAGTGCTGTAAAAATTCAAATCTCTTTTTAAATAGCCGTCTGTGAACTATACAATGCAACATGAGTCCAAATCGGCCCTTGAAATAGAGTTGTGAAATATAGAAATAAGGAATGTATAGTAACCACCAACCTATTCCAGTCAATAGAGGCGTGAATAAAAGAATAGCAGTAGGGACTACTAAAAGATGAATTCCCGTTAATAAATGGATAAAAGGAAGATCTCTTTTATCATTAATATATCGCAGCCAAAATCTCTCGTAAGCAGAATAGCGAGTTGGCTCGATAAACACTGGATCATTGATGACGGTCAGTTCTCTCATGACAAAGCTCATCAAAGTTAGTCCCTTCCCCTTACATCTTGAGTGCTGGCTTATTGGAACGAACTCCGGTAGTTCCACCACCTTCCAATGTCAGATTTACTGGATTATTTTGTTTCCAATTTCCACGCGTAAAGTCTGGAATATCAATGGTGCGTGATTTTTTTGCTGTTGACTGAATGCTTAACGGAACGATGCTGCTCCAAGAAGCTGCATCATAAACGTCTTGATCTAGGGGTAAACCGTTGCGAAGACAGTCAATTAATCGCCAGTCCATGATAAAATCCATGCCACCGTGTCCGCCTACTTCTTTCGCAATGGAACCGATATGTTTAACGATTGGTAGGGTATATTTTTCTTCAAGGGTTTTGAGTTGATCTTCCTTTATCCAGCTATGACCAAATGCAATACGTGCCGGACTTGGCCATTTTTGTGCCATTCCCTTTGTGCCACTTACGATATGAATACGTGAGTAGGGGCGAGGGGTTGATACATCGTGCTGAATTAAAATCGTTTTACCCTTTACTGTACGAATAATTGTGTTATTCATATTCCCGCGATATGATTTTCCTACATAAGGCTCAAAAAATGGATCTTTTTGTGCCATTTCTTTTGCAAGGGGTGCCAAACTAAAATCAGCAGTACTCATGCTGACTAGATGCTCCATCAAATCACCTCGATTAATATTCATACACTGTGCAACGGGTCCAAGTCCATGTGTTGGATAGAGACTTCCATTTTTGCCAATGTTTTCTTTTATCCGCCACATGTCAGCGTAAGCTCTTTTGTTAAAGAGCCACCCCGTTGAAAGATCATGGTTGTAGGCACCTTCTGCATGAACAATTTCACCAAATAATCCCTGTCTGGCCATGTTCAGTGTCAGCAGTTCAAAAAAATCATAACAACAATTTTCAAGCATCATACAATGCTTGCGTGTTCGCTCAGAAGTTTCTACTAATTGCCAGCATTGATCTAGGGTAAGTGCAGCAGGAACTTCAGTGGCTGCATGTTTACCATGATTCATTGCATGCAAAGCGATTGGAGTATGTAATGACCAGGGGGTGCAGGTGTAAATTAGATCTACATCATTAGACTCACACAGCGCTTTCCATCCTTCTTCGCCAGAATATTCTTTGGCTTTGGGTCGGTTAAGGGATGTTAGCGTTTTTTGTGCACCAGCTAATCGCTCAGGATATTTGTCACAGATGGCAACAATTTCAACTCCATCAATGTAGGAAAGTCGACCCACGGCATCACTACCTCTCATTCCTATCCCAATAATGCCAATACGAACTACTTCTAATTTTGGTGCGGCATATCCGCACATATTGAACACAGGTTTTTGAGCCGCTTGTTGATTGGAGCGCTCTATCTCCTCTTCAGTTGGGGCTTTTGCAAACAATGGAAGGCTTGAGGCAAGTACCGAACTTCCAACAGCCATAGTGCGGATAAAGTTTCTGCGGGGTGTTGACATATAATGAAGTTAATCTTTTAATAAATCTGGACGTCTCTCCTGCGTACGCTGTAAGGCCTGGTCATGACGCCATTCGTCTATCAATTTATGATTGCCACTTAATAAAATGTCGGGCACTTTCCAACCTCTAAATTCTTCGGGGCGTGTGTAAACTGGGGGAGACAATAAATTGTCCTGAAATGAATCGGTAAGGGCAGATGTTTCATCATTTAATACACCTGGAATCAGCCTGCCGATGGCGTCTACCAAGATAGCTGCTGGCAATTCGCCACCACTTAATACATAATCACCAATTGAAATTTCATGTGTTACGTAATTAGCTCTAATACGCTCATCTATTCCCTTATAGTGTCCGCAGATGAGCAATAGGTTTTGCTGAAGTGACAATTGGTTGACGCGGGATTGTTTTAGTGTTTCTCCATCTGGGGTTAAGTAAATAATCGCGTCATATTTTCTTTGCTTCGAGAGTGTGTCAATCGCATTAGCAAGTGGCTCACACATCATGACCATACCTGCGCCACCACCATATTGGTAATCGTCTACCTGTCCGTATTCATTGACGGCCCATTGACGAAGAGGATGTACCTCAATAGTGAGTAATTCTTTTTCTTGCGCTCTTTTCATCATACTATGCTGAAAAGGACTCTCTAATAATGCAGGTAAAACGGTTAATATATCGATGTGCATGTTACAAATATAGCCTACTGCTAAATTGTAAATAAAAAACCCCTGCTCACCAGAGCAGGGGCACCCCTTTAGGGCCTACCCGTTGCTGCTTTAGCTGACGGAAATTTTTTGAACATTTTTAGGCTTTTTAACCTCTAGCTTAGGAATGTAAATTCGTAACTCTCCATTCTTGTATTCTGCATCAATCATATCACGGTTACAATTATCAGGTAAGCTGAAACTTCTTGACCAACTTGTGTAATTATACTCTCTCCGGTTGTAGTGCTCATCTTCTTCTTTCTCTTCTTTTTCCTTTTCTGCGCTCACAGTTAGTGAATCTTCTGTGCTTTCTACTTTAAAGTCTTTTCGCTCCATTCCAGGAGTAGCTAAACAAACGATGAACTCTTTATCTGTTTCACTGATATTAACAGAGGGGACATTTACCACCCTGCTTAAACTGAAATACTCATCAAGAGGGGTATTAAAAAAACGGTCTAGCCAACCATCTCCTAGTAAAGAAGGTAAGGCGCGAGTGGAGGAGGGTCTTTCGAGTGCTTTTGTTTCCATACGGTTATGTTTTTAATGATGAATTAAAAATATACCGATGCTATAGGGTTTCCCTATGATAAAATCACAATAAGAACTGATACTGATTAGCTATGCTGTGCAAAGTAGTGATGGAAATAAGGAATTGTTTCAATCCCCTTGAAAAAGTTCTCGATATTATATTTCTCATTGGGGCTATGGAGATTGTCATTATCTAGCCCAAATCCCATGAAAACTATTTTGATGCCCAGCTCTTTTTCTAAGATTGAACAAATGGGAATACTACCTCCTCCACGAACGGGAATGGGAGTTTTTCCAAACGTTTTTTCAATGGCTTTTGCAGCTGCGATATATCCTTTACTATCAATAGGAGTCATATAAGGTTCGCCGCCATGATGAAGCTGCGCTTTTACTTGTACGGATGCCGGAGCAATTGACGTAAAATAGTCAATCAATTTTTTTGTAATAACATCAGCTGATTGATTCGGTACTAGACGCGCAGAAATTTTTGCATAGGCTTTAGAGGGTAAAACTGTTTTTGCGCCCTCGCCGGTGTAGCCTCCCCAAATACCATTTACTTCGAGGGTCGGGCGAATACCAGTTCTTTCGTAGGTGCTATATCCTTTTTCTCCCCATAGTTCATTGATGCCTAGTTCTGATTTGTAACTGTTCTCATCAAAGGGTGCTTTATTGATCAATGCTCTTTCGTCGGGCCCAGCTACTACCACGTCATCATAAAAACCTGGTATCGTGATATGATTATTTTCATCATGACAGCTCGCAATCATTTTTGAGAGAATGGTGATTGGGTTGGCTACGGCTCCTCCATAGGTACCACTGTGTAAATCTCTATTTGCGCCTGTAACTTCTACTTCAATATAGCTCAACCCTCTTACCCCTGTATCTAAGGATGGATTTTCCATACTGAGCATCGCGGAGTCACTGATCAAAATAACATCAGCTTTCAGAAGATCTTTATGAGCAGCTACAAATGCTCCTAAGTTAGGAGAGCCCACTTCTTCTTCTCCTTCAATCAAAAACTTAATATTGGTGGTGAGCGTATTTGTCTTGCACATCAGCTCCAATGCTTTTACATGCATATAAAACTGACCCTTATCGTCGGCAGATCCTCGGGCAAATACCTTCCCATCTTTAATAACGGGTTCAAAGGGTCCACTATGCCAAAGTTCTAATGGGTCAGCAGGCTGTACGTCATAGTGACCATATACTAAGACTGTCGGAGCATCTTTACTGATTATTTTTTCACCATATACCACCGGGTATCCTTTTGTGGGCATCACTTCCGCTTTTTCACAACCGGCTTCTAAAAGACTCTTTTTTACCGCTTCTGCACAATGAAGCATGTCGTCTTTATGCTCAGACTTTGCACTAATTGAAGGAATTCGAAGCAGATCTATCATTTCTGTTAAAAAACGGTCCTGGTTCTTTTCCTGGTATTCTTTCCACGCTGCTGACATAAAAAAGTATGTTTTAATAATTGACCACAAATTTACTATTTCAGATTTGCATCTTCCGCTTTATCATCTCGGGTATTTCGGATATGAGTGGCTTTGGTAAGTGTATTCTTTCCAAAGCGATCATTGAGCGCATCCATCGTTTGATAGAGTTGTAGCTTTTCTACCTGCTGATCAAATAAACTCATCTGCATGGTAATAGGAACCAAGTGGCTGCAGCGGACTCCTAATAATCGAACGGGTCTTCCTTTTTGATAAAGTTCTGCAAATAGTTTTTTTGCTTTAGCCTGTAATACATCATCAAGTACAGTATAATCTATGGTTTCTTGTTTGGAAGTGACTTCAAAGTCGTGGTATTTTATTTTCACTGTCAGGCACCCACTCATCTTTTCGTCGCTCCGCACATCTGCTGCAGTTTCTTCTACTAATTCTAATAATTGTTGAACTAAAAAATCAGTGTCATTGGTGTCTTTTTCAAAGGTCTTTTCGTGGCTGATACTTTTTTGCTCCCAATCAGTGATGAGAGTGGTACTGCCTCTGCCTTGTGCTTTTTCCCACAAGGATTCGCCCCATTTACCAGCAATGGAAATCATCAATTCCAAAGGAGTTTTTGCAATGTCTTCAATTCGGTAAAGGCCTTTGTTTCGCAATAATTGCGCTGTATGTTCACCCACACCATTGATTTTATCTATAGGCAAGGGCCATAGAAAAGCAGTTTCCTTGCCGGGGGGCACAGCTAAAAGCCCATTGGGCTTTGCCTCATTGGTAGCCATTTTTGCAATGAAACGGGCTGATGCAATTCCACAGGAAATCGGGAGTCCAGTTGTGCGGGTAATATGTGCTCTTAATTCCTGGGCAAAAGAGTTGACACCAAAAAATCGGTCCATTCCAGAGAGATCAACATAAAATTCATCGATACTGGCTTTTTCAAAAACGGGGACACGTTCCGCTATTAGTTCAGTAACCCATCTTGAATAATGACTGTATTGACTTCTGCTTGCATTGGTAACAATAGCCGAAGGACATTTTTGTAAGGCCTGCTTCATGGGCATCGCAGAATGAATCCCAAATTTTCTGGCCTCATAACTACAAGCTGCTACTACACCTCGGTCGCCACCGCCAACTAATACTGGTTTTCCTTTTAGCGAAGGGTTGTGTAAAATTTCGACGGAAACAAAAAATGAATCCAGATCAAAATGCGCGATATGGTGAACCGGCGCAGACATGTTTTACCTATGAAAGATAGATTGCTAAGAGACCTTCGGGAAGTTTTACCTGCACTTGTTGCAACGCATTGTCAATTTCAAGAAGTGTGTCTTCATTTAAAGGAATCAATACTTCTTTATTTTGAATAATAATCTTACACAACAATTGTTGTGGTTGCTCAATCACCTCCACCACCTCACCAAGTACGGTATTATTTTCAATAATTTTAAATCCTAGTAAGGAGGCTGGTGCAGATTTACTGGCCAATCGCTGAAACTCTTTTTCGGGTATCCAAACTGTTTTTGTAACGAGTGCCTGTGCCTTTTCACGTACTTCAATTCCCTCTATTTGTACAAAAACTTCTGTTGCCGTTTTCTTTTTTGCAGACTGAATAAAGTAGGGTAGAAGATTTCCTTTTTTTTCTTCAATATATAGCGCCTCCACGTTTTTGAGTGAGGAAGCTTTTCCAAGGCAATGTTCAAGTACTAGTTCTCCCTTGAGTCCATGGGCACTGACAATCTTTCCTAATTTGAGATAACTGGCCATCAACTGCAAAGCAAAACAATATGCCTCATCAAAAAAAATCCCAATGTTTGGGAAACACTGGGATTAACAATTTTTGTTGTGACGATTGATTAAGCTTCTTCGCCTGCTCCTTCAGCAGCAGGAGCACTTTCTTCCACAGCAGGAACTGCAGCAGCCGCCTTTTTAGCAGCAGCTTCGGAAAGAACAGCTTGACGCTTTTCACGACGCTTACGTTGGTTATCCTCGTCTTTCTTTTTGATTTGGACTTCGTGCTGTGCAGTCCACTCAGTGAATTTTTGCATAGCAGCAGCCTCATCAAATAAACCTAAGCTAACACCACGGAGTAAGTGCTTTAGGTATAATACTCCTTTAAAGCTTAAAATTCTGCGTACAGTGTCAGTAGGGGTTGCACCTTTATTCAACCACTCTAATGCCTTTTGGCGATCTAGTTGAATGGTAGCAGGAATAGTCAGGGGGTTGTAGGTACCTAACTTTTGGATGAATTTTCCATCGCGTGGTGCACGTGAATCGGCTACAACGATGAAGTAAAATGGTCTCTTTTTAGAGCCTTGTCTTTGAAGACGGATTTTGGCTGACATAAATTGAAATTTAACAGCGTTAAAAAATACCCGGTAAAAACCGGGCTGCAAATATAGGTTATTTCAGGGAATTGGGCCCGTTTTTTAGCGTCTCATTCCAGGCATCATTTTGCCAAATGCTCCTAACTTGTTCATATTCTTCATCATGTCTCGCATTTGGGCAAACTGCTTTAAGAAGTTGTTAACCTCTTGGATATCCTTTCCGCTCCCCTTGGCAATCCTTTTTTTACGGCTCATATCAATCAAATCGGGGTCCGCCCTTTCAGCGGGAGTCATTGAATTGATCATTGCTTCTATACCCCTGAACGCGTTTTCGTCGATATCCAGATCTTTTACTTTACTTCCAACGCCCGGGATCATAGAAAGCATATCCTTCATATTCCCCATTTTTTTGAGCTGTTCCAGCTGCATTTTGAAATCTGCAAAATCAAATTTGTTCTTGCGGATTTTTGCTTCCAGTTTTTTGGATTCAGCTTCATCAAACTGTTCTTGTGCTCGCTCTACCAGGGTTGTGATATCTCCCATCCCCAGAATGCGTTGGGCCATTCGGTCAGGATAAAAAATATCTAGTGTTTCTAGCTTTTCTCCGTTGCTGGTAAACTTAATAGGCTTATTGACAGTGTATGTAATTGAGATTGCCGCACCACCCCTGGTGTCGCCATCTAGTTTTGTCAAGACGATACCCGTAAAATCTAATCTGTCATTAAAGGCTTTGGCTGTATTAACGGCATCTTGTCCCGTCATACTATCTACAACAAATAGTATCTCTTGTGGCTGCACGGCATTACGTATGGCAGCCACCTCATTCATCATCGCTTCGTCAACAGCCAATCGACCAGCTGTGTCGATGATGACCACATTTTTATTTTTACTTCTGGCACTGGCCACGGCTTTGGTTGCAATCGCAACCGGATCTTTTTCTTCGGCCTCAATAAAAACATCTGTTCCAATCTGCTCTCCTAATATTCTCAATTGTTCCATCGCTGCAGGGCGGTACACGTCTGCGGCCACCAGCAATGGCGATAGACCTTTTTTGTTTTTGAGATAATTGGCAAGCTTGGCGCTAAAAGTTGTTTTACCGCTACCCTGTAAACCCGCAATCAAAATAACAGCAGGATTCCCCTTTGATTGTAAGGTTGCTTCTGAGCCACCCATCAGTGCTGCTAATTCATCTTTGACAATTTTTACCATCAGTTGTCCTGGAGAGACAGCATTGATCACTTTTTGACCCATTGCTTTTTCCTTGACACGGTCGGTAAAATCTTTGGCGATTTTAAAATTGACATCCGCATCCACTAATGCCCGGCGGATTTCTTTTACCGTTGTGGCTACATTAATTTCAGTGATGCGACCTTGGCCCTTTAAATGTTTAAAGGCCGACTCTAATTTCTCTTGAAGATTATTAAACATAGGGGGCGCAAAGATAAGAAGCCTTTCTTTTATGGTACACCGAGAAAGGAATGTAAAAGGTGTGACCGATGGCCATGTTGTAATCTGGAAATCGCTTTTTCTTTGATTTGCCGTATGCGTTCACGGCTAACTCCAAGCTCATGGCCAATTTCTTCCAAGCTTAATGCCTTAGCTCTGTCTAGTCCGTAGTAAGCGCATAAAATATATTGCTGTCTTTTTGATAAAGTGCCTAGTGAGCGGGCTATTTCTGTTCT
>JBEDEC010000078.1:0-3546 GCA_041175905.1 Bacteroidota bacterium
AAGAAACGCGGTTCTAAATAGCATTTGTAAAATTTGATGACTCAAAAAAAATGCTTTGAAAGCGCCAAAAAGACTAAAGTTCAGTTTTAGTTGTTCATAAAAATAGTTTTTGAACAACAGCTAAAAATCGGGATAGTTCATTAATCACATTTTTGAACTAATATTATCCTGTCGTTCTAAAGCGCAATTTTATGGTATTCACTTCGCTTGTACTGGTCTTTATCGTATCGCTTTTGTTGTTGATTAATCATTGGCGACAAAACAAGGGGATTATTTATTTAGTCTGGATCATCCTGGGTTTAGGGGTTAGACAAACGGTCTTGTTAGTGCTCAATACCACGCATGATCCATTTGTATTGGCGTTCTTTATTGCCCACATGGACCCGCTCATTGTTATGATAGGCCCTTTCTTAATCTATTATATTAGGAGTGTAGTGAAAGGGGAATTTGTGTGGGACAAAACTCTTTTGGTATTATTAATTCCCTCCCTTTTAAGTTTCATCAATTTAACTCCCTATCTCGTTACGCCGTTTGAAAATAAGGTAGCTTACTTTAGCTTGGCTAGTGCAAGCCGCCCAGCTTTAGTCTATCTATTTCTACGAATGCATTACCAGCTTTTGTTAATTCAGTTTTATAATTTAGGTTGCCTTATTTATGCGGTGCGCTATTTAATCAGGATGAAAAGGGCGAATGGATTCTACATCAAAAAGAAGGTGGGTGTTCTGTTCAACCGGCTTTTAGTGATCATCCCTGTTATTGTCATACCCTATGTATTGGTGTTCATTATGTTGGCTTTGAATTCAAAAAAGCTAGGGAAGGTTGACTTTGCAAATCCTGATGTCATCAATGATCAATCCTTATTTTTCTTAACGTTGCTATTACCTTTTAGTTTCTTTTTAATCCCTAGTTGGTTGTACAACGAGAAGGATCCATTGTCTTTTTTTGAAAACTTTATACGAACATGGAAAAGTGTCGTGACTGAGAAATCCAAATTCTCAGCGGAAGATTCCTTTGAAAAATCTAGCGATTTACATCGCATCATTTCCTACATAGAAGCGGAGAAACCTTACATTAAAACGGCATTTTCTTTACACGATATTTCGCAGGCATTGAACATCCCGCATAACCGCGTGGCGACCTGTTTTAGCAAGCAATTAAAGGTGGCTTTTCCTACTTATCGCAACAAATTAAGAATTGAATATGCGACGGATTTATTGCGTGCGGGAACTCATTTAACCACCTCCATCGAAGGGATAGCCGAGATGTCCGGGTTTAAAAGTAAATCGATCTTTTATAAGATTTTTAAGGAAGAGCACGGCACGACGCCCACGGATTGGATTAAAGAGAATTTGGAAATTTAAAGGTTAAAAAACATGTTACAAACCTCACTCATTCTGGTATGCATTGTATCCTTCATTTTTTTGGTGAATCACTATGGCCAAAACAAAGGAGTCCTCTATTTACTATTTATCATCTTGGACAAAGCTTTGACGCAGTATGCTTTGCTCGTACTTAATTCAACAAATGACCCCACTGTATTTTCTTTAGTGTACCATCTAGAACCATTGATCGTTCTTCAAGGGCCCTTCTTTTTATACTACCTGAAGAGCATCATGAAGGGGTCCATTGTATGGGATAAATATTTATTGATACTTGCAATCCCCTCGCTGATTTTCTTGATTAATCTACTTCCTTACTATGCCCTACCTTTTCAAAGTAGGTTGGATTATTTTAATGAGACTTTGGCAAACAAAGACATCAACGGCTACCTGTTTCTCACGTTAAAACAGCAGTACCTATTTATAGCCGTCTATAACACGTCCTTTATTCTTTATGGTATCAGCTATATCTATCGATTGAAAGCAGGGGGAGGAATGTATATTAAGAAGAAAGTGAATATCTTAATTACTCGGATTTTTATTGTCACCTTACTGACTGTTATTCCCGATTTAGTGGTACTGTTTTTACTGGCTATAGAATCCGAACAATCGGGGATAATTGATTTTTTAAATCCGGATGCGGTTAATAATAATTACCTCTATTTTAAATCATTGGTATTGCCGATCAGTTTCTTTTTTGTCCCAAATTGGCTATACAATGAAAAGGAGCCACTCTCATTTTTAGATAATTTAAAAGCTACTTGGGAAAAAGTCGCGAGCTCAAAAAAACATTTCTCGCAAGAAGATCCTTTGGAAAAATCAACAGATATGGATCGCATCATTTCCTACATCGAAAACGATAAACCCTATGTCAAAACGGCCTTCTCCTTACACGATATTTCGCATGCATTGAACATCCCGCACAACCGAGTGGCGAACTGTTTCAACAAACAATTAAAGGTCCCATTCACCACCTATCGCAACAAGCTGCGCATCGATCACGCAACCTCTTTATTGCGTTCCGGCGCCCACCTAAACACTTCCATCGAAGGGATCGCTGAGCTATCCGGCTTTAAGAGCAAATCCATCTTTTACAAGATCTTCAAAGAGGAGCATGGGACGACGCCTATTGAGTGGATCAAGGAGAATTTATAAATGAGGCGATTAATTTCGCTAATCGCCTCAAAAAAGCTCGATTTGTGAGGCGATTAGAAAAATTGAATCGCAGTTTATATCAAAAAATACGCCGTTGCCCTTCCTATACCTTCTCTCCACAGTAATTTCTTTTCCACTAGTTCTGCTAATGTTTTCTTTACCGTGGGAAGTGGTATGTCTAGTCTGCTTGAAATTTCACTTGAACTACAGCCAGGACGGTTTTCAATTAAGAATAGTATACTGCGTTCGCGCTGGGAGGTAGTTTCGTTATCTATTCTTCTATGGTCTAATTTCAACATCAAGTTTTCTTGAATGTGACTTAAACAGCTTAAGAAAAAACGAAGCCACTCGGTGATATTTTCTCCGGGTCTATTCCGCTGGGTATCCATCAAGACTTTGTAATAAGCCGATTTTCTGTTTTCGATCTCGTTTTCAAAGCTGATATATTGTATCCATGAATAGCCATTTTTTAAAAGTAATAGACTGCCTAATAACCTACTTAATCGTCCATTGCCGTCTTGAAAGGGGTGAATGCTTAAAAATTCATAAACAAATACGGCCACTTTAATGAGGGGAACCGTTTCCTGATCAGCATTGTACCAATCGATTAAACGAATCATATCATCTTGCGTCTGTAGGCCGGGCTCGCTTGTTTTGAAAATTACTTGCTTACTTCCGTCTACTAAATTTGCTTCTACCGAATTGCTGATCTGCTTAAATTTGCCTCTATGCCAGGCATCATTTTCCCCATGTTTCCGTAACAGACTATGCAAACCCATGACTTGATTTTCGGTAATTTCGATGGACGCAAAATGTTCAGATATGGTATCCAAAGTTTCAAAATATCCTGCCACCTCCTGTTGATCTCTTTCCTCAAAAGTGGAAATCTCGATTCTTTTGATCAGCACCTCCACCTCATCATCCGTCATACGCGATCCTTCAATTCGGGTAGACGCTCCCACACTTTGAACCGTCGCGATAGACTTTAATTGTTTCAAAGTGTCTCCTTCCC
>JBEDEC010000079.1:0-4540 GCA_041175905.1 Bacteroidota bacterium
TAGCCGTAAGCCCCCTTTCATTTCATGGTTATCGAGACATACTCAATCAATCAGGAAATACAAAAGATTATACAGAGTTGCGTTCCACATATGGAATTCAACGCAATTTGAAATTAAAGAACATCATCAATAGAAATCGAGCCTGGTACGAATTTCGATTTACAGATATAACGGGGCCCGTCACTATATTTCAAACAAGACTTCGTATACAAAATACCTTTCTGTTCCCAATTGTAAAAGTAAACGCGCATTCCAGCATCAATTATAATCTAACAAATGAATTTTTCGTCAACCAACGTAAGGAAGTAATTGCTTTTGAACATAATCGCTTCTTTAATGGATTGCAGCTAAAAAAAAAGAATTACGAAATCAACTTAGGATACCAGTGGAGTCGACATAATGCGAACCCCACTCCATATACAAGAAATCAACTTTTTTTAAATACCAGTTTTGATTTGTAACTTTTAGCTAATTATTTTTTATGCGGATTAAACTACTCCTGACCACCTTAGCAATTGCAATCTCATTCGGTAAATTATTTGCACAAGAAAATAGCTTAACTCCAAAACAATTTGATAGATACCTTAAAAAGCCAGAGACAGTTTTAATCGACGTACGAACACCAGCTGAATGGAGAGCTGGAAAAATTACTGGAGCTCGTTTACAAAATGTACAGGAAGTAGATAGTTTCAAAAACGCATTAGCCAGCTTAGATACAAAAGGAGAATATTTATTGTATTGCAGATCGGGCAAGAGAAGTCAACGTGCACTAGAATTAATGAAAGAAAATGGTTTTGTGAATGTACATGACCTTGCAGGAGGCTTTCTTGCCTGGGAAAAAAGTAAGCAGGGTAAAGCAGGAAAAATTCAGCTACCTGCTCACCGACTCGTGCTACAAATCACAAGCGGAGACTCACTAGCCTGGAAGGGGCTTATGAATAATCTCAAACATCTACAAGCAGGTTGGGGTGATAGCGCTCAACTTGTTGTTGTTGCACACGGAGCTGGTCTTGATTTACTACGTAAAGAAATAAGCAACCAGCAAGAAAAGATTACTCAATTTACAAAAATGGGGGTACAATTCTTAGCTTGTGAAAATACCATGGCAGAAAGAAAAGTAAAAAAAGAGGAAATTGTTAAAGAGGCAGGGTTTGTCAAAATGGGCATAGGAGAAATTGTTCGACTACAAGAACAGGGCTGGAGCTATGTTAAATCGGGGTTTTAAGCTCCCTATTGTGACCTTAATCACAATAGAAAAGAATTTAATAACGGATGTTTGAGAGACTTTAATCATTTTATATGAAGGATACCCCAGCAAAAGAACAATCAAGAAGAAATTTTATAAAAAAAACCGCCTTTGCTGGAATGGGAAGTGGATTAGTCATAACGGCTGGATCTACAGTATTTGCTGCTCCACCAATTATGGAAGCAACCAAACTGAGTAAGGAAAAAGCTAACTCAAATCGATTCACGATTCTTTATACCTCAGATATACATGCCCAACTTAATACACATGATGAATTTTTTTGGGAAAACGAAAAATCAGTGTATCGAAAAAGAGGCGGACTTGCTGTATTAAAAACAATGATTGACACGCTAAGAAAAGAAAATCCAACTCAAACTTTACTTATTGATGGGGGCGATTACTTTCATGGAAGTGCAGTTGCATCTCTTACAGAAGGAGAAGCACTGATTCCACTACTCAATTCATTTAATTACGATTTGATTTTACCTGGAAACTGGGAGGTTGTTTACAAAAAAAAGAAAATGCTCTATGACATGGGGCATTCTACAGCAGCTAAGATCTGTGCCAATATGTGGCATGATACAAAAGATGCTGATAATGGCGAGTTGATTTACCCCCCCTATTGGATAAAATATATTGCAGGTGCTAAAGTGGGTTTTATAGGCTATACGGATCATCTGATACCAAAAAGACAATCGCCCGCTTATAGTGAAGGAATTCGATTTACACATGCAGATCAAAATGTTGCGAAATACATCAAGCTTCTGAAAGAAGTAGAAGGATGTGGTATCATTTTTATCGTAACGCACATGGGACTGGCACAACAAGTTGGCCTTTCTAATAATCCAGCTGTGGCAGGAGCAGATTTTATTTTAGGGGCAGATACACATGAAAGAGTTCGCGTACCCATTGAAGGCAAGTACACAAAAGTGGTAGAGTGCGGAGCATTTGGCTCATTTCTTGGAAAGCTTGAAATTGAGGTAGAGAACGGCACAATTAAAAACTACACCTATGATCTTTTAGATGTAGATCCTAAAAGATACCCTCCTAATCCTGCAACTCTTGAAGCCATTAAAGTAGCAGAGTCTCCCTTTAAAAAAGAGCTTGACACAGTAGTTGGAACCACTATCACTCCATTAGTTCGCTATTTCGTTCTTGAAACTCCCATGGACAATCTGATCACAGATGCTGTACGCTGGAAATTTAAACCTGACATCGCATTAAGCAATGGATTTAGGTTCTGTCAACCTCTTGCTTTAGACCCTACAAAAAAAACGACCCCAATTACTCGAGAATTTTTATGGAATATGTTACCAGTAGACAGTGAAGCAAAAATGGGAAAAGTATCGGGTCAACAATTATGGGACTGGTTAGAAAAAGAATTACACAATGCCTTTGCTAAAGACCCATCAAAAAGATTTGGGGGTTGGTTTGTGCGTTTCTCCGGAATGGAAGTTAATTGTACCATTAGTAATGAGCTAGGAAAAAGAGTCAATTGGGTGAAAGTAAATGGTGAATCTCTTCAATTAGAAAAATATTACTCAGTTGTAGCCTGTGAAAGAGAAGGAGATCCCGATGACACCCTTTGTAGAATTGAAAAAGTAAAAGAACCCAAAAAACTAGGAGCTAATCTTCATCAGGTAATTGAAGAATATTTGGCTGTTCACTCCCCCGTAGCCCCTGTTTTGCAAAACCGAGTAACTGCAACCGACCAACCTGCGACACTACTCACGCAATTACAAGGCACTACCTATCAATTTCGTTAAAAATCAAGATGAAGTCTGTTCGTAAAAATATAAGAGAAAACTGGCCTGTTATTGTAATCATTACTGCCGTCATCTTAGTATTGGTTATGAACTTTCTTTCACTAAATACAACCTATAATCCTACTCCAATTACTACCACATATGATAGCAGTTGGGCAAGCCCAAGTTTATTCACCGATCGAACATTAACTGGCGAGAATCGTACTCTCGTTATTTATGGACAAGACTTGATCACGCATACCTCACGCTATTTAGGACCTAATGGAAAAGTAGGGTCAATTAGTAATGGAATGAATTGCCAAAATTGTCATCTAAATGGGGGTAAAAAAACCTGGGGAAATAATTACGGTGCGGTGGCCTCTACTTATCCACGATTCAGAGACAGGAGTGGAAGTATAGAAACTATTTATAAAAGAGTAAGTGACTGTTTTGAAAGAAGCCTTAATGGGAAAGCACCTGACAGTCTCAGCAAAGAATACAAAGCGATAGAAGCCTATATCAAATGGGTAGGGAAAGATGTACCTAAAGGAGTTACCCCAAAACAAACTGGCATTTATAAACTGCCCTATCTAGATAGAGCAGCAGATCCCATTAAAGGCAGCATTGTCTATCAGGGTCAATGTCAGCGGTGCCATGGCCAGAATGGAGAGGGGGTGTTAGCCATCAACGAAACCGAATATGAGTACCCTCCTCTTTGGGGTGAAAATAGCTATAACAATGGGGCAGGCCTGTATCGACTATCTCGGTTTGCAGGTTTTGTATATAGTAATATGCCAAATAATGAAGCAAGCCACGAACATCCAGTTTTAAGTATAGAAGATAGTTGGGATGTAGCCGCATTTGTTAATAGTCGGCCACGACCAATTAAAAATCTTGAAAAGGATTGGCCAGATATCTCAAAAAAACCAATTGACCACCCTTTCGGTCCTTATACAGATGGTTTTTCAGAAGTGCAACATAAATATGGACCCTACCCACCAATCCTTGCTCGAAGAGAAGAAATGAAAAAATCTAAATAAATCATCAACCCAATTCGCATGCTAGAACTAATCAAACAACCTTGGCCTTGGTATGTATCGGGACCACTAATTGGTCTTACCGTACCCCTATTACTTATTCTTGGCAACAAAACATTTGGAATTTCCTCATCGCTTAGACATGTATGTGCCATTTGTATGCCGTCGAATATTTCCTTTTTTAAGTATGACTGGAAAAAAGAAGTGTGGAATTTATTTTTTGTAGGAGGCGTATTTATTGGCGGCGTAGTTGCTACACTTTTTTTAACCTCGGCCGCCCCTATTGAAGTGAACCCTAAATTAGCGGCAGAGTTAGCTACTTATGGAGTGACTAATTATAATGGACTTGTTCCAAAAGATCTTTTTAACTGGCCTGCTCTACTTTCTATTAGAGGATTTATACTGATGGTTGTGGGAGGATTTTTAGTTGGATTTGGCACTCGATATGCAGGAGGATGTACATCTGGACACGCAATTATGGGACTCAGTAATCTTCAATGGCCTTCCTTAAT
>JBEDEC010000080.1:0-5123 GCA_041175905.1 Bacteroidota bacterium
GAGAGTTATCAAGAACTAATTTATTGACGCGGTCTGCCATACATTAACAAACCTAAGTTACAACGGAACCGAATTAAAATTGAATTTCAACCTTGAATTGCTCTGTTCCTCGCTGGTAAACAACCGTGGCCTTATCTCCTTTTTTAAATTTACCCAGTGTTTGCATGTACGACTCCATGGAGTTTACCTTATAGTCTCCAATCTGTAACACAATATCTCCCGCCTTCAGTCCCGCCTTTTGAGCAGGCTTACCCTCGCTTACTCCATCTGCGCGAACACCGTTGCCACTATAGGTATAATCGGGCATGATTCCCATTGAAACACTAAAGCGAGCGGTTGTAGTGGTTTGTGCTTCGCGTGTTTTTAAAAAGGCCAAACGACCCTGTGCATTCGCTCCTTCAATTACATTTTTAGCATGTTGCAAAATAGTGACCATGCCTTTATAGTTGATTCGGTCTGCATCGTCAGACGGCTTGTGATAATCGGTGTGTAGTCCGGTAAAATAAAATAGAACAGGAATGTCTTTTCTGTAAAAAGATGTGTGATCACTAGGGCCAGAACCGCTAGAATCAATTTTGATCTGCAAATTGCCTGCGCTACGCAGATTGTTCTGCGCATTCACTAAAGAGGCCCAGGCAGGAGAAGTGCCGTATCCACCAATGGTAATTGTTTTAGCGCTGTCACTCAATCTTCCTACCATATCCATATTGATCATATAATTGATACTCTTCAAATCAATGGTTGGGTGATCTGTAAAATATTTGGAGCCATATAAACCCAACTCTTCTCCAGAAAAAGCAATGAATAAATAGTTAGTAGTGGCGCCTTTTGTTTTTTTGAGCGCGCGTGCTAGTTCAATCAGTGTAGCGGTTCCACTTGCATTATCATCAGCACCATTGTGAATGGCGGGTTCCTTTTTTTCAAAACGAGAGTTCCCGTCTTCACCATATCCCAAATGATCAAAATGTGCTCCTAATACTACGGTTGTGGCGGCTTTGTTGTCAATGTAACCTACCACATTGTATCCATAGCGTAGCTTCTCTCCAATTTGTATAGTTGCATTAAAACTCAATTCTCCCTCCTCATCTTCAGCACTAACTCCATCGAGTGGTTTTTTTGTAAGATAGATGACCGGAATTTCTAAAACAGGTGAGCGGTCTTTTCCGTTAAAAATAAGTTTATCATCTTGCTTGCCCGAATTATACCATAATACTGTGGTTGCACCTTTTGTTTTTGCGTTTTTACTGAATTCATAAATGTAACCGGGCAAATCAAAATGAGGATTACTGCTGTTGTCTTCTAGCACAAGCGCAATATCAATTAGCCATGGAGAGCCAATCTCCTGTAGTCCAGAAGTAGCTGTTCCTGCAATGGTTCCATTAGCGCTGTAAGGAAAAGCAAAATATTCTGTGCCAAGTGTTAACACCTTGCTGGCCGTTGCGCCCTGAGAAAAAGTTTTAGTGACAGAAAAAACAGTTCCGGGTTTCATTTCTTTTCCTTCGCTTACCGAAAAGGGCTGGTAATATTTTTCTGTTCCTTTTGCCTCCAGTCCAATGGCTTGAAACTGGTTCGCGATATACTCCATAGCCAATTTTTCACCAGCTGTGCCCGTACGTCTTCCCTCCAGCTTATCGTCTGCCAGATAGCTAACGTGTGTGCGAAGCGCCGCTTCAATTTTTTTTAACTCTGCTTTTTTTTGAGAAAAAACAAAAAGAGGTGACAGCAGTAAGAACAAAATGGGGAAGGAAAGCCTTGGTTTCATCTTAAAATTGATTATGGAAATGCAAAGTTATCCGGTATTGGACGCAAATCAAGAGGTACTTCTGATTTCGTAAATGGTTTTCCCTGGGTCTGTCTACTTTTGCAGTCATTCACCATCTTGAACCCGCATAACAACCATATAGTTCTGGTCGGTAACCCCAACAGCGGAAAAAGCTCATTATTTAATTGTTTGACCGGTTTGCGGCAGCAGGTGGGCAATTTTCCGGGAGTTACGGTTGATAAAAAAACTGGTTTGGCCAAGGTGGGTGCTCACGAGGTTACGTTTGTAGACCTGCCCGGTACCTATAGCCTATACCCCAAAAGACTGGACGAGTGGGTCACCTATAAAATTTTGATGGGTGAAGACGAAGAGGTGAAGCCCTCGGCCATCATTGTAGTTGCAGATGCAAGCAACCTGAAAAGGAACCTTCTTTTTTGCACGCAACTTATCGACTTGAAACAACCCGTTGTGGTTGCACTCACCATGATGGACCTGGCTCGACAAAAAGGAATCAAAATAGATCTGGATGAACTAAAAAGAGAGCTTGGTGTTCCGGTAGTAGCCGTAGATCCGAGAAAAAGAAAAGGTATTACAGAATTAGAACGTGCGGTGGAGCTAACATTGAGCGGAGCCTACAAGGTTCCCGTACGTGATTTTATAGATAACCGCTCTTTAGCTGCAATTCCCATTGAAAAAATCAAAGAGGAAATGGAGGGTGTGTGCGATTACAAAGCCATTCATTTGCTTACCCATCACGAATCTTTTGGTTTTTCACCAGCCATTCAATCACGCATTGAGTCAATCAAAAAACAATACAATTTCAATCCCACCAGAATTCAGGCTGAAGAAATTTTACAGCGATATGCACGCATTCGGCAGATTATGCAACAAGCGGTTTCTGAACCGGACCCATTGCAAAAAACTTTATTCACCGAAAAACTAGACTCGATTCTTTTACATCGACGTTGGGGTTATTTGATTTTACTCACGGTTTTGTTTTTGTTGTTTCAAAGCGTTTTTTTACTGGCACAATATCCGATGGGTTGGGTAGAACTTGGATTCGGTCAATTAAGCGGATGGCTATCGGTTGTATTGCCCGCCACTCTTTTTTCTGATCTATTAATTAACGGAGTGGTAGCTGGGCTAGGCGGGATTCTGGTTTTTGTTCCACAGATAATGATCTTATTTGGAATCATCACCCTACTGGAAGATTCCGGTTATATGGCACGCATTAGTTTTTTGTCGGATAAACTCATGCGTAGCGTGGGATTGAATGGTAAAAGTGTAATGCCCATGATCAGTGGATTTGCTTGTGCAGTTCCTGCCATCATGAGTGCAAGAAATATTGAAAACAGAAAAGAAAGACTACTTACTATTTTGATTACTCCGCTCATGAGTTGTTCGGCAAGACTTCCTGTCTATACAACCATCACAGCGCTTATTATCCCCAATCATTATCTCTTTGGATTCTTAAGCGTGCAAGGTTTGGTGCTATTAGGAATGTATGTGGCAGGCGTAATTGTGGCAATGCTGGTTTCTTATATAGCCAATCTTTTTATTAAAATAAAAGAGAAGAGTTTTTTCATTTTAGAATTGCCTACTTATCGTTCTCCTCGCTGGTCAAATTTGTTGCCCACTATGTTGGGGAAAGCAAAAATATTTATACTGGATGCGGGTAAAGTGATCATGATAATCTCACTCATTCTGTGGGGCCTTAGCTCTTATGGTCCGGGTTCAACCTTGAAAAAAATTGAAACCGAATACAAAACATCGCTACAGATGCCCAACGCCGATTCACTTCATCTCACTAAAGAATACCACGCAGCTAAACTTGAAAATTCTTATGCCGGTGTAATAGGAAAACAGCTGGAACCCGCTATTGCTCCGTTGGGTTTTGATTGGAGAATTGGCATTGCACTAGTGACTTCGTTTGCTGCGCGCGAAGTATTTGTTGGAACAATGGCAACGCTGTTTAGTGTGGGTGAAGAAAATGAAGATGGCTCTTTACTAAATGAAAAATTGAAAGCCGCAACACGAAACGACGGAACACCACTGTTCACACTGGCAACAGGTTTGTCGCTAATGATATTTTATGTTTTTGCGATGCAGTGCATGAGCACGCTAGCGGTCGTTCGCAGAGAAACCAAAAGTTGGAAATGGCCGCTCATCCAGTTGGTTTATATGACTGGGCTTGCTTGGGTATTGAGTTGGGCGGTGTACTATTTCTTCAAATAATCAAAGACCAGACTGCAAAGCGCTTTCACGCCCGCAGGCATTCCGCTGTTGTCCACGTAAAAATCGGGAGTATGATGCGGTGCTGCCTCTGCTGAAGATTTTCCCTTTGGTAATCCACCCAGAAAGAAGAAAAATGCGGGCGCCTTGGTTCCATAATAAGAGAAATCCTCTGCACCGGTCACCCATTCTGTTTCAACTACATTCGAAGACCCCAATGCTGTTTCTAATGCTGCTACCGCTTTTTTAGTAAGTGCGGGATTATTATAAGTAACCAGTGTTTTTGTTTCGATTGACACTTCTGCCTCTGCACCATTAGCTGCCGCAATCATGGTGGCGGTGCGTTTGATTCTTTCGTGTACGTCCTGTTGCATTTTACTATCCAGTGTGCGAATAGTTCCCGCCAATTCACAGGTTTCGGGAATAATGTTTTCGCGCACACCTCCGTGCATTTTTCCAACCGTGATCACTACGGGTGCTTTGGTTAATTCAGACTGACGACTCACAATATTTTGTAAACCTTCTACTATTTGTGAAGCAACTTGGATGGGGTCTACTCCTTTCCAGGGTTGAGATCCGTGGCTCCCCTTTCCTTTTACTTTAATCGTAAACCAATCTGCAGCTGCCATCAAAGAGCCCGACTTGTAAGAAACTTTGTCTACTTCAAGGGCTGCTTGTATATGCAAACCAAATACCGCATCCACCGTGGGGTTTTCCATTACACCTTCTTTTACCATCAATGCAGCGCCACCCTCTTCGCCGGCAGGAGCTCCCTCTTCGGCTGGTTGAAAAATAAATTTCACGCTGCCGGCCAACTGATCACGCATTCCCGCCAACACCTCAGCAACTGTCATTAATATAGCAACATGTGTATCGTGTCCACACGCATGCATCACGCCCACCTCAGATCCTACATAGGTGGTTCTTTCTTTAGACGCAAAGGGGATGTTTACACGTTCTGTTACAGGAAGCGCATCCATGTCTGCACGAAGTGCAATACAAGGACCCGGCTTTGCTCCTTTTAACAAACCAACCACTCCTGTTTTTGCAACCCCCTCTTTGACTTCAATACCCAGTGAGCGCAAATGGTCTGCAACCAGTTTTGCTGTCTTAAACTCTCTATTCCCGA
>JBEDEC010000081.1:0-22330 GCA_041175905.1 Bacteroidota bacterium
AAGCAGAATGAATTAGCTCGTTTCTCCATCCAAGGTGGATTTGTTGAGGTTCTGAATAACCGTGTAACTGTGTTGGTAGAAGGTGGAACAGCAGCCTAACCTAATTCAAGTCGATTTTGAATCCCTTGCTACAAAGCAGGGGATTTTTTTTGCGTTAAAAATATGTGAATGCCAAGCCTTACTTTTTTACGCTTACCCGCTAGGTTGTATTTTTATCTACTGTGAAAAAAGTTTTTGCGCCCATAACTGTTTTGATCTGTCTCTCTCTAATTGGCATCATTTTTATTCAGGTGTCCTGGATCAGAAATATGGTACAGTTACGCGAAGAACAAATCAAACATCGGCTTGGAGAGGTTACTAAAGTGGTTACAGATGAATTGATGGAACAGTCGGGCACTTACTTGCCACAGGGGTACCAACGTAGAAAATTATTAGATGGATTTGGGTGGGATCTTTTTACTACACCAACTGTTGCTAGTAGACATAGCGCTGAAGATCTTCGTAAACGTATTGCAAAGGCCTTTAAGGAAAATGATCTCAATAAAATTCCTTTTGAATTTGGGCTTTACACGTTTGATCGTTTCAGTGGCAATACGCTTCAAAAATCTTCTTCACGATTTTTGCAAGCGCAACAAGACACAGCACATAATTTTTATGCTGGCAGAGCCATTACAGCTGCCAATGCTACAGGGATAGGTGCGATTGGTGTGAGTGAAGCATTATTTATTGTGGTACCCGATGTAAAAACTGTCGTGCTGCGTTCATTACGCTGGAATATCGCAATCTCCCTTCTTTTTACCTTACTCATTTTATCTGCATTTTACCTCACTATTCGAACCATGTTACAACAAAAGAAAATAGGTGAGATGAAAAATGACTTTATCAATAACATGACGCATGAATTTAAAACACCACTGGCCACCATTTCATTGGCGGTTGATGCGATGCGTAATGATAAAGTCATACAAGACCGAGAAAAACTGGGATATTTTAGCTCAATAATCAAAGAGGAAAATCAGCGAATGAATCGACAGGTGGAGACCATTCTTAAGGCTTCACAATTTGAACGTAAAGATGTTGACCTTAACTTGAAAGCAGTGTCTTTGCACGAGACAGTGCAACAAGTGGTTGATAATTTCAAATTACAATTAGAGCATGCAGGAGGGCATATCACATTGTTTCTTCGGGCCAGTGAACATACTGTATTAGCGGATTCGGTGCATTTATCTAATCTGCTAAACAACTTGATTGATAATGCAGTTAAATATGCCCGTGAGCAAGTGCCGCCACAAATTCAAATCGATACGCTTGTGTCGAACGCAACCATTGTTTTGCGCGTAGAGGACAATGGAATGGGAATGTCTCGAGACACGCTAAAACGAATTTTTGATAAATTTTATAGAGCGCATACCGGTAACCAGCATAATGTAAAGGGATTTGGCCTTGGTTTAAGTTATGTGAAAAATGTTACCGAAGCGTTGGGTGGTAAAATCAAAGCAGACAGTACTCTTGGCCAGGGAAGTGTCTTTACATTGGAATTGCCTTTGCACCGAATTTGATTGCCATTATTTTTTCCTCCACAATAAACTGCTATCCCCATAACTTAGGAATCGATAAGAGTGATCAAGCGCATGTTGATAAACTTTTTTCCAATCCTCCCCAATCAATGCCGCAATTAGTAGCAGTAAGGTTGATCGAGGTTGGTGAAAATTAGTCACTATTGCATCAACAGTCTTCATCTTATAACCCGGGGCAATTAAGAGTGCAGTTTGTGTAACCAGTTTATTTAATTTTTTCTTTCTCAGTAATTCAAGTAAGGCGGCAAGCGATTGTTCAATGGATAGGCCCGCTTTTTCCAGCTCATAACATTCCCATTGGGAGAGCACTGGAATTTTGTCGCTTGGTTCTAGTGCTACTTTTACGCCCAGCCAATATAGTGACTCTAGTGTGCGTAATGAAGTAGTGCCTACTGCAATAAGAGGACTGTTAATTTGATTACGCCACTTTTCCAAAAATGCCATATCCACATCAATCCACTCCTGGTGCATTTCATGTCCCTGCATTTGTGCAGCTTTTACGGGTTTAAAAGTTCCTGCCCCAACATGAAGTGTGATCGATTCTAGCGTGATTTTATTCTGTTGTAACTCCTCCAGTGTTTTTGTAGTAAAATGCAAGCCAGCAGTTGGAGCTGCAACTGATCCTTCTTGATTCGCATACACAGTTTGATACCGTGTAGAGTCTGCATGATTCACCTTTCTCTTGAGATAAGGAGGAAGAGGGGTTTGTCCAAAAACCTCAAGTACTGAAGAAAAGGGGAGGTGTGCTGGCGACCAATGAAATTGAAGTATAAATGCATCTGCAGTCTTCTCAACCATTTCTACACTCAGCTCAATATTTTCTTTTCGCTGTATGAGTGAGGTTCCTCTTTTCCATTTAGAAGCTCCACCCACCAAACACTGAAGTTGTAAGGGGCTTTGATTGCTCAGCGCTCTATTCATATCCTGCTCACTGTTTGCAGGCGCTAAACAAAACACCTCGATTTGTCCCCCTGTGTGTTTTTCAAAGACCAAGCGTGCAGGCACGACTTTTGTTTGATTAAATACCAAGCATGTGCCACTCTTTAGGTGGCTAGGAAGGCTTGAAAAAATGGCATCTGAAATAACGCCCTCTTTATAGATCAAAAGTTTTGAGGCATCTCTCTGAGGAAGGGGATGAAGGGCTATTTTTTCAGCAGGTAATTCATAGTCAAAATCAATTACCTCCAATAGACGTGGATCGGTTTGCATACAACCAACTGTTGTTTGCGTAAAGGTCCAAAAAAATGCTTGTTTTTTGCCGTTTTCACAGCTTATCCACCGTTATCCACAGCCTATTCACATTAAAAAGTGGGATAACCATTTCCCACCTGATGAAATCCGCTCTAGCAAAGGGTTTCAGCCGATTTTTAATTGGGGATAAATATAGACTTTCAAAATTTGGAATCTAGGTGGGAAAAAGTGTTATTTTGTGTCAATAAGAGGAAAATCTCTTCAAATCACTGATAATGACAGGCTTTCTAGGAGAATTTGAGGCAACACTGGACGCGAAGGGGCGTTTCTTGTTACCTGCCGGATTTAAAAGGCAGGTGGCGGGGGATGAGTTGCATCGCTTTGTCATCAATCGTGGTTTTGAGAAATGTCTAGCGCTTTACACGCTTCGTGAATGGGAGCCCTTATTTGAAAAGATTAAAGGCTTGAATGAGTTTGATCCCAAGCAGCGCGAGTTCAGAAGAGCTTTTCTCAATGGGGCAACATTCGTAGAGCCCGACACTGCTGGTCGCATTTTGCTGCCACCCAATTTGAAAGCCTATGCAGAATTGGGGAAGGACATCATCATTGCATCATCAGGTAATAAAATGGAAATCTGGGATAGTAATAAGTACAAAAAGATCTTTGACTCTTTTTCTTCGGATGCTTTCAGTGAGCTGGGAAGAGACGTCATGGGAGGCGGAACAATGAATTGATTCAACACGGTGCAGTCAACGTATCACATACCTGTTCTGCTCCACGAAGTCATTGATTCATTACAAATCCGTCCGGATGGCGTTTATGTGGATTGCACATTTGGAGGTGGCGGACATGCGCGTGCGATTTTGGAGCAGTTGGGACCAAACGGAAAGTTGATTGCGTTTGACCAGGATGCTGACGCACAACAAAATCTACCAAAGGATGAGCGTTTGATTTTTGTTCCGCAAAATTTTCGTCATCTGCAACGCTTTCTACGCTTACACAAAGTGAATGGGGTTGACGGACTCTTAGCCGACCTAGGAGTGAGCAGTCATCAGTTTGATGAAGCGGCGCGCGGATTCTCTACTCGTTTTGATGCAGCACTAGATATGCGAATGGACCAGCGCGAGTCTAAAACTGCTTGGCAGGTTGTTGAAACGTATACAGAAGCAGCATTGCACAAAATTTTTGAACAGTATGGGGAGGTGACAAATGCTAAAACACTTGCAAGAATCATCGTTCAGGTACGGCAGTCTCAGTCGTTGCGAACCATTGAGGGTTTTAAGCAGGCGGTGCACACTGCAGTAAAAGGAAATCCGAATAAATACTTTGCCCAGGTATTTCAAGCACTTCGTATCGAAGTAAATGATGAGTTTGGTTCATTACGAGAGTTGTTACAGCAATTAGCAGTGATTATGAATCCCGGAGGTCGCGTTGCCATCATCACCTTTCATTCATTGGAAGACCGACTGGTCAAACATTTTTTCCGTACAGGAATAGTAGAAGAAAAAGAAGAAGAAAATCCTTTTTGGTCAGCACCTGTGAAGAAGGATTGGCAACTGGTAAATAAAAAACCAATTGTCGCTGGCAAAGAGGAGCAAGAAAAAAATTCACGTTCTCGCAGTGCGAAGTTGCGCGTTGCGGAAAAGTGTCAACCATAATTGAAATTATATCAACGAATATGTCTACAGAAAAAGCACAAGTTGAAAACAAACAAGACTGGAAGCGATGGCTCAATTACCAGTCAATTGTGCAACAAGTTCCCTACTTTTTTTTTCTGGCATTTTTAGCAGTGTGTTATATCTACAATGGACATCAAGCTGATAAAACAATTCGGGCGATCAATCGTACGGAGCGAGAAGTGAAAGAGTTGAACTATGAGTATAAAACAGTTAAGGGAGAATTGATTGCACGGAGTAAACAAAGCGAATTAATAAAAGCAGTAGAACCGCTCGGATTGAAAGAGTTGATTGTGGCGCCGATTGTTTTGGTAGACAGTTCCATTCTTCAACCGACCCAATAAAAACAGTGGAAGTAAAAAAAGACATATTGTGGAGAGTCTATCTCTCGTTTATCGGGCTAGCCTTATTGGGTGTACTGGTAGTGGGCCGTGCTTTCTATATACAGCGGATTGAAGGAAATTACTGGAGAAATTTGAGCGATAGTTTGCACCAACGTTTTGTAACGCTTGATGCGCAACGTGGAACTATTTATAGCGAAGATGGACAGTTTTTAAGTACTTCTGTTCCCACTTTTGATATCTATCTCGATTTGTGCGCTGATGGATTGCGTGAGAAAAAAGGAAAGCGTTTCAGGGAAAATATTGATTCATTTAGTATTGCGCTATCTGCCTTATTTCAAGATAAAACTGCTGCTGCTTACAAGGCAGAAATCGTAAGTGCCTGGGAGAAAAAATCACGCTATTTCCCACTCAAAAAGAAATTGAATTTTGCGACGTATAAATTATTCCGCCAGTTACCGCTTGTTCGTTTGGGTTCTAACCGAAGTGGTGTGATTGTAGAAACAAATAGTAAGCGATTAGTACCATTTGGAATTCTTGCTGGTCGAACTATTGGATTGTCTCGCGAGCATCTAGCCAGTGACGGAAAAGTAAAAAAACAAAATGTTGGTATTGAAAAGAGCTATGACTCTGTGTTGAGTGGTCGTGACGGACAAAAATTAGTTCGCTTTGTTTCAGGTGGTGCTGCCATTCCAGTAGCGGGCTATGAAACGGAACCTGATCATGGCAAAGATGTGTATACCACATTAGATCTGCGCTTGCAAGATATCACAGAGACAGCCTTGATGCGTATGATGTTGCAGAGTGAGGCGCTCTATGGCACTGCCATTGTAATGGAGACTGCCACTGGAAAAATCAAGGCAATTGCGAATCTTGGAAGACGTCCGGACGGGCATTATTGGGAAGACGATAATTATTCTTTGCGTACAACAGAACCAGGTTCAACTATAAAGCTAGCTACATTATTATCTGTATTGGAGAAGGGTACTAGTAAAATCAGTGATCCGGTTGAAATTGGAAGTGCCGGTAAAGCAATGGTTGGTCCTAAAATGGTTATTGATGCAGAGCGTTCTCCAAAGCCGTTCTTAACTGTGGCAGAGTGTTTCGCACATAGTTCTAATGTAGGAATGAGTAAGCTTGCGCTGAAGGCTTTTGGTAAAAATCCTAGTGAGTTGAAGGAGTATTTGCAGCGTTTTCATCTAGACACTCGCTCGCCTATTGATCTCACAAATGTACCTAAGCCTCGTATGGCTCCATTAAATGAAAAGGGAAGTGCTTTGGGTAATATGCTCTGGATGAGTTTTGGGTATGCATTACAAGTAAGCCCCTTACATACACTTACACTTTACAATGCAGTAGCGAATAATGGGGTCATGATGAAGCCTTATTTAGTGAGCCGTGTGCAGCAGGGAGGGATTATCTACAAAGAATTTACACCTACCATCATTGATGAAAATATTTGCAGACCTGATGTTATCTCAGCAGCAAAAACATCTTTAGAGATGGTGGTAACAGAAGGCACGGCACGTCGGGCCTTTGAGGGAATGCCATTTGCAGTAGCTGGAAAAACTGGAACAGCGCTGGTAGCAGACGGACCTATTAAATATAGTGACAGAGTATACCAGGCATCATTTGTCGGATACTTTCCTGCTGACCGACCACAATATAGCTGCATAGTGGTGGTACGTACAAAGCCATTTGCGGCTTCACATTATGGAGGAACAGTAGCTGCGCCTGTGTTTCGTGAAATCGCATTGAAAGCGTATGCATTGTTTGTTGACCGGAAAGATGCTTCTCAGTTTGCGATCAATCGCGATAGTTCTCTTTATTACTATGCGGGATATGCCCCAGATATTCAAAAAGTTTATCGTACGCTATCCCTGAAGTACACAGACTCTATCGCAAACGGATCATGGGGAAGAGCCTATGCAGAAAATGGTAAATCTGTTATTAGAACGCAACCTGTACGTCAGCAAGTGATGCCAAATGTTAGAGGTATGGCATTAAAGGATGCTCTCTTTTTATTGGAGAATATGGGAGTGCGTGTACAAATTAGAGGGAAAGGAAAAATTGTATCACAATCTATTCCGCCAGGAACTGCTTTGGACAGACCACTGCAGTTGTTGTTGGAATTGAGTTGACATAAATGAACGAAAAGTGAAGTTGATTGAATTAGTTGAACAGATTTCAGTTCTGTCTATTCAAGGATCAATGGAAACAGAGATTCTCGAGTTGGCTACTGATTCACGTCAAGTGAAGAAAGGAACACTTTTCATTGCGGTAAAAGGAACAAAGGTTGATGGTAATGAGTTCATTGAAAAGGCAATTGCAGCGGGCGCTGTCGCAATCGTTTCTGAGCACAGCCCTCAACAATCTGTATCTGCAGTTTGGATACAGGTTGAAGATGCCACCGCTGCAGTGGGTTGGATAGCCGCTGGTTTTTATCGAAACCCCAGTGCTTCTTTGAAAGTAACGGGAGTAACGGGAACCAACGGAAAAACAACAATAGCAACCTTGCTATACAAGCTCTTTACAAGACGGGGATATACATGTGGATTAATTAGTACGGTAGAAAATCGTATTGGTGATAAAGCGGTAGCTGCGACGCATACGACACCTGATGCAATCAACTTGCAACAACTTTTATTTCAAATGAAGAAGGCAGGTTGTACGCATGTGTTTATGGAGGTGAGTTCTCATGCGATTCATCAACATCGTATTGCTGGAATATCTTTTGCAGGTGGAATCTTTAGTAATATCACGCATGATCATTTGGATTATCATCAAACATTTGATGCTTACATCCAAGTTAAAAAATCTTTCTTCGATCATTTGCCTACTTCTGCATTTGCGATTAGCAATGCAGATGATAAGCGGGGGAAAGTGATGTTACAAAACACCGCTGCGCAAAAAAAGTACTACGCACTCAAAACCACGGCTGATTTCAAGGGTAAAATTCTGGAGAATACGTTGGAAGGATTACAAATGGATATTGATGAGCAACCAGTACACTTTCGATTGATCGGTTCATTCAACGCCTATAATCTGCTAGCTGTTTATGGTGCTGCAGTTGAACTGGGTCTGAATAAAATGGACACATTAACCACCTTAAGTGAATTGACGGGAGCTCCTGGACGATTTGAGTGCTTGATTTCATCGCAGGAAAAAGTAATGGTTATTGTTGATTATGCTCACACGCCTGATGCCTTGCTAAATGTACTCACCACGATTAAGCAATTTAGAACGCCTGATCAGCTAATCACTACCGTTACAGGTTGCGGAGGAGATAGAGATCGTACAAAACGACCGCTAATGGCAGCTGCTGTGTGTGCACATAGTGATCGAGTCATTTTCACCAGTGATAATCCACGTAGTGAGGATCCTGCAGCCATAATAAAAGATATGGAACAAGGAGTGAGTGCAGCAGATCAAAAGAAGTATATCCCCATATTAGATAGAAGCGAAGCAATTAAAACTGCTATCGCTTTATCAAAGCCCGCCGATATCGTTTTGGTAGCAGGAAAAGGGCACGAGACATATCAGGATGTAAAAGGAGTGAAAGAATATTTTGATGATCGCGAAGTAGTAAAAGATTGGTTTTTAAAGCTGAATAAATAAAAAGAAAGTAAGATGTTGTATCATTTGTTTGACTGGCTTAATGAAGAAGGGATTCGATTCCCGGGTAGCCGTGTCTTTGATTTCATCACTTTTCGTACGGCTCTTGCAATTCTTCTTTCTCTTTTTATAACACTGGTCTATGGAAAAAAGCTGATTCACTTTTTACAACGTCATCAAATTGGAGAAAGTATTCGCGAAGAAGGGTTGGCGGGTCAGGCAAGTAAGAAGGGGACCCCAACGATGGGCGGAATCATTATTATTCTGGCAATTTTAATTCCAACCTTTTTGCTGGCCGATCTCACCAAAGTATATGTACAGCTGATGATTGTAAGTACTATTTGGATGGGCGTGATAGGCTTTATTGATGATTATCTCAAACTGCGAAGCAAGCGATTGGCGCAAGAGAAAGGAGAAGAATATCGTAAGTCTAATGCAGATGGTTTGGCGGGTTGGTTTAAAATTTTGGGACAGGTGGGATTAGGATTAACGGTGGGAGCTACTTTATATTTTAATACCGAAACAGTAATCTGGAGAGAGTATCGTGGAAAAAATCCGCAAGCTGACTCTACCGTGTTTGCAAAAAATTTCAATGGCAAAACACATTACTACGTAGAAACAAAAACACCAATTACTACTATTCCTTTTGTAAAAAATCATGAGTTCAACTACTCTAAACTACTACCCGTTGCCTGGCGAGATTATAGTTGGGTGTTATATATTCTAATTATCATTTTCATTATCACGGCTGTTTCTAATGGATCAAATCTTACAGATGGATTAGATGGCTTAGCAACAGGAACGGCAGCTTTGATTGGTGTGTTATTGGGTGTTTTTGCCTACGCAAGTGGTAATCTGGTTTTTGCTGATTATCTCAATATCATGTATATCCCCGACCTAGGTGAGCTTTCTGTTTACATCGCTGCGATGATTGGAGCATGTGTTGGGTTTTTATGGTACAATTCATTTCCTGCGCAATTATTTATGGGGGATACAGGAAGCTTAATGCTGGGTGGTGTAATTGCAGCACTTTCTATTATCGTACACAAGGAGTTGTTGATTCCTATTTTCTGCGGTGTGTTTTTGGTGGAGTCGCTTAGTGTGATTCTGCAAGTGGGATATTTCAAATACACCAAACGTAAATACGGTGAAGGAAAAAGAATTTTTTTGAAAGCGCCCTTGCATCACCACTACCAGGTGCAGGGCTATCACGAGGTAAAAATCGTGACACGATTTTGGATTGTGACAGTGTTATTGGTGGTATTAAGTATTGTAACCCTGAAGTTGCGTTAAGCTAAGGGGTAAAAATAAAATGGCAATGAAACTTGTCATCATTGGAGGAGGAGAAAGTGGAGTGGGGGCAGCCATATTGGCAAGCCAAATGGGGTATTCAGTTTTTCTCTCTGATGGAAGCTCTTTGAAAGAAAAATATCGTAGTGAACTCATTGAGAAAGGAATTGCTTTTGAAGAAGGACAGCATGATATGGATAAAATTCTGGCTGCCGACCAAATTGTGAAAAGTCCAGGTATACCAGAGAACACCGCAATCATGAAAGCCGTTCGTGCAAAGGGAATACCTGTAATCAGTGAAGTGGAATTGGCGTATCAGTTTAAAGGGGATAGTCACATTGTGGCAATCACGGGTAGCAATGGAAAGACAACCACAACATCTCTGGTCTATCAGTTATGTAAGTCAGCTGGTTTAGATGTGGCGTTAGTGGGAAATATTGGCTACTCTTTTGCCCGTCAAGTTGCACAAGAGCCTCGTGCATTATATGTGGTAGAGATAAGCAGTTTTCAGTTAGATGACATTGACCAGTTTAGACCTGACATTGCAATTCTTACCAATATCACCGAAGATCATCTAGATCGCTACGAATATGTTTTTCTTAATTATATCAAGAGCAAGTTTCGGATTACGATGAATCAACGGCCGCAGGATTATTTCATTTACTGCGCTGACGATGAAGTAACCCAACAATATATCAGTTCATTCACTATTCAATCAACTCAACTGCCGATCAGCATGAAAAGAGAAGTACCCAATGGAGGTTTTATTAAAGATGGAGACATGTACATCCGTACAGGTAATGAGGTTATGACCATGAGTGTATTTGATTTTGCGCTGAAAGGCAAGCATAATCAGTATAACACTATGGCAGCTTGTGTAGCCGCGGCAACGCTAACGATTCGCAAAGACAAGATCAGAGATGCTGTTCAGCATTTCGAGCAGTTAGAACATCGCATGGAGTTTGTTGCTACTGTACGTGGCGTTGAGTTTATTAATGATAGCAAAGCGACCAATATCAATTCTACTTGGTATGCATTAGAAAGTATGACAAAGCCAACCGTTTTGATTTTGGGAGGCGTGGATAAAGGGAATGATTATTCATTATTACTAGAGGGTGTGAAAGAAAAAGTAAAAGCAATTATTTGCCTGGGTATTGACACCAAAAAGATTCATGAGGCTTTTGAAGGAGTCGTCCCCTCTATGATTGACACGCAAGATGCAGCTGAAGCGGTGCAGCTGGCTTTTCGCTATGCTAGTAAGGGTGATACTGTGTTGTTGAGTCCAGCCTGTGCAAGTTTTGATTTATTTAAAAATTATGAAGACAGAGGGCAGCAGTTTAAAAATGCTGTTCGAGATCTATAAACATGGAAACAACCCGAGACATACGATTAACGGAGCTACGAAATAGCTTTACCACGGAACGTTTGTTGCAAAAAACAAAGGGTGATAAAGTTATTTGGGCCTTGGTAGTGCTACTTACCTTAGTTTCCTTGTTAGCGGTGTATAGTGCTACTGGCTCGCTTGCCTACAAATTTTATAAGGGTAATACAGAAGTTTATTTATTCAAGCAGGTTGCGTTTATTCTTGGAGGACTTCTCGTGATCTATGTGGCGCATCTGGTTAATTATACGTTTTATTCAAAGGCAGCACGAATCGTTTATCTGGTTTCAATTCCACTTTTAATCTACACATTGTTTTTTGGCGTAACAATGAATGAGGGAAGTCGCTGGATTCGATTACCCTTGATCAATATGACTGTTCAAACCTCGGACCTTGCAAAACTTGCTTTATTCATGTATCTGGCTCGCTTACTTAGTAAGCGACAAGATATGATTAAGGAGTTTAAAAAAGGGTACCTGATGGTCATCTGGCCTGTTGCGGTTACCTGCTTATTGATTGCTCCGGCTAATTTATCTACTGCATTACTCTTGGGTGCTAGTTGCCTATTGTTATTATTTATTGGAAGGGCCAGTACTAAGCATTTATTAATTACAGTAGGACTGGCTATGATTCCGATTACGATGTTGGTTGCTGCTGCAGTTGTTAAACACCAGCAAGAAGAGCCTGATGAGCCTATCACTTTTGTGAAAAAAGAAGAAGGAGCATTGACAAGGCGTGTGGATACTTGGATTAGTCGAGTTGAGAGTTTCATCTATGGTAGCACGGATGTTGATACCGATGAGTACCAGGTTAATCAAGCAAAAATTGCGGTTTCAAAAGGAGGATTGTTGGGTGTGGGACCAGGTAATAGTACTACGCGCGACTTTTTACCACAGGCCTACAATGATTTTATTTATGCAATTATCATAGAGGAGTATGGTTTATTGGGAGGAGGCTTTATAGTGTTTGTGTATCTAGTGTTTCTCTATCGATGCATTCGAATATTTAAGCGTTGTCCCTTTGCCTTTGGCGCATTTCTGGCACTGGGACTAAGCTTTACGCTGGTCATTCAGGCATTGGCTAACATGGCTGTAACCGTCAACTTGTTTCCTGTTACAGGTGTTACGTTGCCATTGGTCAGTATGGGAGGAAGCAGCTTCATCTTTACCTGTTTAGCAATTGGAATCATTTTGAGTGTGGCACGAAATGTAGAACAATTAGAGGGGAAAGATAAAGAGGGAGATGCAAAGGCAGTGGAAGCATGAGCAGACGAATCATTATAGCGGGTGGCGGAACAGGGGGGCATATTTTTCCGGCATTAGCTATTGCTGGGGCATTGAAAAAAATGGATTCGTCTATTGAAATTCTCTTTGTTGGCGCAAAGGGAAAAATGGAAATGGAAAAAATTCCGCAAGCGGGTTATCCCATCGAGGGACTCGATATAGCGGGTTTTAATAGAAGCTCTTTGATAAAGAATATTGGACTTCCCTGGAAACTGCTCAAAAGTTTTTGGCAGGTCAGAAAAGTATTGCGTCAATTTAAACCTGATGCCGTACTAGGTGTGGGTGGTTACTCAAGTTTTCCTGTTCTACGATTAGCGCAGGTAAAAGGAATCCCTACATTTCTGCACGAGGCAAATTCTTATGCAGGTCGAAGCAACCAGTTGTTGGCTAAAAAAGTGAATTGTGTTTTTGCCGGTGTTTTGGGACTAGATCGCTTTTTTCCCGCTGAAAAGGTTTGTTATACTGGTAATCCGGTAAGAGAGGTAATTACGCAGCCTTTGCCAAGTTTGGAAGAGAGTCGTAAACACTTCAAGCTGGATTCAAATCGACCAACCCTATTAGTTGTTGGTGGAAGCTTAGGGGCCCGTTCTATTAATGAAGCCATCAGCAATGGATTGGATCGATTATTAGCTGCTAATATCCAGGTGATTTGGCAAACAGGAAAACCCTTTGCATCACATGCTGAAAAAGTTTGTAGGGGTAAGCAAGGTGTTTGGACGGGCGCATTCATTCAGCAGATGGAAATGGCTTATGCTGCATCCACGTTCATTGTTGCACGAGCAGGTGCGATGACCGTTGCAGAAATAGCCGTAGTAGCCAAGCCAGCCATTTTTGTTCCGTTTCCGCATGCAGCCGAAGATCATCAAACCGCAAATGCAATGCAGTTAGTGAAGCGTCAAGCAGGTTTACTCATTGCTGATCATGATGCAGCAACGCAATTGATTTCTGCAGTAATTGAGTTGTGTCAAAATGAAGAAAAGCGTAAACAAATGGCAGAACAAATTAAACCATTGGGAATTCGGGATGCTGATGAGCGTGTTGCAGTCGAGTTATTAAAAAGGATTAAGGCTTAATGAAGCAGGTAGAAGTAAATACAGATTTGTTGGGTAGACCATTTAAGGGTACTGAGGGAATAAATCAGATCTGCTTTGTAGGTATTGGTGGAATTGGTATGAGTGCATTAGCACGATTTTTTTTGGAAAGAGGAATCGGAGTAAGTGGATATGATAAAACCAGAACGGCGCTCACTCAACAGTTGGAGAAGCAGGGAATGAAAGTTCATTATGAAGATCAAATTGAGAATGTTGATAAGGAAGCGACAGTTGTAGTCTATACTCCCGCCATACCAGGGGATCATCAAGAATTGAACTGGTATAAAAAAAATGGTTATACAATATGGAAGCGAAGTGATTTGCTTCAACGTATAACTGACAGCTCTTTGAACATTTGTATTGCAGGAACACACGGCAAAACGACCACTAGCACATTGGTAGCGCATATTCTTCGGGATAGCCAAATGGGCTGCAATGCTTTTTTAGGAGGAATTGCGAGCAACTATGAAACTAACTACTGGAGTAGTAGTACTAATTGCTGTGTGGTGGAAGCTGATGAATATGACCGTAGCTTTTTGAAGCTGAAGCCGCAGATTGCTGTGATTACAGCGATGGATCCTGATCATTTAGATATCTATGGAACCGCAGCAGAGATGGAGGAAGCTTTTTTGCAGTTCAGCAGTTTGGTAGCACCCGATGGACTGTTGATTTACAAAAAAGGTTTAAAGCGTGCGACAGAGTTACGAGCCCAGCAGTTATGTAGTTATCATCTGAATGACACAACGGCGGATTGTTATGCAACAGACCTGAAAGTAGAAAAGGGTAGCTACTATTTTTCTGTTCATGTATGTGGCAAAACGCTAGCAGGTTTCGAGCTCTCAATGGGAGGACTACATAATGTTGAAAACACAGTAGCTGCAGTTTCTATTGCGAGTATGCTTGGAGTTGAGGAGAGTAAGATTAAAAAAGCAGTGGCTTCATTTCGAGGTGTGCAGCGAAGATTTGAAGTAATCTGGAAAGATGCAAATCGAGTGTGGATCGATGATTATGCGCATCACCCAGCTGAGTTGCAGGCCTTGATTACAGGCATACGTTCGTTGTACGGGAGTAAAAAATGTACAATCATTTTTCAGCCGCATCTGTACACGCGAACAAGAGATTTGGCCAAGGAGTTTGGCGAGGCTTTATCAGGTGCGGATGAGGTGATTTTGTTGCCCATTTATCCTGCAAGAGAATTACCCATTGAGGGAGTGAGTAGTGAGTTGATCAAGCAATATATAAATAATAAAACGGTATCACTCTTTGATAAGAATCAAGTGTTGAGCTGGTTTACTGAAAAAATGAAAAACGAGAGCGAACAAAATATAATTATAACAGCAGGGGCTGGCGATATTGACCAGTTACTGCCAACCCTAAAAAATATAATAAGGTAGCGTTGAAAATAAAGAGAATCATACAGCGAATTTTATTTTTCCTATTCTGGATAGGAATCGGAACGGGTATGACGTTATTGCTGGTTGCAGCAATTGGTCGTCGTAATAAAGAGCGATTCCGTTCTTATACGATTGAAATCCAGGGGCACTATGGCGGTACATTTTTAACGCAAGATTCTGTGGCCAGCCTATTACAAAGTCATACTGCTGGTGTGAGGGGCGAGTTGCTTTCGCTATTTAATATGCAGCAAGTTGAGCTAAAATTGCAGCAGCACCCATGGGTTCGAAAAGCACAGCTCTACTTCGATAATCAGGATATTCTTCATGTACGAGTTACAGAAAAGAAACCATTGGCGCGTGTGTTCACACAAAATGGAGCATCTCATTATTTGGATGAAATGGGACAGTTGATGCCCCTTGCTAGTTTCCGTGCTGTAAAAGTTCCAGTCTTTACAGGCATTCCTGATAGCGCAGGGATAAAAAATAAGGATAGCCTGCTACTTATCCAGATGCGTGATATGGCGCAGTACATTGTTACTGATAGTTTTTGGAGTGCACAAGTAGCACAGATTGATCGAACAGCTGATCAGAATTGGGAATTGGTGCCTGTTGTTGGGGATCAACTTGTGAAATTGGGTCAAGCTGCTGATTTTCCTACACAATTAAAAAATTTGTTCATCTTTTACAAGCAGGTATTGGTGAAGTCAGGGTTTAATCGATATCGAACCATTGATCTACGATTCGATAATCAAGTAGTAGCCGGCTATGGAGTAGGCCCAAAAGTTGATTCTATTCAATTACGAAGAAGTGTACAACAACTTTTACAGCAATCCCGTATGGCGGATCTAGATACAACTATTCGTTATTTACCAAAGCCTTTGCAACCATTGCTCAAGGACGATACCATTTCAGTAACTGCTGAGTTAAAAAATAGTTTACCACTCGATACATCTGTTAGTATACAAAAACCCACAAAAAAAATAAACAACTAAAAAACATCCCTATGAACAACCAAAATCCCATCATTGTAGGTCTTGATATTGGGACAACCAAGATTGCAGTGATTGCCGGCCGTAAAAACGAGTTTGGCAAATTGGAGATCCTTGGATTTGGTAAAGCCAATTCCAATGGTGTCAAGCATGGTCAGGTCCTGAATATTGATGAGACCATTAAAGCCATTCGTACCGCACTGGACAACTGCTTTGCCTCAAATCCAAATTTAGAAATTGGCGAGGTGTATGTGGGAATTGCAGGTCACCACATCAAAAGTTTACAGACGCGCGGAGATATGGTACGCCACCGTACGGATGAAGAGGTCACACAAAAAGAAATTGATAAGTTGATTGATGATCAGTACAAGACCTATATCCCTGCTGGCGATCAAATCATCGATGTAATTCCGCAAGAGTTTACAGTTGATAACATTCCAAACATTGCTAATCCGATTGGTTATGGAGGAGTAAAAATTGGAGCAAACTTCCATATCATTACAGGAGATAAAAATGCAATTAGAAATATCAACCGTAGTGTTGAAAAGGCAGGCTTGTTTACCAAAGATCTAGTGTTACAGCCACTTGCTTCCTCAGCAGCTGTAATGGGACAAGAAGACTTAGAGGCTGGAGTAGCAATTGTGGATATTGGGGGTGGCACAACTGACCTAGCCGTATTCAACGAGGGGATACTCAAGCATACAGCCGTGATACCCTTTGCTGGTGAAAATATCACGAATGATATCAAGTCTGGATTAGGGGTTTTGCGTACACAGGCTGAACAAATGAAAGTGCAGTTTGGTTCTGCATTAGCAAATGAAGCCAAGTCAAATGCTTATATCACTATTCCAGGGTTACGTGGGATGCCTGCAAAAGAGATCAGCGTAAAAAATCTAGCTAATATCATTCAAGCTCGCATGAGTGAGATTATGGATTTTGTAACCTATCATCTCAAGCAGGTGGGATTGGATAATAAAGCACTAAATGGAGGAATTATATTAACCGGCGGTGGTTCCCAATTAAAACACCTGATTCAGCTTACTGAGTATGTGACTGGATTGAATGCACGTATTGGATTTCCTAATGAGCATTTGGCTGCAGGACATATTGAAGAGCTGTCTAAGCCAACGTACTCTACGTGTATCGGTTTGATCTTAAAGGGATATGATGATTTTGAACATAACCGTAAAGAGTTTGATAAAGGATATCTTAAAGTTGATGTTCCATCTAACCTGCGTAAAACAGCTAGCGGTGAATTGGAGACAGTACCTGAAGAAACAGAGATTAGCGAAGAACAAATGAGAAAGCGTCGTAATCTAACTGGCTTCTGGAGCAAATTCAAAGATCGCATCATCGATTTGTTTAAAGAGGAAGAAGATCGTCATCTATAAACTACTACCTAACCCATTCAATAATTCGAAAACTAACTTCCATGATTCAATTTGATTTACCCACAGACAAATCATCTATCATTAAAGTGATTGGTGTAGGAGGCGGCGGTAGTAACGCTGTCAATTACATGTTCAATCAGCATATAGAGGGAGTAAATTTTGTGATCTGTAATACAGATGCGCAAGCTCTTGCTATAAGTGGTGTTCCTAACCGCGTACAATTAGGCCCCTATTTAACGCAGGGGCTTGGTGCAGGAGCTAACCCGGATATTGGACGACAGGCTACTGAAGAATCACTTGAAGAGATTCGCCGCATTTTGGAGGTGAACACTAAAATGGTATTTATCACCGCTGGAATGGGTGGCGGAACAGGTACAGGGGGAGCGCCGATTGTTGCAAAAATTTGTAAGGAAATGGGTATTCTTACTGTGGGTATTGTAACGACTCCATTTGCTTATGAGGGAAAGAAAAGAATGCAACAGGCCGATGAAGGAATTAGACAATTGCGCCAGCAGGTTGATACCTTATTGATCATCAGTAATGATAAATTACGTCATCAGTTTGGTAACCTTAAAATGCGTGAAGCTTTTGAAAAAGCAGATAATGTGTTAGCTACTGCTGCGCGTTGTATAACAGATGTAATCAATAGCACAGGACAAATCAATGTTGACTTTGCGGATGTGTGTACTGTTATGCGTAACGGGGGTCGTGCTATCTTAGGTCATGCAGAAATGGCCGGACACAACCGTGCACAACTTGCATTAGAAGAGGCTATCAATTCTCCTTTGTTAAATGATAATGACATCTTGGGTGCAAAATGGATTTTAATCAATATCAATTCTGCACGAGGTGAGCATGAATTCACAATGGATGAAGTAGAGATTATTCAAGAATTATTATTAACCAAAGCCGGTCCAAACACTGATGTTATTTTGGGAATGGGTTATGATGATACACTTGGCGATAAGCTAGGTATCACGCTTATTGCAACTGGTTTTGAACATAAGGATGTGATTCCACAACCCACTGTTACACGTGCAAAAGTTCAGGAGGAAGAAAAAATAGTAATGGTACTGGGTCAGCCTGAAATTAGTCCGGTTGCGGAAGTTGTTGCTCCTGTTGTAGCAGAGGAGGTTGTCAATACACCCACAGAGGAAGTTGCCGCTCCAATTGCGGCTGAGCCGACTGCGAGTGTTGAGCCACTTACAATGGATCCATTAATGCCTACATTGGTTGAGACACAGCCTGAACCTGTTGTTGAGTTAATCAAAGAAACGGAGGCGACATTTTTGGCCGCCGCAGTAATTATGCCTGAACCCGTTGTAGAAGCAGTAGCTTCTGGTGGATACCTGGCAAAGCCTGCTAATATTTATGCATCAGCTGAAGCATCAAGTGAAGAGCCTCCTTCATTGGCAGCAACAACTTCTTCTCCAGCAATTACCCAGCAGGCTGAAGAAAAAAATGAGATAGAACTAGCACCGCTTGCGATTATTGAGCGTGAGCCTGAGGAGTCTATGGAAATGCGACTCGTTGAAAGAGAAGAAGAGGTACTTCCTCCTTCTCCGGTTTTGTATGAGTTGCATAGCGCACCAAAGCCTGAAATCGTGGAGCCTGCCCCTTTTGATGAATCAGAAGCACAGGAGCGTCGCGCTGCAGAACGTTTACAGAAGTTAAGAAATCTTTCCTTCAATGTAAATACTGCAGATCCTAACAATGAGTTTGAAACAATACCTGCGTACATCCGTCGGAATATGGAAATGTATAATAGCAAGGCACAGATCGAAAATTTTTATAGCAGTTACGAAGTGAAAGAGGATTCTTCAAAGCAAGGTCCCATCAGCACGCTGAATAGTTTTTTGGATGGAAAAAAGCCTGATTGATGTTCACCTCAAATGTGATTCAATAGTGTGGGTCTGTTTTTAGTTGTACCTCCCGGTTTTGTCCGGGAGGTTTTTTATTTCAAGCCTTTTCTATCCGTACCTTTATTTGTTAATTATGGAAACAGTTTTAATTGCAGGTGGAACCGGTTTGGTTGGTCAGGCATTGACAAATCAACTTTTATCGCAAGGGGTTCAAGTTGTTTTATTGACGCGTTCAATCTCGTCTGCCAAGGAAAAATTTTCGGAACATCCTCATCTAGACTATTCTGTTTGGGATCCTGCAAAGAAAATTATCGATCAAACACTATTTTCACGCGTACAGCATATTATCAATCTTGCCGGGGCTGGGGTTGCTGATAAACGTTGGAGTGATGCCAGAAAAAAAGAAATTTCTGACAGTCGTGTACAAGCAGGAGAGTTGATTGCACAACATCTATTAACTCATTCACATACTGTTAAAACCTATATAGGTGCTTCTGCTATTGGCTGGTATGGGCCTGATCCTTCTATCCATCGTGTAGGTTTTATTGAGACAAACCCTGCATACACAGATTTTTTGGGAGCTACCTGTGAAAAGTGGGAGGCTAGTGCTGCTTCGTTGCATCAAGTCGGAATTCGTTGTGTCACTTTTCGAATTGGGATCGTGCTGACACCAAAGGGCGGAGCACTTCGGGAGTTTTTAAAGCCATTGAACTTTGGAATCGCAACTATATTAGGAACAGGTAAACAAGTGGTGAGTTGGATACATCTTCAGGACCTGGTTTCTCTTTTTACGTTTGCTATTTACCATCCTGCAGTGAAGGGGATCTTTAATGCAGTTGCTCCTCATCCTGTATCTAATCAAGAGTTGATCCGCACATTAGCGTGGGCACGGGGTCGGTTTTTCTTTCCTGTAAGGGTTCCTGCTTTTGTATTAAAAGTTGTGATGGGAGAAATGAGCATTGAAGTGCTCAAAAGCACAACGGTCAGTGCAGAAAAAATTTCACAGGAAGGATTTCAATTTCAATATCCTTCTATTCGTGAAGCGCTCGCCTCTTATTTTTAATTGCGGATGGGTCTACCAGTTGTTAAGACACTCTGAATTCGCTCCAATGTTTTTTTCTCTCCACATAATGAAAGAAATGCTTCACGCTCCAGATCCAATAGATACTGCTCATCAACTTTTGTAGGTTCGCTCAGCTCTCCACCACACATTACATAGGCTAATTTTTTTGCAACTAATGCATCGTGTTCTGTGGCGTAACCTGCTGTTTTCATTGCATGAATCCCTGCATATAACGGACCAAGACCGGCTTTACCTAACACCGGTATAGATTTTTTCTCAACGGGTCTGCTGTATCCTGATTTTTGTATGTTAAGAACGGATTGTTTGGCCGCAGCGATTCGTCGATTTGTATTTAGAATAACTTCATCCACTCCGTTTCTATAAATTCCCATGGTAAAGCCTTCCTGTGCAGAGGTAGCTACTTTTGCAGTTGCAATATGCATGAATCTATTTTTCAAGGTTACTGTTTCCGGCTCATCTGCATGCATTTCCTCGCCAGCACGCAATACAAATTCTTTTGTTCCTCCTCCACCTGGTATCAAGCCTACGCCTAATTCTACAAGACCCGAATAGGTTTCTGCAGTGGGGCAGCATTTATCTGCGTGTAGATTTAATTCGCAACCGCCGCCTAATGTCAAACCATGTGGAGCTACCACTACAGGTATTCCGGAATAGCGCACACGCATCATGGTTTGCTGAAAATAACGGATGGCTACATTCAGTTCATCATATTCTTGTTCAATTGCCATCATAAAGATCATTCCCACATTAGCACCAGCAGAAAAATTTGCTCCTTCATTTGCAATGACCAAGCCCTGAAAACCTTCTTCGGCTTTTTCTACTGCGGTTTGTATTCCTGCTAACACATCGGCTCCTATACTTCCCATTTTTGTATTCCACTGTAATCCCAATACATCATCACCCAGGTCAAATAATTTGCAAGAACTATTTTTCCATACAAGATTTTTTGCATGGTGCGTCATCACTAAAAAATCAGTCCCTCCTGGAAGCTCCTTATAATTTCCGGAGAGGGGATCATAACAAAGTCTTTTTCCATTTTGTGACTTATAAAAATGGGTATTCCCCTTGTTGATCATTTCTTTGACCCAGGACGCTACGCTAGAACCTTCTTTTTCTATGGCTTCAACTATTTCTTTAACCCCCAATAGATCCCAGGTTTCAAATGCACCAATTTCCCAGCCAAAACCTGCTTTCATGGCATCGTCAACGCGATATAATTCATCACTAATTTCTGGTATCCGGTGTGAAATGTAAGAGAAGAGTAGGGTGTGTAATTGTCTAAAAAACTCACCGCCTTTATCAGGTGCAGCCTGTAACATTTTGATTCGAGTTGCTAGTTCGTCTATAGGCTTTACGGCATCTAGCGAAGTGAATTTTGGTTTTACTCTTGGTTTATATTCTAACGTAGTTAGATCTAACGTTAAGATCTCTTTTTTTCCTTCTGCTGTTTTTGTTTTTTGAAAAAATCCTTTTCCAGATTTATCTCCCAGCCAATTATTAGCAACCATTTTTGTTAACCACTCCGGAATAGTAAAAAGCGAACGGGCCTCATCTGTAGGGCAGTTATCGGCTACTCCTTTTGCAACCTTCACTAAAGTATCAATACCTACAACATCAGCTGTCCGAAATGTTGCTGATTTTGGTCTTCCAATGACAGGCCCTGTTAATGCATCAATCTCATCAATCGTTAAGTGTAATTTTTCTTTTAGGTGCATGATTGCCATGATGCTGAAAACACCAATACGGTTGGCAATAAACGCAGGAGTGTCTTTACAGAGCACTGTTGTTTTTCCTAAATGAAGATCGCCATACTGTAAAAGAAAGTCAATAAGAGTAGGGTCTGTATCTTTTGTAGGAATGATTTCCAGTAATCGTAAATAGCGAGGGGGGTTGAAAAAATGGGTGCCACAAAAATGTTTTTTAAAATCCTCGCTTCTGTCTGCAGTCATCAGGTGAATGGGAATGCCCGATGTATTGGAGCTAATAATCGTACCGGGTTTTCGTAGGGCATCTACTTTTTCTAATAGTTGTTTTTTGATGTCAAGTTGTTCTACAACTACTTCTATAATCCAGTCATAGGTAGAAATTAGTCCTAGATCATCTTCGAAATTGCCTGTGCGTATATTCTCGACTATTCCTTTTTCATAAAGAGGGGAAGGAGATGA
>JBEDEC010000082.1:0-7814 GCA_041175905.1 Bacteroidota bacterium
TCCTTCGTCAAACTTCTCTTCTTGAACTCGATCTTCAAGCTTTGGTGTTCCTATTTGTATGTCTTCAATATTAAATTCTCTGCGTTTTGATGGGTCTGGTGGGGTTGAGGTTAAATTACCATTCTCATCCAAATAGGCAATCATTTCGGATAGCGAGTTTCCGTCTCTGGCTTGCTCTTTTCTCTCTCTTTTTCGCTCTTCTTTTTCTTTTTTTGCTTGTTGTTTCTTTTTTTCTCGATCGCGTTTGCTGAAGAATTCTGCCATTGTATTAATTTAATTGAGGGTTGCTAAAAGTATGTTGTTTTGTGCTAATACGTTTTTTTATCAATCGCTCTATTGATTTTAATTTTGGAAGTTCATCAGTATCACAAAAGCTAATTGCTGTCCCGTTTGAGCCAGCTCTGCCTGTTCTTCCAATTCTATGGACATAAGATTCGGGAACATGTGGAAGATCGAAATTGAGCACAAAACCTAATTCGTCAATATCAATTCCTCTTGCTGCGATATCTGTTGCTACTAATACTCGAATTTCTTTATTCTTAAAATTGCTCAAGGCCAGTTGTCTTGCACTTTGGGATTTATTTCCGTGAATAGCACTCGCTGAAATACCATTTTCAATAAGTTTTTTTGCAATTTTATTTGCAATATGTTTCATTTCGGTAAAAACGAGCAAGGAGTCAATGCTGGTATCATTTAATAAATCTAAAAGGAGTGGTAGCTTATTTGATTTCTTAACTTGAAATACGGACTGGTTAATGGCCTCAACTGTAGAGGAAACAGGTGTTACCGTTACTTTTACTGGGTTGATTAATAAACTACTTGCTAGTGATTCAATCTCTGCTGGCATTGTTGCAGAGAAAAGTATGGTTTGACGTTTTGCAGGTAATTTTGAAATGATTCGCTTTATATCATGAATAAAGCCCATGTCAAGCATTCGATCAGCTTCGTCAAGAATAAAATACTTTATGGCATTGAGTTTAATGTGACCTTGAAGGACTAGGTCTAGTAGTCTACCAGGTGTTGCAACTAATATATCTACACCTTGATTTAACTTCTGTATTTGAGGAACTTGTGATACACCGCCAAAAATGACTGTGTTCTTTATGTTAAGATTTTTCCCGTACGTAGTAAGGCTGTCTCCAATTTGTTGCGCTAATTCACGTGTTGGGGCTAAAACTAATGCGGTTGCTTCCTTAGTTTTTGTGTTCTTTTCATATTGTAAATGCTGGAGTAGGGGGATTGCAAAGGCTGCGGTTTTACCAGTTCCGGTTTGTGCGCATCCTATTAAGTCTTTTCCTTTTAATAGTTCAGGTATTGCTTTTTGTTGAATTGGGGTTGGATTATTGTAACCTTCTTTTTCAAGTACTTGTAGAATTGGATCAATAATTAATAAATTTTTAAACGTCATTTTAAGATTTAAAGTAAAGAAATGTGATAAGGCTGCAATTGTCATGCATTGCACGTTATCTGCCTTATGTTAGTGACCAGGATATTTGGGAAGAATAAATCAATCAAATAAAGCGATGAACTACTATAAGAGTTGTAAAGGTATGCTTATTTGCGATATTTCCTAGTTATTATTGTTCTCTACTTTTCGGTACTAGCAGTTGTATCAATGGTTAACACTTTTCTCATATCCTTTTGTAACGAGTCGATAGCTCCTACGGCTTGTTTAACTTGGTTGTGAGGGAGGGCGCTTTGATCCATCATTAACTTGATGGCCTCTAAATTTTGCCAGTGGTAGTTGATTTGTGGCTCACTGAATTTAAAAACGTACAGTTTATCTGACGTAAATGCAAAAAGTCCAATTAGTATCGTTGTAGCTATTATTTTGTTTATTCTTTTCATAAAAGATTTATTGAATATTTATTTTTTGTTTGAGTCGAATTATCTCTTGTTGGGCTGCTTGCAAATAGCCTTGTTGTCTGCTTAATTCAGTTTTTATCTCTTGAATTAAGTGTTGCTGTGCTTTGATTGCTTCAATTAGCAGCCCAGAAGTTTCGCCATAATTGATACCATAGTATCCGTCTGATTTATTTTGAAATACTAATTCGGGAACTATTTCTAATACCTCTTGTGCAATCATGCCCATCATTCGTCTAGGTGCAGTGGAGTCTTTCCAATTATAGGTGACTCCTCTTAGGGCCATTACTTTTTTGATAGGATCCTTTATGGTTGCAATATCTTTTTTTAGTCGAACATCCGAAGAGGTGGTTGTTAGGGTTCCGTCTGCTCTTAAATTTAAATCGGCCGAGTACCCGCCAGGATTAACAGAATAAAATCGGGCACTGGGTGCGTAGATTTCTCCAATCACCTGTAGTTTATATGCACCGTTATCAGTTGTTGTGTTGACAAGCAATTCGCCGCTAGTGTTTATATGCACATGTGGTGTCACAGAGGGTTGGTCATTCAAGTTTCCTTGTAATGTCAACCCACCTCCTATTGAGCCATCAGAATATACAGCACCTCCAACTGCGGTGCCTGCACTATTTCTGACACCAAAGTTTAATTGGGTCTTTAAGCTATTACCGCCCCTTGCGAGTATTGATGCAACGATCGAGGTATTACCCGGTTCGTTTATTTGTAGTTTATCTGTTGGAGTGGAAGTGCCTATCCCTAATCTTCTATTGGTGGCGTCCCAGAAAAATTCATTAGAGCCCGCTTGATTATTTGCACCGCTCCAATAAACAACTTGTCCACCTGCACCTGAGCCAATTCCACCAACAGGGGTACTCCAATTGAGCGTTGCAATTCCGGTATTTATTGAACTGACGCTAAGTACCTGATTGGCTAATGGTACTGCCGATGGCAGAATCAGCGAATAGGAATTGGCACCTGTTGAACCTCGCAAATTGATGATACTATTCGATGGGCCTACTAGCCTTATTTCTTTTTGTGCGGTAGAGCGGATCGTTTGCGAAAAGAGGTGACTAGTAAAGAATTCTGCCGGCCCTTTTGCAAGGACCAGCAGAATGATATATTTCAATTTTGATTGAAATCTTAATTGCATAGTTATATGTTATTGGTTTACCACGCTCCAGTTGCAACTTCCGGTGAAGGGTGCTGAAAAATAGATAGTAAAGCCTGTGTTCGCGGTTCTTACCACATAATAGGAGGGGATTGCCATATCATTGCTGCTTCCTTCTAAAGTAACATTGATAGCATCATCCGCATCTACGTTTGTAGCTGACACTACAATAGATTCATTTGCTGAAACACTTACCAATCCTCTACCTTTTATAAATGCACTACTCCACGATGGTGCAGCTCCTGTGCCATTAGATTGAAGAATCTCTCCTGCATTTCCTGCTGATCCCCCAATTTGTAGTGCATGTGCTCCTGTTAGGTTTAAAGATCCACCTGCTACGGTAAGACCTGCGTTCGCAGTTAGTAATCCACTCACTGTAAAAGGTCCGCCAACTGTCAAGCCAGTTGTACTATTGGTTAGGCCAGCAGAAACTATCGATGCGTAGCTGGCTTTGCTTACCAACCCATTCGCATCTGAAACTACAGCGCCCTCATTGGTGGCCGTGGCCGACGCACTTGCAGCCGCACCAGATAGGGAGTTAATTGTAACACCTCCATCTTGTGCTAGTGTCATTCTTGTGCTACCGTTTGTTTTCATTACCAATGGTTGCGCATCTGTCGTTCCCAAAAATGTTGATGCAGTAGTACCTGCATTACCTGTCAATGACCAACCTGTTGCATCGGGTGAGTTCCAGGTTAAGTTTACAGCGCTGCCGGTAATTCCACTTACAGTTAAAACCTGATTAGCAGTTGGTAATGTTGCCGGCATAGAAAGAGTGTAAGTAGCAGTACTAGTACTCGCTTTCATTCCTACATAGTTTCCTCCTGTGCTTGGACTAATTAGTCGAACTTCTCGTTGAACAGTGGGGGACTGTGCTTGTGATTGAAAACTTAAGCCCGTCAATAAGACTAGTGCGGCTGCAACAATGTGTTGTTGTTTCATTTTGTTTGTGTTTTATTTGGTTTTTAAAGATTGTTTAGTCGATTACTACCCAGGTAACAAAGCCGGTGTATGGTGCTGTAAAGTGAACTTCAACCCGACTGTTTGAGACGTCTCGTAATATGTAGTAACTGGGAATTGGTCGAGGTACCGCATCTGTTTCCATAACCACACTGACGCCGTCATTGGCATCTAATCCATTTACAGGAATAAAAAAGACTTCTACTCCCGAAAGTGAATTACTTCGATTTTTTGATTTTATGCCAAGTAATGTTTGTGCGGCTACCCACTGTGGGGTTGTGTTAGCTCCTCTTGATACCAGTACGTCACCACTGTTACCAGCTTGACCGTTTAATTGCAATGGTGATGTATTGCCAGATAAGTTAATTGCGCCAGATACAGCGAGTCCGTTATTAGCATTGATTATTTCTGTAAACGACTTTTCACCACTTACTTGTTGAGGTGTGCTTAGGTCTACAAAGTTTTTTGTTGCTGATCCTGTTCCTCCATTAGTAATTGCTAATATCCCACCAAGAATGACATTTCCTTGTGTGGGCGTGCTGGGGGTTAATCCAGTACTTCCTCCACTAAGACTGATGACTGCTGCATTGGCAGGTACTTCTTGCACTGTTAATGCAGTTCCGGCATAAGGAACAATTCCAAATGGAGAGGTGCCGAGGTCTATCCAATCATTTTGATAATTCCAGTTAATTACATTGATAACAGGTTCAATCGCTACTTGAATTTTTAGATTGTAGTTGAGCGTTCTCCAGGGTATATCCAATATGGAAGAGTAATTTCCCCCAGTTCTTCTTCCTTTTCCAATCTGTATCTGAAAAATACCAGCACTATTTGTGCGTGAGGAATGCTCTTCTATAAATACGGATCCATTAGTGGTGTTTGCGGGTATGATTTCTACTTTGACATAAATTCTTCTGTCTTTTGCAGGATTATTATTTCGGTCTTTTGCAATTGCTTCAAAATGAATACCGGGTTGTTGAGCTATACAGTCTGAAGCCTGAGTCAGCCAAAAAAGACTGAGTCCTATGATGCGTATAAAAATATTTTTCACCACTTAATTCAGTTTTACAAATGGAATAATTCGTTTCACGTTATCTGATTCTATTCTTAGGAAATAATTCCCTGATTGAAGCCATCCCCAGAAATAGCTACTTCCGTTTAGTAGTGCTGCAGCTATAATTTGTTGTTTTTGGATTAGTCTTCCTGTGGCGTCAATGATTGATAAATCTATTTTCGTTTCACTAGTTGAAAAACCGGATCCCTCAAGTCTCACATAATTTATTACTGGGTTAGGGTAGAGCCTAATATTAAAGGGGGTGGGTGTTGTACTGGGTTTACAATCTAAATTGAATTCTGCAAGGCCAATAAGCCCAGAGAATAGGGAGAGTCCTGTTTGTAATTGAACGCACCCGTTTGAGAAAATGATACTTTGAGAAAGACACTTAGCTTCCGTTTGTCCAGAGAGATTTCCAATTGCACCAATGCTGTAAATCACACTGGGCTGTGCAAAAGCCACTGTGGGGATGAAGCATAATAAAATTATAGTTTGCTTTAGTCGTTTCATTTGCGAGTTGAAAAAAATAAAGTGTAAATGATATTATTACGATTATATTCAAACACGACATTGTCATTTTCCACTTGTTTAATTACATAAGCCTCAATTTGTCTACCACTTGCATTAACCTGAAGTGTATTTAAGTTTGATTGTTCCTCAATTAAGTATGTGCCAGTTATTCCATCTGTATCAGCATATAGTTTTGAATTTTTAGTCAATCGAAAAGAAAAAGTGGGTTGTCCTGTGTAGGTAAAATTTGCTTGTCCTCCTGATTTTCTCTCTAAGTACCATACCTTCTCAGCTAGTTTGTCCTCTGTAGTTTCGACTACAACCTCTTTGTGGCAACTTGAAAAGACAAGTGCTATGATTAAATACCTTTTTATTGGCCTCATATCATGTTAGTATTGATACATAAGGCAAAATACTGTTCCAGAAATAGGAACTAAATGACGATTGTCAAGCAGATGTTGATTGTAATAGTACTACTTCTTTTGTTTGCCTACTGGATCCAACTAAATTTTGTAAATTGTTACACTTATTAATGCACGCCCGATGAAAAAAATATTGATTACTATTTTTATTATTTTCATTTCATTTTGTACTAGCGCACAAGCTTTTAAATCAAGTTTTAATAATTCCACTGCTCGTAGTCAGTTTCAAGATTTGAAATTTGGGTTATTCATTCACTGGGGAATATCAAGTATGCTGGGTTCGGGTGAATGGGTAATGAATAACCGGGGGATTCGGGTAGATGAATACAAGCGGTTGCAAAATGCTTTCTATCCTGCTTCGTTTGATGCCGCTGCATGGGTAGGGGCGGCCAAGAGTGCGGGTATGAGGTATATTGTATTCATTACTCGTCACCATGATGGTTTTTCTAACTGGGATACTCGTTTTTCTGATTGGAAAATCACCAATACACCTTATGGTAAGGATATCTTAAAGGAATTAGCTGCCGAATGTAAAAAGCAAGGAATTCAATTAGGGCTTTATTATTCCACGCTAGATTGGTCTCGTGAGGATTATCCCTATGAAACTGGTCGCACAGGTAAAGCGAGTGGGCGGTCTAAAAAAAGTGACTATGCTTCTTATTTGCAGTTTATGAAAAATCAACTTACAGAGCTACTTACTAATTACGGCCCCATTCTATCTATTTGGTTAGATGGTCACTGGGATCAAACCAATCCGGAGGGCGATGCTGACCGCAGTTCTCGCATTGACTGGAAATACGATGAAATTTATTCTCTTATCCATCGGTTGCAGCCTAATTGTTTAATTGGTAACAATCACCATTTAACACCTTTCCCTGGCGAAGATTTTCAAATGTTCGAGAAAGACTTACCGGGGCAAAACAAAAGTGGGTTGAGCTATCAGGAAGTTTCCGATAATTTGCCTTTAGAGACATGTGAGACTATGAACAATTCCTGGGGGTACAACATCACTGATCGTTCATTTAAAAGCGTATCTGCAATCACTAAAATGCTAGTTAATGCAGCAGGACTAAATGCAAATCTTCTATTAAATGTAGGCCCAATGGCATCAGGGAAAATTCAACCAGAGTTTATAGATACGCTTGCTTTAGTTGGTAATTGGATGAAAAAATACGGTTCAACTTTGTATAACACCAGGGGAGTGCGTATACCCGATCAAAACTGGGGGGTGATCACTACAAAAAATAGCTCCTACTTCCTTCATGTATTAAATCCACCCCCTAATCGAGAAATACTTTTACCGGATTGGAAATATCCAATTGCTTCTGTTACTGAAGTTGAACATGCAGGTGCAATAACGCATATGCAAACTGATAAGGGATTAGTAATAAAGCTTCCTGAATCGTTGCCATTGAACTCAATAGACTTTATCGTCGAGATTAAATTAAATGCAAGTAAATAATAAAATGACTCCTGCTCCCTTTGACCGCCTCATCGCGATCATGAATGACCTGCGCGAAAAATGTCCCTGGGACCAAAAGCAAACTTATGAGTCGTTACGCCAATTAACTATTGAGGAAACCTATGAATTAGCAGATGCGATCACAGAGGATAATCCAAGTGCTTTAAAAGAGGAGCTGGGGGATTTGCTTTTGCATATTGTCTTTTATGCAAAAATTGCTAGTGAAAAAAGTCAATTTGATATTAGTGATGTGATTCATGGTATTTGCGAAAAACTGATTGCACGTCATCCGCATATTTATGGCGATGTGAAAGTTGAAAATGAAGAGGATGTCAAACGCAATTGGGAAAAGCTGAAGATGAAAGAAGGAAAGAAGTC
>JBEDEC010000083.1:0-7255 GCA_041175905.1 Bacteroidota bacterium
TTTGTACAACGCAAAATTATCCCAAAAGGTTCTATTCGAATGGGGTAATTTCATGGCTACAAAGATTTTACCGAATTCGTAAGCCCTGACAAAACGACTTGAAAATGAATAAAATTGAACATATTGGAATTGCGGTGCAATCGTTAAACGAAGCTATTCCGCGTTTTGAGCGAATATTAGGCACATCCTGCTATAAAACAGAGCTGGTAGAGAGTGAAAAGGTCAATACTGCCTTTTTCAAGGTTGGAGAATCAAAAATTGAGTTATTGGAAAGTGTGGATCCCGATGGAGTCATTGCAAAATTTATAGACAAAAGAGGCGAAGGACTTCATCATACCGCCTATGAAGTAGATGATATTGAAAAGGAAATGGATCGGTTAAAAAAAGAGGGGTTGACGCTTCTAAATGAAAAACCCAAAAAGGGAGCTGATAACAAATTGGTTTGTTTTTTACACCCCAAAGATGCCCACGGTGTACTCATAGAGCTTTGTCAGGAAATCAAATAATTAATCACCCGGCTCTGTTGGAGGTAATCCCAATTTATCTACCGCAGCCTGCGCAGCAATTTGAGAAGCATCTTTTTTGTTGAATGCTTTTCCTTCAGCTATCGACTCTCCATTCAACATGGCAGCGACTGTAAATAAACGCCTACCGTTTTCAACTCGCTCGTCCAAGGTTTCAAATTCCAGCACAGCCCCATTTCGGCTGGCCCAGGCGTATAGTTTATTCTTATGATTGAACTCTTTTGTCTCCAACTCATCTATAAACATGTGAGGCAGAATGATATTTTTCATCACCCACTTTTCTGTTCGTTTATATCCAATATCTAAATAAACGGCACCAATCAGTGCCTCCAACGTATTTCCAAAAATGTGACTTAGTCTTAGTGAACCATCCGACTTGTTGTAACGTGTAATTTTTTTCAAACCCATTCGCAAAGCAATGTGGTTGAGCTGTTGCCGATTGACCATTTTACTTCTCATCTCGGTGAGATAGCCCTCGCCTTTGTAAGGATAACGTTTAAACAAGTAGTCTGCTACTAATGCACTTAGAATGGCATCACCCAAATATTCGAGTCGCTCGTTGTTTTGATCAGTCTGATCTCCCAACGAACGATGGGTCAATGCAGTTTCATATAAGTCTATGGAATAAGGGTGATACCCGAGTAAATTGGTGAGTTCCCGGGTAAAAGAATTTCTTTTACGAAAAGTAAGCCAGTGGAATAACCGACGCACCTGCACAAGCTACACAAAAAACAGAATACTAAGCAGAGTACTTGCGAACGATCATGCAAGCATTGTGTCCACCAAATCCAAACGTATTACTCAACGCCGCACGAACTGTTCGGTATTGCGGTTTATTAAAGGTGAAATTAAGCTTGGGATCGATGTCAGGATCGTCGGTAAAGTGATTGATAGTTGGAGGAACCACATCATGAATAACGGCCATTGTACTTGCAATGGACTCAATTACTCCCGCAGCACCCAAACAGTGACCTGTCATAGATTTAGTAGCACTGATATTAAGTTTATAGGCGTGTTCTCCAAATACCTGTGTAATAGCTTTTACCTCGGCACCGTCGCCAATTGGGGTTGAAGTTCCATGTGTGTTGATATAATCAATCTCATCAGGACGCATCCCTGCATCTTCTAATGCCGCTAACATTACATTCTTTGCGCCTAATCCATCAGGATGCGGAGCAGTAATATGATAAGCATCCGCAGTAGCACCACAGCCTGCAACTTCAGCGTAAATACGAGCACCGCGCGCAATGGCGTGATCAAGAGATTCTAACACTAACATACCTGCGGCTTCTCCCATTACAAATCCATCGCGGTCTTTATCATAAGGTCGACTAGCGCTTGCAGGATCATCATTGCGTTCGCTCATTGCTTTCATCGCATTGAAACCACCTACTCCAGCCTCACTGATAACAGCCTCACTTCCTCCAGTCAAAATGATATCCGCTTTTCCTAAACGAACCAGATTAAACGCATCCATAATTGCATTGGTGCTACTTGCACAGGCACTAACCACTGCAAAGTTGGGTCCACGCAAATTGTGTCGCATACTAATTTGACCAGCTGCTATATCCAAAATCATTTTAGGGATGAAGAAAGGATTAAAACGGGGGGTACCATCTCCTTTTGCAAAATCTGTTACTTCATGCTGAAAGGTTGTTAAGCCTCCAATACCACTAGCAAAAACAACACCCACGCGGTCCGGATTGATATTCTCTTTAGAAAGACCGGCGTCTTGCATAGCGTGATCACTCACGGCTAATGCTAATTGGGCAAAACGATCTAGTTTTCGCGCCTCCTTTCGATCCATGTATTGAGTTGGGTCAAAGCCTTTGATTTCACAGGCAAATCGCGTACGAAATTTTGTTGCATCAAATTGAGTGATAGGGCCAGCACCAGAAACACCATTGATCAAACCTTTCCAGTACTCATCCAATGTATTACCAATTGGAGTAATGGCACCCATACCAGTGATTACGACGCGCTTGAGTTGCATAGGAGAAAGTTAAAGTTGTTTTCGAAAAAAACCGCCTTCCTTAGTACTATAAAAGTAGTGAGGAAGGCGGTGCAATTTATTTCCTGGTCAGGAAAAAAAGAAATGGAAGACCCAAATTACTTGGCGTGCTCTTCCAGATAGGTGATGGCCTGACCTACGGTAGTAATGGTCTCAGCTTGTTCATCAGGAATGGAAATGTTGAATTCTTTTTCAAACTCCATGATCAACTCTACTGTATCCAGTGAGTCGGCTCCTAGATCATTGGTAAAAGAAGCTTCGTTGGTTACTTCTGCTTCTTCCACACCTAGTTTATCAACGATGATCTTTTTTACTCTTGATGCAATGTCTGACATGTTTTTTTGGTTTGGTTTACAGGTTGCAAAAATATAGTTTTTGATCAAATCCATGCGCTCTTGATTATTTTTTCGGCTGGAAGATTAAACAATTGAAAACGAGGCTGTCAGCCGTCATTTTGCATTGATTTTGGTCATTGAGGTTGACACGGGCTTGGAAACATGTAAAATTTTTGCTATTTTGAAAGGCATGGCCCTCAAAATCATTGAGTACGGAAGCCCCGAATACGAACAAATGTTAGCACTTCGGGAGAACATTCTGCGTAAACCGCTAGGATTACGATTTGAGCCTATTGATTTGGCTAGCGAGAATCATGATATTTTGATTGGAGCCTTTGAAGAAGATGACATTTTAGGTTGCTGTATGCTAATTCAAGAAAATCCCTCCACTGTTCGGTTACGCCAAATGGCAGTTTATAACGAAAAACAAGGAAAAGGAATAGGAAGGGCCCTCATGAATTTTGCAGAAAATGTTGCCAGAGACAGGGGCTATAAGTTACTCAATATGCATGCCCGCAAAAATGCAATTGGATTTTACGAGAAGATGGGATACCAGGTAACCAGTGAAGAGTTTTTGGAAGTAACCATTCCCCACGTAGTAATGGAAAAGAAACTATAATTTTCTGGGTACACGAAGATCCTTTTCACCCACTGACCAACTCTTGATCAACTCTCCCTTCACTCCCAAAAAATCAACCGTTAGCTTTCTACTTCCACGAGGTCCCGTAATGGATATACGTCCATAATTCTGAAGTTCATCAACCCCTAAAATTCGATAAGGATTATCCTTTTCCGCTCTGTCAAATTTATGGGTACCAGATGTAAGCGGTGACACAGTGATATCATATAGAGGATAGTACCCGGGACGATCAACTTTGATGATTTCACTATGATGACGATCGCCCGTTAAAAACATAACACCTGAGACAGGATTGATCTGCAAAAACTGCATTAATTCTTGATACTCCACTGGAAAACGGCCCCATTTATCGTAGGGAGATACTGGATTCAACACCTGACTACCCACCGCAATGATTTTAAAAGTTGCAAAGCTTTCCAACAAAGCATTCTTCAACCATTGCAATTGCTCACGGCCTATCATCACTTTCTCGGGGTTTGGTTTTCCATTAATTGAATCCAACACATCATCAGCACTTCTCCACCAACGATCATCAATCAAAAAGAAATCAACATCTGACCAACTTGTCTTAGTATAAATACCTTCTCCATTTTGTCCGGCAGAGGGATTGGGAAAATAACTCGTAAACACATTTCGACTTGCATTTTTCAAATGAAACGCAGCACCTGAATTATTGGGACCATAATCATGATCGTCCCAAATTCCTACATGCGTCATTGATTTTAAAAAAGGTTGCAAAATAGGAGTAGCACGATCTTTGCTGGCACGATACCACAAACCCCATTCACTAAAAAAGTCTACCTCTCTGGTATACCAAGCGTCGCCCAACCAAACCATCATAGCTGCATTCTCCTTAGCCATTGAAGTAAAAATGGTTGAATCTTTTCCATAAGGAACACCCGGTCTATCATAAGCGGGTTCATTGAAATAAGAGCAAGACCCCGTTAAGAAACTAAAATCAGGAGCAGGTTCTCTCCATTGCCACAATTTTTTTGTGGTGAACTGACCTACAGATTTTGTTGGCTTATCATTCGAAAGCAACGTGTATTCGTATGTGGTATTGGGTTCTAATCCACCAACCGTAAATGTGATAGGGTTGAATTCATTTCCCAAAAAGCCTTTGTAGGGTATTAGTTTATAGACAGACTCTCCTTTTTTATTGACACGAAGCGTTGCTTTTGAAACAGTGCTGCTTACTTCAAACCAAACTTTTGCGTCCCTTAATTCCACTGGGCCCAGCATTGGACCTGAAACCACAGATGCCTGGGCAAAAAGTGAAATACGGGCAAATAATAAGACAGAAATGAGGAAAAAACGTGACATGCGAAGTTGTTTTCGCAAAGGTAGTTTTCTGCTAAGTCTTTAGCTATTAATCTTTTTTGATTGTTTGAGTGAGAGACCAATTGCCTTCAAAACGGCGAATGATTAAGCGGTAGGTTCCCTCAGCAAGCTGAGCGGTGTTAAAACTGAAGTTATTAGGGCCCGTACTTAGTACCACTTTCTTTTTTTCTACAACCCATCCAATGCTGTGTGTAAGGATGGCTTCTACACTGTCTTTTGACGGCGCATCCAGCTGGACAACCAACACGTTTTTGTTGGAGTCTAATTTTGCAGATAACAATTTGATTTTTGAGGAGTTACCATTTGTACCACCCTCTTGAGCTGACAGGGTAATTGTACAAAAAAGGGATAAAATTACTATTACAAATTGAATGGTTGTTTGTCTCATAGTGCGTCAGTGAGACGCGAATATAAGACAAAAGTTTAATGGAAAACACGTACTTAATCTTAAGTAAGTGTTAAATCTTAAATTATTTGTTCATCATCTGCTTTGCCTCAATACTAAGTGTGGCATGTGGAACCGCACGCAGACGGGCTTTATCGATGAGTTTGCCTGTAACTCGGCAAATACCGTAGGTCTTATTTTCAATACGCATCAGGGCCTTTTCCAAGTGGTCTATAAAGGTGATTTGACGACTGGCCATCTGACTTAACTGCTCTCTCTCCATACTCACACTTCCATCTTCCATGGTCATGTAGCGAGCGTCATCCATATCACCTCCCTCATCTTTACGTGTAATTAAACCTTGGAGGTAATTCAATTCTTTTTTAGCGGCATCCAACTTACGAAGAATAATTTCCTTGAACTCGGCGAGATCTGAGTCCGAGTAGCGCTGTGAAGGACCTGTAATAACGGGCTCTTGACGATTTGCATCCAAAATTGACTTGGTGAAATCAGGCTCGTAACGAACAGAACTCTTTATAGAAGTTTTAGGGATGACCACTTTTGTAGGCTTAGGTGGCTCTTTTTTAGTAATAGGCTGGACTTTGGGCTTTATGGAAACCAATGCAGCTGGCCCTGTAGCTTTTTTGGGTGCTACTTCAGCAGGTTTTGGAGCTGGAGCAGCTGGCTTTGCAGCAGGCGGAGTTGGCTTGGTTACAACTTTAGCCGCAGGCCTTGATGCATGCGTGGTTGATTTAACGAATGGTTTGGCAGGAGTTTTTGCTGGTGCAGCTGCACCTTTTTTAACGGGGGCTTTTGCAGGAGCTGGCTTTGGGGCAACAGGCTTAGCCACAGACTTGGCGGCAGGTTTTTTAGCAACCGGCTTAGCCGCAGGCTTTTTGGGAGCTGCTTTTTTAGCTACAGGTTTTGCCTTTGCCGCAGGCTTTTTTGCAACTACTTTTTTCGCAGCAGGCTTTGAAGCTGCTGCCTTTTTTACAACCTTTTTAGGAGTTGGTTTTTTCTTTACTGCCATGACTTAGCCTTTTTTGGTTACGTCCACCTTTATAGTTTCATCATTAATTTCCACCTCTGTCCCATTGGAAATTGCATTGGAAAAATCCAATGAATCCGCAAGGATTTCGGCGCAAATATAGGTTTTAAAAGTAGCTAGTGATTTTGTTAAACCCTCCGAGGCTGCAACCTGAACAAGTACCCGGTCCGTTAACTCAAACCCAGCATCCTTTCTAATTTTTTGAATCCTGTTCACAAACTCACGCGCATGTCCCTCCGATTCTAATTCTGGTGTGACGGTAATATCCAACGCCACAGTCAATCTACCCTTTGAAGCTACCGTCCAACCTGGAATGTCCTCACTGCTGATTTCCGTTTCTGCAAGTTGCAATACTAGGGGTTCGTTATCTATTGACAAATTAATTTGACCCTCTTTTTCTAACAGTGCAATTTGTTCCTGTGAAAAATCAGACAGGATTGCAGAAACAGCCTTCATTTTTGGTCCGAGCTTTTTACCCAGGGCCACAAAATTGGGCTTTATCTTTTTCTTGATAAAAGTATTATCTGCTCGCAGGTATTCAATGGCCTTAACATTGACCTCGGCGCGGATCAAATCTTCAATTTTTTCGAGTTGCCCCTGCATGGTAGTATCCATGACAGGGATCAATACTTTTTGAAGAGGCTGACGCACTTTGATATTCACCTTTTTGCGCAATGACAACACTAACGAAGAGACATCCTGAGCCAGTTGCATACGCTCTTCCAAATCTCTATCGATGTTTGACGCATCTGACTTTGGAAATTCAACATGATGAACAGAAGCGGCTGTAAATCGAGCGGTTACTGCATTAAGTTGTAAAAAGACAGCATCGCTAAAGAAGGGTGAAATTGGAGCCATCAAACGAGTGATTGTCTCTATACATTCATAGAGCGTTTGATACGCAGCAATCTTGTCGTGCGAATAATCTCCCTTCCAAAAACGACGACGACACAAACGCACATACCAATTAC
>JBEDEC010000084.1:0-3471 GCA_041175905.1 Bacteroidota bacterium
CCGCAAACAAATAATTCATTCGCAATGGAGCTGAAGCATTTAGATAATCTCCAAAGGTCTTGTTAGAGAAATTCAAATACATACAATAGACAAAATTCGTTAGGAAGCCACCCCAAAGCACAACAATAAAGATGACATTGTTTTGGAATAAAGGATCACATCCTTTCGCTACCGCTACATCAGCCATATCCTTACCCGCTTCTAGACCGAAGTTGAAGCAGGCAGAACACAAACCTGAAATAGTGGCCACGATTAAACCTTTCGTTAAACTAAACTCCTTAATTGTCTCTTGCTTTTGCTCTTGAGATAGCTCACCTTCTTTCATCATCCCAGCTTTCCCACACAAGAAAATACCAAAGACGCATACAACTATTCCTAATAAAACAACCTGACCACCCGTACTTCCAATAATCTGAGAAATAGTATCCCCTTCTATACCAGCAACTTCCCGGTAAAAAGGGGGAACTAAAGCACCAAAAATACTACACAAACTCAAGGCAATAGACATGCCTAAAGACATCCCTAAATAACGCATCGCTAAGCCAAAAGTCAAACCTCCAATACCCCAAAGAACACCAAAAACAAAAGTCCAAAAGAACGTATCTGAATCAATTGTTTTGATGATATTCATAAATTCCGGAATCGTTAACCAGGCAGCAAGAAGAGGAACGATCAACCAAGAAAAAACACCACCTATAATCCAAGCACTTTCCCAAGACCACAATTGAATCTTCCGATAAGGAATATAAAAACTGCCAGAAGCAAAGCCACCCAGTGAATGAAAGAAAAGACCTAAAATCGAACCCATTATCTCTTATTTAATTGTAAATGTATATGAACCACTTCCTATTCGAACTCTATCACCTGTTATTTCGACGCCATCTTGGTAACGTTTATTTGAACCAAAAGAAGGTAACATAACCGTTGCGGTCGTATTCACAGGAACCTCTACCATAAGCGTAAATCCAGTCGTATTTACTGACCAATCTGTAGAAACTTTGCCATAAGGCGAATCTAATGCAGTTTTAGCAAAGGTCAACTTACCTCCTAATTCAGGTTTAATTACGATTTGCTTGTATCCCGCCCCATCAAATTCTTCCGTATCAATTCCACCAATGGTGCGGTACATCCAATCACCAATCGCACCATAAGCATAATGATTAAATGACGTCATACCAGGATCTTGAAATGTACTATCAGGCTTCATCGAATCCCAACGTTCCCAAATTGTCGTTGCACCATGTGCTTTCACCGGATATAACCAGGATGGATAAGTATCCTGTAGTAATAAAGCGTAAGCCACATCATTTCGACCATATCGAGTTAATACAGGGTTTAAAAACGGCGTCCCTAAAAATCCTGTAGTTAAATGGTAATTATAACTTTTGATATTCGTGACTAAACGTTCCAATGCTGCCTGACGCAAATGACCAGGTATCATATCAAATTGCAAGGCTAAAATATAAGCCGTCTGCGTATCTGAAATCAATCGACCGTTAGCTGTCATAAATTCTTTTTGAAACTGCAATTTGATACGATCTTGCAGCTTTTCCCATTCCTTATAATCTTCAGTCTTGCCTAGAATTCGAGCCGTTTTAATCATCAATTCAGTATTGTAGGCAAAAAAGCATTGAGCTACTAAATAATTATCGGTCACCGCTGACTTCTGACCAATCATCCCTTTAGAATCATCCACACGATAAGAAAGCCAATCCGCAAATTGAAATCCGGTATTCCACAAATCATTTTTAGCCACACTTCGAACATAATTCAAATAGGCTTTCATACTTTCATATTGATATTCTAAAATCTGCATATCACCGTAAGTGGTATAAATATTATAGGGAATGATTATACTCGCGTCAGACCATCCAGCTGCTCCATTTTGAGCTTCAGGGCCCGCATTAGGCTTATTTAAGATATCAGGAATCACAAAAGGTACGGCCCCATTCGGAAATTGATCTGCTTTCACATCTTTTAACCATTTAGCAAAAAACTGATTAACATTAAAGTTAAATGAAGCTGTACGAGAAAAAACTTCTGCATCACCCGTCCAACCTAAACGCTCATCCCGCTGAGGACAATCGGTAGGAACATCTAAAAAATTCCCTTTTTGACCCCAGCGAATATTGGATTGTAATTGATTTAACAATGGATTGCTGGTTTCAAAAGACCCTGTCGGAGTCATGTTTGAATGTAGGGCAATTGCCTGATAATCTGCTGGATTAACCTCCATTCCTTCTACCTGCACGTAACGGAAGCCAAAAAAAGTAAAATGAGGCTCGATTTCCTGTTGTTCCCCATTTAACTCATAAGTAGCTAGGGCTTTTGCAGAACGAAGGTTTTCAAAATAGGGCTCTCCCTTCTTATCCAACATCTCCACATGGCGCAATACCACTTTTTGACCTGGTGTACCTTTCACTTTTAATTTAACCCAACCTACGATGTTTTGGCCAAAATCAAGGATCGTATTCCCCTTAGGACTCTTTAACACCTTTTTAACAGACAGGACCTCCTGTTTCTTAATTGGCTCATTAATTTGCGCAGTTAACACGTCAAAATTAGCTTGAATTTCTTTTGCTTGACCCATTGCTTTCCACACCAAGCGCGTATTTTGATGCTCCCCATCATAAATTTCAGAGGAGACGATATTGCCAAAACCTATTTGCCAATTTCCATCTGAAACAACTGTTTCGGATGTCCCATCCGTATATTTAATTTCTAATTGCCAAAGTAGAGCGGTCGTTGTGCCATAATAATTCTGATTATTTTGCCAGCCAAGTCTAGACCGGAACCATCCACTTCCCAGCTGTACAGAAATATCATTAAGACCTTGTTTTAGTTGACCTGTTAAATCATATACTTGGTATTGTAAATGCTTATTATAACTCGTCCAACCTGGATTTAAATAGGAATCACCTACTCTAGTCCCATTTATAGTTGCTTCATATGCTCCCCTCGCTGTCACAAATGCTCTTGCACTTTGCACCTTGTTGTTGACACGAAATAGATGCTTAAATACCGGAACTTTTCCGTTTACCGTATCTCCTGCTAAACCTGAAGTGATCCATTTCGCTTTCCAATCCTCTTTTTTCAATAACCCTGTGGAAAATAAAGTTGTTGCTATCTTACTTGGCTTACCTCCACTATTCCAAACCTGCACTTTCGCAGAATAAGTAGAATTACTTTGAAGATTTTCACCTGCATAGGCTACAAACAAGGAGCTAGAGGAATTAACTTTTCCACTATTCCAAACTTGACTCTTACCTTTAAATACTTGAATGGAATAGGCTGATTGTGATTCATTTCGATTTAGTGAACTTAATTTCCAAGAAAAACGAGGTGTTGAAACTCCAACACCTATTGGATTAATTTGATTTTCAACAGAAATTGATTGAATAGAAATCTGAGAGAGCAGACCAAAAGGCAATAGTAGGCCTATAAAGACAAATAATTTCATTTATGTAAGGT
>JBEDEC010000085.1:0-2917 GCA_041175905.1 Bacteroidota bacterium
CTCCCTTCGTAATTTTAAATCATAGCTAAGCGCCTATGCACTCTATTATTGATGCGAATCGAATTCGACAGATATTTTTGATTGCCCTGATTCTCTTTATCGGTGTTATCCTTTTTAGAGAGTTAGCTTCTTTTTTACCTGCTCTATTAGGAGCGTTAACCCTTTATATACTATTACGCTCTAGTTATTTTCGATTGACTGAAGTTAGAAAGTGGAAAAGAGCACCCACTGCATTGCTATTAATGTTTTCTTCTTTAGTTGTGATTTTGTTTCCTATCGCTTTGTTATTACAAATGCTCTCCGGAAAATTTGCCTATGCATTAGAGCATTCGGGAGAGTTAGTCGCTTCCTTAAAACAAGTTGTAGCTGAAATTGAACTCCGTTATCATCTTGTTATTTTGAGTGACGACAATATTAATAAAGTTGGAACTTGGATGGCATCACTACTTCCTAAGATGTTGGGAGCTACGTTCAATTCACTCTCTACCATTTTCTTTCTCTACTTCATTTTATACTTTTTGTTTATGCAGGGGCGTGCATTTGAAAAAGCATTGACGGCTTACATGCCTTTTCGAGCAGACAATGTTGGATTGTTAGAGAAAGAAGTTCATTCCATGGTAGTTGCTAATGCAGTGGGTATTCCTGTAGTTGCTTTTGCACAAGGAGTAGTAGGTCTTATTGGCTATTGGCTCATTGGCGTACAGGAACCGTTCTTTTGGTTTGGGGTAACCTGTATTGCCGGAATGCTTCCCGTAATTGGAGCTGCACTTGCGTATATTCCACTCATCATTATATTTCTTACCAATGGTCAAATTGGTCAAGGTATCGCCATGTTTGTATTTGGTTTTGGCGTAATTGGAACCGTAGATAATGTATTGCGGTTTACGATGCTCCGAAAAATTGGAGACGTACATCCACTTGTCACTGTATTTGGTGTCATTGCCGGGCTAAGCCTTTTTGGCTTTATTGGTTTGATTTTTGGTCCATTGTTGATTTCATTATTACTATTGCTGATTCGTATTTATCGCTCTGAATTTGTGGGCAAACACTGATTGACTGCATGAATCGTTTTCCACTTTCCGACTGGACTAATCTCTTGTCAAAATTGAGTTGGCGTCGGTTTATCAATGCTTGCAAAGTACTCTGCAGTTACTACTACAGTAAGTGGACGGGTAAAGCCGTTCAATGGGGTCTTCCTATTTCTATTTCATTTGAACCCACTACTTCTTGTAATCTGCGTTGTCCGGAATGTCCAAGCGGATTGCGTTCTTTTACAAGACCGACGGGGATGTTACAAGATGATTTTTTTCGCTCTACTATCGATCAATTGCATCGTGAACTTTTTTATTTAGTTTTTTACTTTCAGGGTGAACCCTATCTCAATCCAGATTTTTTGAATATGGTTCGTTATGCGGCAGCAAAAAAAATTTATACTGCTACGTCTACAAATGGACATTATTTAACCGAAGACAATGCTCGTAGCACGATTGAGAGTGGACTAGACCGATTGATTATTTCTATTGATGGGACTACACAAGAGGTGTATGAACAATATAGAGTAGGAGGGAATTTGCAGAAAGTATTGGAGGGAACTCGAAGAGTGGTAGCATGGAAAAAGAAATTGAAGTCGCGTACTCCCTTTATTATTTTTCAGTTTTTAGTGGTTAAGCCTAATGAACATCAATTAGAAGACGCCAAAAAATTAGCACATGAAATGGGGGTAGATGCTATTTGGTTTAAAACGGCGCAGGTTTATGATTTTGAAAGTGATCCCAATGAACTTATTCCGCTCAACACAAAATATAGTCGATATAAAAAAACTTCGACCGGTACGCAGTTCAAGGGTAATCTAACTAATCATTGTTGGCGACTCTGGCATGACCCAGTTATTACCTGGGATGGGTTAGTGGCTCCTTGCTGTTTTGATAAAGACGCTTCTCATCGATTAGGCGATTTACGAAATCAATCCTTTGAAAGTATCTGGCGCAGTGAATCGTATCAATCTTTCCGAAATAAAATTCTTCAGGGTCGAAAGAATATCGATATATGCTCCAACTGCTCCGAGGGAACACGAGTGTGGAGTGAATGATAGAGCATCCCTTTTTGATGTTTAAACATTAACTTTGCTGTGTGGGAATCGAAAAAGACATACAGCAATCTCATTTTCGAAATAGCTTTCAAAAGGCTGCAGTCAATCTGCTCTTTACCAGCGGTTGGTTGCGTGATCGAATGAAAAATCTTTTTGATAAAGAAGATATAACTGCCCAGCAGTTCAATATTCTTCGAATTTTAAGGGGAAGTTTTCCTACGCCATTATCTACGCTACAGATTCGTGACCGAATGTTGGAAAAAATGAGTGATACCAGTCGATTAGTCGATCGGTTGGTTGTTAAAGGGCTAGTTAAAAAAATAACCGCTGAAACTGATCGTCGATTGGTTGATATTTTGATTACCGAAAAAGGAAAAAAACTATTGAGTCGTATCGATGCGCAAGAAACAGAGATGGATGCCATCCTCAATAATTTAACAGAAAAAGAAGCTGAGCAGCTAAGCGAATTGCTTGATAAAATGCGAAGTGCAACAGGATAACGTATTTTTGTTGCATGAAAAGTCAACGTATCCTGTTAGCCCTGTCACTGCTCTTTTCTCTTTTTGTAGCTGCTCAACCCAAATATGAATTCAGAGGCGTCTGGATTGCCAGTGTTGCCAATATCGATTGGCCCAAAGGTGGTATGACAGATCCAGCCGCTCAACGTGCCGATTTTATTCGCATGCTTGATCAGCACCAACGCAATGGAATGAATGCGATGATTGTTCAGATTCGTCCGGCTGCTGATGCGTTTTATCCTTCGTCATACGAACCTTGGAGTGAATGGCTCACGGGTGAACAAGGTAAAGCACCGGTTCCTTATTGGGA
>JBEDEC010000086.1:0-3419 GCA_041175905.1 Bacteroidota bacterium
CATCATCTAATGTACCCGCTGCATTCATAAAAATAAAAGGAGCCCCGCTCTCTGCTAATGGACAATTATAGCCACCAGGCGCTTTACCCTTTCGACTGTCTAAATCTAAATGCCCCATTTGCTGCATACGGTTGAGACAATCGCCAAAAAAGGGACGAAGCTTAGTTAGACAATCAATTGTTTTTTTTGTTAATTCAACACCGTTCGCAAATGGACGAAGCGGTGCAGTACCCGCAGGTTCTGCCTCCAAGTCCCAGGGGCGCAGCTCAGCTAATCCTAATTTCTTTCGTTTGCGCTCGTACAGTTCATTAACTAGTGGCATCACATGATCACGAACGGCGTCATGGAATTGAGCACACATCTCGGGATTATAATCAAAGCGCCCTAACTCCAAAAAACGATACTGCACATAATTAGTAAACCCTGCATTAGCAGCAAGCGTATTTCTTTTTTCTAGCAATTGCTCATATAAAGAAGTAAGCGCAGCCTGATCTTGATATCTTCTCTCCGCAATTTTTCGATATACTTCTTCTCGCACGGAACGACTCTCGTCCTCTAAAAATTTTGCAGCTTGTTGTAGAGTGTATTCATTACCATTGACGGTGACTGTCATTTTACCAGCAATAACGCCAAACTGTTGTTGCAACACACTTAACTCTGCAATCAATGGAATATTTGATTCGCGGAATAAATCAATCTGTTTTCGGATGCTTCGCAGAAATGTAAAATACTTTTTCGGATCAAGCGATGAAGTAAACGGACAATCTACTAGTTTACGATTTAGCTTGTCAGACCATACCTGAATATGCGGCTGGATTTCCAGCATAAAATAATTAAATCGCTCTTCCAGCTCTTTATTCTCTGTATCACAGGTCATTTTGATCTGTCGCCAACAAGCATCTTCACTTATTACAGCTTCTAATTCACTAAGATCGCGCAACCAATTTTCTAATGCAGTCACATCAGATATGGGTCTTTCACTCAATACTTGAAAATATCCAGCTAAACTCTCCCAATTAGTAATTACAAAATTCTCAGGAATAAAATGTCGAGGAAGTTTTTGAATAGCGGCCGAATAAAACATGAATCAAATCTTAATCTTGTTCTGATAATTTCAATTCGATAGTAGCTTTCTTTAGCTGAGAAAACCATTTAATCATTTTTTTACGGTCGCTGTCATACACACGTTCAAAATCCATATCTGGAAATACTTCTTTGAAATAAGTACGAATGGCCGTAGCATCCTTTTCAGCAGGTAAAGGCAGTGTAGACTTTTCCATTGCTTTGAATACTTCCACCAAGTTTACATTTTCGCGGATCGTATATACTTCAATACTCTCTAAATGAGAAAACTGATGAACCCGTGTTGACACAAAACGAGTAGATTGATCTTCAAGGGAGCGTACAATCCCCCCATCGGCTTTACTACTCATCAATTCAAAAAGACCGGACAATCCGGAAACTGCTACCAACTGATTATATTCCATTCGTTTAGGATTAATTAAGAGGGCAAAGATACCTGAGTTCTTGTAAATCCCTACCTTTAAATGAATGTAAACCGAAAGTTGCTACCCGCCCTTTCGTCAAACTCAGGTTAAAATACTATCCTATGAAAAAATCGATTTTGCTTGCCATTTTAGCAGTAGCTATTAGCACATTGTCTTACGCCCAACCACAAGGTGGCGGCGGTATGATGATGCAGCGTCGCACCCCAGCAGAGCGTGTTGCCACTATACATCAAAAATTGGATAGTGCTTTTAAATTAGAGGCTACAAGGTTAGCTATGATTGATACAGCATTAACTGTTTTATATAAAAAGCAAGATGCCCGTATGATGGAAATTCGGGATGCGATGATGAATGGTGGTGAAAGACCTGATCCAGAAGCATTACGGGAAGAGATGCAGAAATACAACACTGCCCAAGAAGAAATTTTAAAAGCAGTACTGACTGCTGAACAATTTACAATTTGGAAAGAACAGATTGTACCCTCCATGCGACCTCCTCGTCCCAACGGTGGCGGAGGTGGTGGCGGCGGAAATTGGCGAGGTGGGAATCGCTAATATATAGTTGGATATAGAGCTGGCTAATTCGTTTGCTAGTGCGCCTCAAGCCAATTATCTCCTTGTCCGCATTCTGCAATAACAGGTACATCGTTCGGTAATGCGAGTGCATCTTGCATAGACGAAATAATTAGCGGTTTTAGGATAGCAGCCTCCGATTTGAGTGCATCAAAGATTAATTCATCATGCACTTGCAAAATCATTTTACTTTTTAATCCCGCTTCTTGAATAGCGCGATGAACTTTTTGCATCGCTAATTTGATCATGTCAGCGGCCGTTCCCTGTATAGGAGAATTGATTGCGTTACGCTCAGCAAAACCCCGCACCGTAAAATTAGAGGAGTTAATATCACGTAGCCAACGCTTCCGACCAAGTAAGGTTTCTACGTAGCCTTTTTCTTTTGCAAAGCGGATGGTGTCATCCATGTATTGCTGAATTCCAGGAAACTCCCGCTTGTAGTTTGCAATAATTTCTTTCGCTTCAGTTCTTGAAATACCCAAGTTATCTGCTAGTCCAAAAGCACCTTGCCCGTATATAATTCCAAAGTTTACACTCTTCGCTTTATAGCGCATTTCCTTTGTCACGTCAGATTCAGCAACATTATAAACACGCGCTGCCGTTGCAGTATGAATATCCTTTCCCTCTTTAAAAGCCTGACACATATTTGCATCGCCACTTATAGCTGCAACGATTCGCAGTTCGATTTGTGAATAGTCTGCCGATAATAATACATGATTTTTATCACGAGGGATAAAAGCTTTTCGAATTTCACGACCCCTCTCTGTACGAACAGGAATATTTTGCAAATTGGGATTATTGCTAGCTAAGCGACCCGTAACCGCAACTGCTTGTCCATAGGTTGTATGTACACGCCCTGTCTTGGGATTGATCAATTCAGGCAATGCATCGATATAGGTAGATTTCAATTTTGTTAATTGACGATACGTCAAAATATCATCCACAATTTCGTGTCCCTTTGCAGCTAATTTTAACAAAACATCTTCACCCGTTTGATATTGTCCTGTTTTAGTTTTTTTAGCAGAAGGATCGAGTTGTAATTTATCAAAGAGTACTTCGCCCAATTGTTTGGGACTTGCTAAATTAAAATGGACTCCTGCTTTTTTGTAGACATTCTTTTCTGCGCGGTCAGCTTCCTTCTCTAATTCAACAGAATAATCTTTTAAAAAATTGACATCGACATTCACTCCTTCAAATTCCATGTCGGTTAATACTTTCACTAAAGGAGATTCTACTTCGTTGAAAACTCGCTCCACTTCTTTCTTTTTCAAGAAGGGAACAAAATAGTGTTTTAACTGCAACGTGATATCAGCATCCTCACCGGCATACTCTTTAACTT
>JBEDEC010000087.1:0-9554 GCA_041175905.1 Bacteroidota bacterium
GTTTGTGTAATGGGATTACAGCCGAGTAATTGTTTTAAGGTTTGCCAAAGCATAGAAATTTTACTTTGCTTGAGCACGATGAAAATATCTAATAAGCCGTCGTTTAGTTTTGCAAAAGGGGTAATCGTAAAATTGTTACCATATTGATTGGCGTTCGCGATACTGATCATATAGGCCTGTAATGATAACGTATAACCTTCAACTGATAGTTCAAATAAATAAGGGTGGGCTCCTCCAAAATTATTTATTACTTCTTTGACATAGGTGAATAATCCTCTGGTTGACTGACGTGCAAAAGAATGCGCAACGGTTGCGTCAAACCCTAATCCACATAACATACAGGCAAATTGGCCATTTACACTAAATCCATCTATTGGTTTTCCAGTTTCTTTAAAAATTAACTGCATCGCTTTTTGCGGATGCATGGGAATTTTTGCAGCCCTGGCAAGTCCATTTCCAGAGCCAACAGGGATTATGCCAAATTGAATAGCGGTATCTCGCAACGCACTTACAACCTGACTGACAGTTCCATCTCCTCCTGCTATAACAACATCAGTGAATCCCTCTTCCTTAATTTTTATTTTGACAGCAGAATAGTTAGCATTGGCACTGGAAGTAATACATTCAAAGGGAATACCAGCAGCATGGGTAGTTCTTTCAATAATCTTTTTTAATTGATTGGAAGAACCAGTTCCTGCAATAGGATTGATGATATAGAGAATTTTTTTATGCACTCGTTTTAGGGTGTTATAGGCTTCCACTTCAATATGGAAATTGCAAATTCAGTGCATGCTTTTTCAACGCCGGCCACATCTTTTGATTTGATCGGAGATGCCAATACATGATCACCTGCAAGAGGAATTGCCACAGCTTTTTTTAAAGAGTCGGGTGTTCCTAATTGACGGAACATTCTTTTCATAGCAGATACTTTTACTACGGGATCCTGTTCCTTTTCGTTTTTATAATAGTAAAGTAGTAACGTGGGCTGTGTAACTTTTTCAAAAACGGATGCTTTCATTGTGGTTTCCAGCAATTCTTGTAATTGAACTACTGAACTTGTTTTGTACTTATTATTCCAGTAGCGGGCATAAATAGCAGTGGTATCGGGAACAGTTCTCATATCACCCACAATACTCTTAGCAATCTGCAAGCCCCAAGGATTGTTTAAGAGCCAGGCCTTATTGTCATTGATTTCAATGTTAGGAGAGAATAAAAACAAGCCTGCAATGTCAGGATAAGTGGCTGCTAATTTTAAAGCTAATGTCCCCCCTGTAGAGGTAGACATCAGTATTACTTTCTTCCCTAATCTTTTTCCAATTGCTAATGCCTCAACTCCAGAGTTCCAAAGCCCCTCTGCAGTAAAATTTCCCAGCGGTGCACTGGTGTCAATTCCGTGTGCTTGTAGTCTGCTCAAATACAAGTTGCAGCCAAATCGTTTAGCAATTTGTCGATGTACAGGATCTCCTTCCATTTGCGAAGCAGAAAAGCCATGTAAGTAGACAATGGCATATTCGGTTTGTGTTTTTAAGGAGTCATTGTTCCAAACTATTTGTGCTTCATTTCCAGGTTTTAATAGATGCGCTTTTTCTTGTTGCAACACATATTGTTCCAGTGAGTCCGATTGCATGGGAATCGCAGGAATTGTTGTAGAATACTTAGGTGTAGAGGGTTGCGGACCAACTAAATAGCACAGAGAAAGTAGAATTAATAGCGCGCTTGCAATTTTTAATGCTTTCATACTTCGTAATTACACATAAAAATAACCCTTTATTGCCTGGATTTAAGCTACCTTTGCGCGTCTTTAAAAAGCGCTCATGAAAATCAGGAACATTGCTATCATCGCACACGTTGACCACGGAAAAACTACACTCGTGGACAAAATTCTTCATGCGACCAAGGTCTTTCGCGATAACCAGGAAACTGGCGAATTGATCATGGATAGTAACGACTTGGAGCGTGAACGTGGAATCACCATTTTCAGTAAAAACGCCGCCGTTACGTATAATGATGTAAAAATTAATGTAATCGATACGCCTGGTCACGCCGATTTTGGTGGTGAGGTTGAGCGTGTTTTAAAAATGGCGGACGGGGTCATATTGTTAGTCGATGCTTTTGAAGGGCCCATGCCTCAAACTCGCTTTGTATTGCAAAAAGCGTTGCAATTGAATTTGCACCCCATCGTTGTAATTAATAAAGTAGATAAGCCGAATTGTCGTCCGGACGAAGTGCATGATGCGGTTTTTGAATTATTCTTTAATTTGGATGCTACTGAGGAACAGTTACATTTCCCTACCTATTACGGAAGTGGTAAAAACGGATGGTTCAATGATTCATTAGAACCCACTGACAACATTCTTCCCCTCATGGATGGCATCCTTAAGCATGTGCCTGCTCCTAAAGTAGCAGAAGGTCCTTTGCAAATGCAGATTACCTCGCTTGATTATTCTTCTTTTCTCGGGCGTATTGCCATTGGAAAAGTAAGCCGTGGTTCTATAAAAGAAAATCAGCCCATTGCATTAATGCAAGCCGATGGTTCTATAAAAAAATCTCGTGTTAGAGAATTATACGTGTTTGAGGGAATGGGAAAGAAAAAAGTGACTGAGGTGATGGCCGGTGACCTTTGTGCTGTTGTGGGAATTGAAGATTTTAATATCGGGGACACCATAGCTGATGCAGAAAACCCTGAGGCATTACCAGTGATTAGTGTGGATGAACCCACGATGAATATGTTGTTTTCCATCAATAATTCTCCCTTCTTTGGAAAGGATGGAAAGTTTGTAACCTCTCGACATCTCCGCGATCGTCTAATGAAGGAAATGGAAAAAAATCTTGCTTTGAAAGTGCAGGATACCGATGAAGGCGATAGCTTTTTAGTCTATGGAAGAGGAATTTTGCACTTAGGTATTTTGATTGAAACGATGCGTCGGGAAGGATATGAGTTGACAGTAGGTCAACCACAGGTGATTGTGAAAGAGATCAATGGCAAAAAATCTGAGCCGTATGAAACCCTAGTGGTGGACGTGCCGCAAGAATTTGCTTCGAAAGTAATTGATCTGGTGAGCCGTCGTAAAGGAGAGATGTTGGTGATGGAAACAAAAGGAGAGATGCAGCACTTGGAATTTGATATTCCTTCACGTGGATTGATTGGGTTGAGAACACAAATGTTAACAGCTACTACCGGAGAAGCTGTAATGGCGCATCGCTTCAGCGAATACAAACCTTGGAAAGGTCCAATTCCTGGACGAAACAATGGTGTATTGATCTCTAAGTTTCAAGAGCGCTCTACTGGATATTCTATTGATAAGTTACAGGATCGTGGTACATTCTTTATTGAACCCGGAGAGGATGTTTATGCAGGTCAGATTGTAGCTGAAAATATCAAACCTGGCGACCTAGTGGTAAATATTACAGAAGCAAAAAAATTAACTAACCACCGTGCCAGTGGAAGTGATGACGCTACGCGTATTGCACCTAAAACCTTGATGACGTTGGAGGAGTGTATGGAATATATTCAACAAGACGAGTGTATCGAGGTAACGCCCAACTTTATTCGTATGCGTAAAGTAGTGTTGAATGAAGAAGAGCGTAAAAAGGTACAAAAGAGAATGGAAGCAGAAGCTTCATAATTTTGTAGCTGAACAGGTATGAAAAAAATAATTGCATTTCTGCTGTTTTTTTATACGACTCCTATTTTATGGGCGCAATGTTCCATTTGTACAAAAACGGCTCAGCAATTAGGAGAGGGTCCTGCACAGGGAATGAATACTGGAATTCTTTACCTCGCATTTGCGCCTTTTGCTATTGTAGGATATATCGGCTATCGGTGGTGGAAAAATAATCAGCCCAACTGATTAAAAGCGATTGGCGAACTGGTACAGATTAAAATCACCTTTCTCTTTTTCAGCTTTTATCTTCTCAAACAAAAGATCACGATTGACGTCTTTCATTCGTTTGGCTTCAATTAAACGGTAAGCTCTTTCTGCTAAAAGCCTGTTTCTTTTTTCTCTTTCTTTTGGCGTGCTAGACAGTTCACAAAGCGTAGTAAAGACTTGTGCTACTCCTTCGTTGCTGGTTGCCGTTGTTTGGAGAATTGGGATTTCTTGTTGTTGTCTACTAAAAGCAGGAGCCAACATTCCTTTTAAATGATTGACAAATCGAGTGGCATCCGGACGATCTGATTTGTTGACAATAAAAAGATCTGCTATTTCCATGAGACCCGCTTTCATGGTTTGAATTTCATCACCTCCTTCTGGAACCAATACAACCGCAGTTACATCTGCCAACGAAGCAATTTCTATTTCACTCTGACCTACTCCCACCGTTTCAATAATGATAAAATCAAAGCCCGCTTGTTGCAATAGCTCGTTGATTTCAATAATTTTTGGATGCAGACCGCCCAGTGATCCTCTTGTTGCAAGAGAACGGATATACACATCAGGATGAGTGTACCAAGAGGTTAACCGAACGCGATCTCCTAAAATGGCACCTTGATGAAAAGGAGATGAAGGATCAACACAGAGCACGGCTACTTTTTTTCCTGCCGCTACTGCATGCCCAATTAATTTGTCCAGTAAGGTGCTTTTCCCAGCGCCCGGAGGTCCGGTAATACCAATTACAGGGGTTGTTCCAGTTGGTAAAATCTTTAATAGATCTTCATAACCCTCTTGTTCGTTCTCAATAAGAGAAATAAGACGAGCTAATGTTTTTCTATCTCCCGATTTAATTTGTTCTAATTGGATAGACCCATTCATTGCTTATTACTTCTTCCTTTCAAAGGTAAGCGGGAAACGCCCTAATTTTAACCTATGCAACCTGTAACAGGAATTTCGGTGGTCATTCCCAATTATAACGGGGTTGACTTATTGCCGCAGATCCTGCCTGCTGCTGAAGTGGCGCTTCAGGCAACGCGATTGCCATTTGAAATTATTGTAGCAGATGACGCCTCCACTGATTTATCGATTTCCTTGTTGCAACAAAAATTTCCTTCCGTTAAGATTGAATCAATCTCACACAATGGAGGCTTTTCAAAAACAGCTAATCGAGGAATACAGGCTGCCAGCTATCCTTGGGTGCTCCTACTCAACAGTGATGTAAAATTGACTCCAAACTATTTTGAACAATTACTCCCTTATACCGCGCAAACAAACTGCTTAGGTGTCACTGCGCGAATAGTTGGATGGAACGACGAAACCATACAGGATGGTGGAAAGTATCCCGTATTTCAGGGTGCTAAAATCAAAACCAGTTACGACTTTATACCCATTGAACCTGTCACAACCACTGCGTCCTTTCCTTGCTTTTATTTGTCAGGAGCAAATGCTTTTTTGAATCGAGCTGTTTTTTTGAAAATTGGCGGATTCAATGAATTGTTCTCACCCTTTTATATTGAAGACACAGAATTATGTTTACGGGCGTGGCGACTGGGATATGCCAGTTTTTATGAACACCGTTCTGTTTGTCGTCATCGTACTTCTTCTACGTTGGGTATTGCGAGTCGTAAAAAAGAAGTGCAGCGTGTCTACAACAGAAATAAATACCTGTTGCATGCGATTCATTTGGATGGCATTTATCTTTTTAGCTGGATGGTTCAGTTGAAATTCGAGTTGATTTTTCGATTGCTCACCTTTCGCTGGCAACCACTCCATTCATTTATTGATTTTTTAAAATTGATTCCTGCTATTCGACAAAGTCGAAGGAATTTGCGCAACTTGCAGTCAACTGAAAAGTTGAAAACTGTTCCTACCCTTTTTTCTCACTTACAACAACAGTTAAACGCGCAGTCTATTGAATTATTCAAACGTTAACATGGCGCAGTACGACCTTTTGATTGTTGGAGCTGGATTGTATGGAGGCGTATTTGCGCATGCTCTTCATCAAAAGGGGTTACGTTGTCTGGTCATCGACAAGCGAGGGCATATTGGGGGCAACACCTATTGTGCCCGCAAAGAAGGAATTGATGTGCATGCTTACGGCGCACATATTTTTCATACCAACGATCAGGGAATTTGGGATTTTGTCAACTCTTTTGTTCCCTTTAATCGATTTACCAATTCGCCATTAGCGGTGCACCAAGGGAAGTATTATAATCTTCCCTTTAACATGAATACTTTTTATCAATTGTGGGGGCTAAGTGATCCACAACAAGTAAAAGAAAAAATTCAACAGCAAATTCAACAGGCCGGTATTACACAACCTCGTAATCTCGAAGAGCAAGCCATTAGTTTGGTTGGCAAAGATGTTTATGAAGTATTGATCAAAGGCTATACCGAAAAACAATGGGGACGCCCTTGTCATGAACTCCCTTCCTTTATCATTCGTCGTTTACCCGTTCGATTCACTTTTGATAATAATTACTTTGATGATCGCTATCAAGGCATTCCTGAAGGAGGGTATAACAAGCTTACAGAAGGATTGCTGGTAGGGTCAGTTATTGAATTAAATAAAGACTATCTACAAAATCGTGATTATTTCAATGGACTAGCTACGCATGTGTTGTATACTGGTCCTATTGATGCATTTTATAATTATCAGCTAGGAACATTGGCTTATCGCAGTTTACGTTTTGAAGAAGAGTTGTTGCCTATTGATAATTATCAGGGAGTGGCGGTTGTCAACTATACTGAGCGCGAAGTCCCCTTTACACGAATTTTAGAGCACAAGCATTTTGCATTTGGTCGTCAGCCTGTAACAATTATTACAAGAGAATATCCACTTTCTTGGGAAAAAGGATTAGAACCTTATTATCCTGTAAATGATGAACTAAATAATGCACTGTACAAAAAGTATAAAGCGCTAGCAGAACAGGAAAAAAATATTGAGTTTGGTGGACGATTAGCTGATTACAAATATTATGACATGCACCAGGTTATTGCAGCAGCGCAAGTGCATGCGCGGAAGTTTTTGCAAAATAATTATCAGCAATGAAAATTGTTGCACTGATCGTTACGCATAATCGGCTGCCGTTGCTGCAAGAGGCTATTGCTGCGCTACAAAAACAAACCTTGCCGGTTGAAATTTTAGTTGTCAATAATGGGTCTACGGATCAAACCGCACAGTGGTTAGCTACGCAGCCTGTACAAGTAATTACGCAGCAAAATGAAGGTGCATCTGGTGGATTTTTTACAGGAATCTATCAAGCCTATCTGCAGGGCGCAGACTGGATTTGGGCTATGGATGACGATACAATTCCTTCGACTACCGCAGTTGAAAAATTATTGCGTGTTGCTGAAAAATGTCAGCAAACCTCAACTCAGGTCGGTTTTTTAGTGAGCCAGGCAAATTGGATCGATGGCAATTCACATTTGATGAACATCCCTGATTTCAAAACCACTTCTCTTTCAAATTTATTGCCTCTTTCGGAGATGAATATCCGAGAAGTGCAATCTGCCAGTTTTGTTTCTTTATTAATTGCAAGACAAGCTGTAGCAACTTGTGGGTTGCCCATTCGGGAATTTTTTATTTGGGCAGATGATACGGAGTACACAACGCGTATCACTCATGCAGGATTAGCTGGAATATATGTTCCGGAAAGTGTTGTTTTACATAAGACTGCTTTCAATTATAGTGCTGATTTGTACGATGCAAAACCATCCGAAGCGATCAAGCATTTTTATGGTATTCGTAATAAACTGTATTGCCGAAGAAAATGGAAAGGCGAGTTTTCGTTTTGGAGAAACATCCTTAAACATTTGTTCGTTTTCCCATTCAGAATTATTCACAAGCGTCACGATCATCGTTGGAAATTTATACTGATCAATTGGAAAGCTACCCTTGCTGCATTATTTTTTAATCCGTCCATACAAATGCCCGCATAAAAATGCGAATCACCATCATACTTCCATTTCCTGTAACCAAACCAGTAGGGGGTGCTCGTATTATGTATGAGTATGCTAATCGGTTTGCAGAACGTGGACATCATGTGGTTGTGTTACATGCGCTTCGACGTCCTTTTAAAAAAATGAAATCGCCCTTATGGTGGAAGCGATTACTCTTTTTAATCCGTGGTGCAGCAAGGCCTAATTGGTTTGCTTTGGATGCCTCCGTTGATTCGCGAATTGTCAATGAAATAACAGATCCATTTGTTCCGGAAGCCGATATTGTATTTTCTACTTGGTGGCAAATGACGTATGCTATTGCAAAACTTTCTCCTTCAAAAGGTATTCCTGTAAATCTGGTTCAAGACTTTGAAAATTGGGGAGGGCAAGTCGAAAAAGTGCTGGATTCCTATCGATTACCTGTGCAACAAGCTGCTATCTCCAATTGGTTATTAAAACTGGTTGAAAAAGAGTCAGGCCAGCACGTTCAACTACTACCCAACGCTATTGATACGGAACGTTTTTATTTACAACAATCATTGAACAGTCGTCAACCGGATTCTATTATTGCCTTGTATTCCGAGGAAAAAAGAAAAGGAACTTCCTACATACTTGCTGCGTTGCCACTATTAAAAGAAAAATATCCTTCTCTTCGATTTACTTTTTTTGGGGTCTATCCCCGACCCGATTCACTTCCTGCGTGGGTGCATTATTTTCAAAAGCCTACTCACCTTTCTCAGCTTTATAATGAACATGCCATTTTTCTTTCCGCCAGCTTAGGCGAAGGATGGGCTTTACCTCCGGCAGAGGCAATGGCTTGTGGATGTGCTGTTATTTGTACTTCCATTGGTGGTCATGCCGATTATGCAATTCAGGAAGAAACCGCATTATTGATTCCAACTACTGATACTAATGCAATTGTCGCAGCTATAATAAAAATGATTTCTCAAACAGACTTGCGTATTCAGTTAGCAGAAAATGCACGTCAACTATTGATGGAACGATACGATTGGAGCCGTTCTGTGTCTTGCGCATTGGATTGGTTTGCCTCATTGCAAAAAGAATAACTTTGCCGTATGTCAGTTACACTCTGTTTTGATCTGGGCAACACAAGAAAAAAAGTAGCCGTATTTGAAGGGGCAACCATCCGAGAAGCTTTGACTATTCGAGACGAAAGCAAAGAAACAATCGAGCAATTGATTTCAACGTATCGTCCTGCAAAATCTATTTTATCATCGGTAATCAATCATGATCCTGCTTTAGAAGAAGTGTTGAATCGAGCTACTCGTTTTCACAAACTCAGTCATGCTACTAAACTTGGGTTTACTACACCCGTTGGAAAGCCAGAAACAATCGGAGCCGATCGATTGGCAATGTGTGCAGCCGCTGTTCATTACTACCCAGCCCAAAATAATCTGATCATAGCGTTAGGGTCTTGTATCACGTATAATTTTATAAGCAGTCAACATGCGTTTTTAGGGGGTGGGATTTCGCCGGGTTTAGAAATGCGCTTAAAGTCACTCAATAATTATACAGCCCTGCTCCCACTCGTTAAGCCAGACGCAGATGTGCCCCTAATCGGTTACGATACGGCTACTAATATCCTCTCTGGGGTTCTAAAAGGGATGGCTTTTGAGATCGATGGCTTTATTGACGCCTATAGAACCCGGTACCGGAACTTTAACGTGGTCTTAACCGGGGGGGATTTACCCTATTTGGCCACCCACTGTAAAAACAAGA